>DATNNZ010000212.1:0-3850 GCA_035601575.1 Chthoniobacterales bacterium
CGACTCACCGAGATCTCCGATCTGTTTGATAAACCTTTCGATTTCCTGGATTTCGTCGGTCATAAACTTTTCGTTTGCCGCAAATCTCGGTTCCTCTGAGCATCTTAAGGGACACGTTCTTGAATTGACCGGGTCGGCCGGCACGCACGAGCACTGCCCGGTAGAGCGGTAGCTCGCGCAACCGGAATGGGTGGCACTTGTAGTCCTCGGCTTGCTGATAGGAGTAACTGACTCCCCGGCTGCCAACCGAGCGACTGCGTCTATTAACAATTTTCTTACCGATGAACTCGGCGCTTTGTTTGGCGCACTCGGCATCAGCCGCCCGGAAGATCATTCGATTGCGCAAGTTCAGAACCAGGACGTTGGCCTGATCCTTGTTAGCGTGAGGTGGTAACAGAGAAAGATAGCTCTGAGTCAGAACAATCAATGCGACATTCGCTTCACGAATTTTCCCGGAAACTGCATAATCGCTCATCCCGCCCACAGATGAGGTCACAACGTCCTGAAACTCTTCACCGACCATGACAAGGAGATTTTTGCTCCAGAACGCCTGTGGATCACGAGCTTTCAGATCGAGGCGCCGAAGGCCATGCTGATAGAACAGTAATTTAAGAATCGAAAATAGGTATTTGCGTTCGTGCGCGTACTCCTCGCTGATTGATAGACAGATCTTCTTGCCCTGATCGACTTGATCGATGGTAATGGTGTCGGGTTGATCTGAACAGAAGACTTCGGCAACGGCAGGCTGTTGGTAGGGAGCCAGGAAATTGCCGATGGTGCCGAGCTCGCCTTCGCTCTGGCCCTCGCTTTTGAGATTTAAGTAGAAAGTTTCAAAATGCTGTACCAGAGGCAGTAGCTCCCTAGCGCGAGGGTGATCCGGTACGGTATCTAGTGTGTTTTTCAGATGGTCTTTGTTGACCAAGAGATTGTATGCAGTGCGCAGATTAAACGGCAGATCAAGTGCGCGCATCAGTTCAAAGCACTTTGAGATGTGTTCCATAGCGCGCTGGTTAAAAAAATCGGAAGTGCCGGCTGCGCTTCCGGCGCGGTGAGCAGCGTGAGCGTCGACGATCAGTTGCGCGTAGGTTCTGCACGGAACGCTTTTGTCACCGATGAGATTGAACCGCAGCGGATGATCATCTTGTGTGGTTTCCTGGGGTGATCGGACCCGCAACACGGCGAGATCTTCGCGTCTGCCGGCAGCCGCCAGCATGGTTTGAACTGTGCGCCAATAGACGCCCTTCGGATCGAGTATGAGTGCCCCCCAACCGGGATAATGCTCAGTGAGCGAGATCAAGAGCTTATTGAGGCCCGAGCTCGTCTTGCCGGCGCCAGTGTCGCCGGTGATGAACCAGTGAGTACAAAACTCTTCGATGCCCATTTCCACGGGCCGATCTGACAAACAATTTGGTGAGAGTCGTAGATGATTCTGGCATGCTTGCTACTGCCATCTTTGACGATCCGTCTCGGTCTTTTGGAGCGAGAATAGGAAGACGTATCAACAAGCAGGACTGCGCCGGTGAGAGCCAAGATAAAGATCATGGCATCGTAGTAGTAAGGCAGTCCACGAGTCGATGTGTACTGGAGAGCGGCCGTAGCGGCGATCACCAGAGCTGCGAGGGCAACTATTCGCATCATTGCAACACGTTGATCGCGTACTTGCCGTCGACGTAACGTGGATAATAGAGGGACCCGCCATTGGTGCCCTGAAAAAACAACACGATGTCGCCGGAAAGGTGGTCGCGCTCTACAGAGATGCTCACGCCGGTGTCGAGGAGTGCTTTCAAATTGCTGAGATGCTGTTTGATGTAGTCGGGCTGGAGGCGCTCTATGGCATCCTTGGTCCGGGCCGCTACGTGTTCGTAGATCCTCTTCTGGACGTTGCGATGATCATTCCAGACAAACCACGCTCCGCCGACGAAATAGAGGATACCTAGTCCAGCGATAACAATAAGGTGCCAAATCCGGTTCACCGCGAGGCGTCGGCTGATAGTGCTAGCCGCGTTGGCGATCGTTTGCGCTGTCTGGGCGTTGCTTTCTACTGTGGCTCGGATCTGGTCGGCATCCGGAAAGCTGAGTTGCATGGCCAGAGATTGCGCGTTCTGGCCCGCGTCATGGAGGGCTGCGATATGCTTCTGCAACTGGTCATTGGCACCAGCTAGGCTGTTGAGCTGCGCTGCGTGCAAGGCTTTTAGCTCGGCTGTTAGTTGAGCTCGAGCCGCAACAATACTGGCGGTGAGTCGTTGCGGAAGGTGCTCGGTATACAGGCTTAGGAACCCCATTGCCTCGACTATGCGCAAGAGCTCTGGGTTATGATCACCGAATTCTTTCAGTTGTCTGGATAAGCGCAGAAATGCTTCCTTGCGTTCCTGCGGCACGAGTTGCTCCAACTCATCGTAGATGTCCATGCTCACGCCGCGGCCATTTCCGTCTTGTCAGCCGGCAAGAGAACGTGCGAAGCCGACTCGAAGGCATTGTACGCCTCTTGCTGATAACGCCGTGCCTGGACGATTCGAGTCAGCGAATGGAACCAGCTGATCGAGTGATGCCTACTAATCACTTTTTCCAGTGTCAGGTGATTTGCTCGCAACATATCTTCAAAATCAGGATTCCTGTTTTGGAACGCGATGACTGAAGGCTGAGCGGCAGCAATAAATTCATTTACTTGGGGCGCCGTGCACCAGGCGTCGAAACCGGTGCCCCGCACGAGCTCGTTGAGCACGATCAGATACCGGACACGGTCGCCGAGGTGATATGCCCAGGTGAGCACGGATTCAACCGAGCCGGGATCCTTAGTCACAATGCCAATCGAGATTACATTCGCGAATTCGCGCACGATTTCCGCGGTGCGGTCGAACCAGGAAAACGTTTCTGCGCCCGAGCCCGCTCCTTGGTCCGCAATCAAGATCGTGCCGGGTTTTTCAAGGAAATGGAAAACCCTATCCAGCGAATCGGGAGCATGAATATCAATCTTTTGCGCCTCGGGGTAAAAACTTTGGAAGCTGGATTTATCGCGGTTCTCGCTGTCGAAATCGAGTAGTACGGGATCGAATCCTTTTGGTCTCAGAATTGAGTCCGAGCGGAGGAGCGCGCAAGGGCGCTGGACGAAAGGCATCTAGATCCGGCATCGGTCTACCGCAATATCGTTCGGAAAATACGGCCTGGAAACGGGCATCAAAACTTGGACCCTGAAAACATGGACGTTAACTCATCTTCTGTCCCGCCTGCTGTCGCCGGTTCAGTCTGCCTCCTTGACGACGACCCGTCGATGCTGAAAGCGCTCGATCGTTTGCTCTCATCCGCTGGCTTACAGGCGCAGTTGTTTTACCCAGGGCGACTGGACTGACGCTCGATCGCGTTTTAATTCTTCGAGCAGGATTGACTTTTCAAGAATGGCCGAGAAGTGGCCGAGTCACTCCAGCAGCGAGCTTCCTGGTCGCGGCGTAAGTTATTGATGCTGAGGCATGCACCCGGCAGGGCTCGAACCTGCAACCCTATGATCCGAAGTCATAGAAAATACTGTTTAAACATGTCCGCATAAATCCGCCCTTTTTGGCTTTTATCTTCTTGGACATCAGCCAATTAAACGATAAGAGTATCCGCACAAATGCGGACACGAACGAATCGAAAAAACCGATAACAAACCCGATAACAAATCAAAATGCAGAAATTCCCGCTTACCAAGCATTCCAAACGGTATTGGCTCGACAAAATTTATAAACCCGAGGTCCAACGTGCGGACGGATCAAAGAGCGTCTCAGACAATTACGCGGTTTACCTTTGTTATGCTGGCAAAGAAAAACGTCTGTCTCTCGGTACTCCAAATCAGGTCGCCGCGGCTGAACTGGCT
>DATNNZ010000213.1:0-21314 GCA_035601575.1 Chthoniobacterales bacterium
CCGATTACGTCAAAAACATGATCACTGGTGCCGCGCAGATGGACGGCGCGATCCTTGTGGTCTCCGCTGCTGACGGCCCGATGCCGCAAACCCGTGAACACATCCTTCTGGCTCGTCAGGTTGGTGTGCCGTCGATCGTTGTGTTCCTGAACAAGTGCGACATGGTCGATGATCCGGAATTGCTCGATCTGGTCGAAATGGAAGTACGCGATCTGTTGTCGCAATACGAATTCCCGGGTGACACGATCCCAATCGTCAAAGGCAGCGCGCTCAAGGCGTTGGAAGGCGATCCGAAATACAAGGAGAACATCTTCCAACTCATGGCCGCGGTTGATGAGTACATCCCGCTGCCGGAGCGGCCAATCGACCAACCATTCCTGATGCCGATCGAGGACGTCTTCAACATTGAAGGTCGTGGTACCGTGGTCACCGGACGAGTCGAGCGGGGAATCCTCAAGAAAATGGAGGAAGTCGAAATTGTCGGAATTCGTCCGACGCAAAAGACAACCGTTACCGATATTGAAATGTTCCGTAAGCTGCTTGACGAGGCGCGAGCGGGCGACAACGTGGGAGTCCTTTTGCGAGGTGTGAAGAAAGAGGATGTCGAGCGTGGACAGGTGGTAGCTAAACCGGGCTCCATTAAGCCGCACAAAAAGTTCAAAGCGGAAGTCTATGTATTAAGTAAGGAAGAGGGTGGTCGGCATACGCCGTTCTTCTCGAACTACCGTCCTCAATTTTACTTCCGAACGACCGATGTTACCGGAACCGTCAAGCTTCCTGAAGGTGTCGAAATGGTGATGCCGGGCGATAACGTTTCGATTGAAGTGGAGCTGATCACGCCGATTGCGATGGAAAAGACAATTCGATTCGCAATCCGCGAAGGTGGTCGCACCGTAGGTGCTGGCCGCGTCGGCGACATTCTTGACTAAGAGGCTGTTGTCGAGGAACAATAGGAACAATTTAACCAGGGGGTCCCGCCTAGGCGGGACCGCTTTCTTTTTAAGCCATGAACGATAGGTCAGTAGCTCAATTGGTAGAGCAGCGGTCTCCAAAACCGCTGGTTGGGGGTTCGAGTCCCTCCTGACCTGTTCCTCTTACTCCGATGTTTGGATTTTTCCGCTATATCGTTCGCTTCCTTAGCGAGTCTCGGGCCGAGCTGGCAAAAGCAAGCTGGCCCTGGGATCCCAAAGAGAAAGGCGCCAAACGGTATCGGGAACTGATCGATTCGACCACGGTCGTGCTGATCGCGATGGTGATTTTGAGTGGCTACATCACATTTTGGGACTTTGTGATGGTTAACATCGTAGGCTGGCTGGTGCCATGAGTGAGGTTGTGACGTTATGAGTAGTGAGCCAGACAAGGATCAATGGTTTGTTGTGCATGTTCTTTCCGGGCAGGAACAGAAGGTTTATGAAAATCTGACGCGCCGGATCAAGAAAGAGGAAATGGGCGATTTGGTTTACGAAGTTTTGATTCCGACCGAACGCGTCTCGGAAATAAAGCGAGGAAAGCGCACCGAGACCACCCGTAAATTTTTCCCGGGATACTTGATCGTGAATATGTATCTGCTCGACAAGCAGAATCAGCTGGTAGACCGCACTTGGTATTTTATCCGCGAAACTCCCGGAGTATTGGGTTTTGCTGGAACCAAGGATCGTCCAGTACCGATGCGGCCACAAGAAGTGGAAAGCATGCTGGCACAGATTCGCGAGCGGGAAGACAAGGTTAAACCAAAGGTGAGTTTTGAAGTCGGCGAGACGGTCAAAGTGGCCGATGGGCCGTTCCAGAATCAAAGTGGAGTCGTTGAAGAAATTGATCCAGACCGGGGCAAGTTGCGCGTCTCCGTCAGTATTTTCGGACGTTCCACACCGGTCGAACTGGAGTATTGGCAGGTAGAAAGAAGCTAACCTGGACCGTGTTTTAAGGGCGGTTCAACGATAAGATATGGCAAAAGAAGTTGTTGCAACGATCAAGCTGCAGATTCCGGCTGGTCAGGCCAATCCGGCGCCGCCGGTAGGTCCTGCGCTCGGCCAGAACGGTGTGAACATTATGGCCTTCTGCAAGGAATTTAACGCCGCTACGCAGAAACAGGCTGGCGATATTCTGCCGGTAGTGATCACCGTCTATAAAGATAAGTCCTTTACGTTCATCACCAAAGCACCGCCAGCGGCCATTCTTTTGAAAAAAGCGGCGAATATTGCAGCTGGTTCGAAGGAGCCGAACAAAGCAAAAGTTGGGAAATTGACCAGGAAAGAGGTCATGGACATCGTGAAGGTAAAGATGAAGGATATGAACGCGAACTCCGAGGAAGCGGCGTACCGCACGCTGGTCGGCACCGCGCGGCAGATGGGAATTGATGTAGTAGACTAAACGGTAGCTCCGAACCGGACGCGCGGGAGCGTCCCTATCGGAAACGACGCAGGAGGTTTCCTCTAATGGAGACCGTCAACACTGCCAAAAAAATGAAAACAACGCATCGCAGTAAACGCTATCGAGCCTGTCTTGAGCTGATTCAGCCGGACAAGGCCTATTCCTTGCCGGACGCAGTTGAGACACTCAAGAAACTGCCTCCGACCAAGTTCGATCAAACGGTTACCCTCTCTTTCAAGTTGGGGGTAGATCCCAAACAGTCCGACCAGATGGTCCGCGGTACCTGTCCCTTGCCGCATGGGAGCGGAAAACAGGTACGAGTTCTGGTATTTGCACAGGGTCAAGCAGCCGAAGCTGCGAAAGAAGCTGGCGCCGAATATGTTGGATTCGAGGACCTGATCAAGAAATGTCAGGAAGGCTTCCAGGATTTTGATGTTGCTGTCGCAACCCCGGCCGCCATGGCGGAGGTACGTAAATTAGGCAAGGTGCTCGGGCCGCGGGGACTTATGCCAAATCCGAAGACGGGTACCGTCACCGACGACACTGCCAAAGCGGTGAGGGAAGTGAAGGCCGGACGGGTTGAGTTTAAGCTCGATAAGAACGGCAATGTGGCTGTTCCGGTGGGAAAATTTTCTTTTGCCCCCCAATCGCTGGTCGAGAATGGCACCGCGGTCATTGACGCGGTGGTGAAAGCCCGACCGGCCCACGCTAAGGGTAAGTTTGTTCATTCTATCACCGTCAGCGCAACCATGACTCCGGGTCTGCCCGTCGATCCGTCCGTCTATCTAAAATAGAGAACGAAAACCCATGAGACCCGAAAAGACGACGATTGTTGATGACCTTTCCGCGCGACTAAATGCCTCGCCATTTTTGATCGTAACGGAGTACGCCGGTATGAACGTATTGGAGTTCGCCGAGCTCCGCCACCGGCTGGCTGGTGCCGGTGCCGAATGCAAAGTGGTGAAAAACACCTTTTTGCGGAGAGCAGCAGCGGAAGTGGGTTTCCCCGATCTAGGTGATACGCTAGGGGGGCAGACCGCGATTGTTACCGGAGAGAGCGACGTCTGCGCGGCGGCCAAAATCCTCAAGACCTTTTCCTCCGAGTTTCAGCGTCCCGCGGTGAAGGTCGGCGTGCTGGATCATGCCGTAATTTCTAAAGAGCAGATCCAAACACTGGCCGAGCTTCCGGCAAAACCGGTTCTGCAGGCGCAGTTGCTCGGGGTATTGAAGTCGCCGCTTCAGAAACTTGTAGCCACATTGAACGAGCCGGCCGCTTCGCTTGCTCGATTGTTGAAGGCAAAAGTAGACGAAGGGGGAGGCACCCAGGGCTGAACGCCCCGGTTCCGGCCGCCGCCGTTCGACGACGGCGATTAAAATTTACAGGGCGTGATTTGAAGCCGCACGCCACGATGAAAAACACAAACCGGTTCCTCGTCGGGTCAGGCAGCTGCCGGATCTTAAATGCTCCCGAGGCTTCGGAGCGCGACGATACCTAAAAGCATAAAATGGCAAACACAGAACAAATCGTTGAGCAGCTTAGCGGCCTGACCGTTTTGGAGATCGCTGATCTGGTTAAGAAACTAGAAGAAAAGTGGGGAGTCAGTGCAGCAGCTCCTGTAGCGGTCGCGGCTGGTCCGGTAGCGGGCGGTGGCGCCGCCGCTGGCGCACCGGCAGTCGAAGAAAAGACTACCTTTGACGTGATCCTCAAAGAAATCGGTGGCAACAAGATCGCGGTGATCAAGGAGGTCCGTGCGGCTGTGTCCGGTTTAGGACTCGCCGAAGCGAAAGCCTTGGTCGAAAGCGCTCCCAAGCCGATTAAAGAAGGAGTCACCAAAGAAGAAGCGGAAGAGATCAAGAAGAAGGTTGAAGCCGCTGGGGCGAAAGTCGAAGTCAAATAAGCCTAGCAGCCCGTCGGATTTGGAATTCAGCGGTATGCCAAATAGCAAATTTGGCGACCGGCAAACGGTTCTACTGTCTTCCGGCCATAGACGGGCTGCCTCCGCGAGCTACGGCTCGCCCGCTGCGCGATAAGGCAGGCTGCTAAATTTTGCGAAAGTAGATTAAAATTGTCGCTTCTTCGCGCGATAGCGCTTGATTCTGGATTGCTCACCAATCCGTAGTCTGATGCCTCGACCTGGCACTGTTCGAGGCAGAGCTTCTCCTCAGGCTGGAGCGTGAGGTTACGGATTGGTGAGCAATCCAGGCTTTGTTTTCACTTGCGAAATGCCTGTGGCCCAGTATAGTAGCGACTCGTTAACCGCGGGGAACTCGAGATATCGCTCGCACGTTTAACATCAAATTTTATAGTCAGCTCCTGTGGCGAGGCCGATTTGACAAGCCTCGCATCTGGGGCTATTTCTGTTCCCCTTTGTTATTTTCACCCTCGAGGGAACGTTAGTCTCGGTGCCTTACAGAAAGCGGTGCCGGTTCGGTCAGAATAACCATCCGTATGTCAGAGCGCATTTATTTCGGGAAGATTAAGGAGGCGGTAGAGCCACCAAACCTGATCGAGGTTCAACTCGATTCTTATGTAGAGTTTTTGCAAAAGGATTTGCCGCCCAGCAAGCGCAAAAATGTAGGTCTCCAGGCCGTATTTCGGGAGGTTTTCCCAATCCAAAGTTACGACGATAAGGTCGTGCTCGATTTCGTAAGCTACGACATCGGTGAGCCGAAAATGTCGGCATTAGATTGCCAGCGGGAAGGGCAGACATTCAGTGCGCCATTACACGTAACCTTCCAACTGCGCGACGAGAAGGGCACTAAAGAAGAGAAGGTCTACATGGGCGAGATCCCGCTCATGACCCCCCAAGGCACCTTCGTCATCAACGGAGCCGAGCGAGTGGTGGTGAGCCAACTGCATCGCTCGCCCGGTATTGCCTTTGAATCGTCTGTCCATCTTAACGGGAAAGTCCTGTATAGTTTCCGCATCATTCCGGACCGCGGTTCTTGGTTGGAAGTGCAGTTCGATACGAACGATCTGCTCTACATCTATCTCGATCGGCGTAAGCGCCGCCGGAAATTTTTGGCGACAACGTTCCTGCGCGCCATTGGCCATGGCAGTGACGAAGAAATCATCAAGGTATTTTATCACATTGAAAAGCTTGCCCTGAAGAATGATCTCGAGGAGGAACAGCTCAGCACGAAGATTCTCATCCAGGATATACGCGATGGGGAAATCACGGTTGCTCGCGCGTTTGAACCTTTAACCAAAGCGACGGTTCAGCAGATTCTGACCCTCGGCATTAATGAAGTCTCGGTCGTCGATACCAAAGACGACGACACGATCATCAAGTCGATCAAGAAAGATCCGGCTCATGACGAAGAAGAGGCGTTGAAGGATATCTATCGTCGTTTGCGCCCGGGCGATCCGCCTACCGTGGCCAATGCTCGCGGCTTGTTGCGCCGTTTATTCTTCGACCCGAAGAAGTACGATTTGGGTCGGGTTGGACGCTACAAGATCAACCAGAAACTCGGAATCGACGTTGAGCTGGCCGAGCGGACGCTGACCAAAGAGGATTTCATCGGCGCGATGAAGTACTTGGTCACGCTGCGTAAGGGGGAAGGGATCCTGGACGATATTGATCACCTCGGTAGCCGGCGGGTTCGAACCGTGGGAGAGCTGTTAGCTAACCAGTGCCGCGTCGGTCTGGCGCGGACTGAGCGTCTGGTCAAAGAGCGAATGACTCTCTTCGACGTCAATATCGATGGGATGACTCCGCAGAAACTGATCAATCCAAAAGCACTTAGCGCGGTTATTCGCGATTTCTTTGGACGCTCTCAGCTGAGCCAATTCATGGATCAAACCAATCCGCTGGCGGAACTGACGCACAAGCGTCGGTTGTCTGCGCTTGGGCCAGGCGGTCTAAGCCGCGATCGAGCCGGATTCGAAGTGCGTGACGTGCATCCGTCCCATTACGGAAGAATATGTCCGATCGAGACGCCGGAAGGCCCGAACATCGGCTTGATTAGCTCGATGAGTACCTTCGCGCGCATCAACGAGTTTGGCTTTATTGAAACGCCTTATCGGCGCGTCCAAGATGGGCGAGTTACCGACCAAATTGATTACCTGACAGCGGACCGGGAAGAGAATTATTTGGTTGCTCAAGCGAATGCTCCCATCGACGCCAAAGGCAATTTCTTGGATGAGAAAGTTTCCTGCCGCTACCGTGGCGACTTCCTGGAAGTGGAACCGTCAAAGATCCACTACATGGATATCTCGCCGAAACAGCTGGTTTCGGTGGCGGCTGGGTTGATCCCCTTTTTGGAGCATGACGACGCCAACCGAGCTTTGATGGGCTCGAATATGCAGCGCCAAGGCGTGCCTCTGATTCGTTCGGAATCGCCGCTGGTTGGTACCGGCTTGGAAGGCAAAGTCGCGCGTGACTCGAAAGCGGTGATCGTTGCGGAGGGCGACGGCATTGTGGCTTCCGTAAATGCCGAGCAAATTGTAACGACCCGCGACGGCAAAATGCCGGAGATGAAGAAAAAGGCGCTGAGCCGTCCGGACGAGGGCATCTACATTTACGAGCTGCGGAAGTTCATGCGCTCGAACGCTGGAACCTGTATCAACCAGAAGCCGATTGTCGTAAAAGGCCAAAAGGTGAAGAAGGGCCAAGTTATTGCCGACGGTCCAAACACGGAGGAGGGCGAACTCGCGCTTGGCCGCAATGTCCTCGTGGCCTTTATGCCCTGGAATGGGTATAACTTTGAGGACGCCATTCTGATTTCAGAGAAAGTGGTGAAGGAGGACATCTATACCTCGATTCACATTGATGAGTTCGAGATTGGTGCTCGGGATACCAAGCTCGGACCGGAAGAGATTACGCGGGACATTCCGAACGTCAGCGAGGAGGCATTACGCAATCTTGGTTCGGACGGAGTTATCCGCGTGGGAGCCGAAGTGAAGCCGGGCGATATCCTGGTAGGAAAGATTACTCCCAAGAGTGAAACGGAGTTAGCTCCGGAAGAACGCTTGCTCCGCGCGATCTTCGGCGAGAAAGCGGCCGACGTCAAAGACACGTCGCTCACTGTCCCATCTGGAACCTATGGCATCGTCATGGATGTCAAAGTCTCGTCGCGAAAGGAAGTCGCGAAGCAAAAGTTGACTCCGGCGGAGACTAAACGTCAGGCCAAACAGATCGCGGAAGATTACCGCAAGAAGAAAGAAGAGCTCCACGAAGAATTGACTGAAGCGCTCTCCAATATCCTTCTGGGCGAAAAGATTCCGTTGGATGTGGTGAACGCAGAAACCGGTGAAATCATCATTCCGGCAAATCGCAAAATTACCAAGACGCTGCTGCGCAAGTTGGCGGGTGTTTACGACCACATCGACATCGACCCCAGCCCGATCCGCAACAAAATTCGCGAGATTATCAGCTCATTCGAACACAAGTTCGCCGAGCTCGACCTGGAGAAGGATCGTTCGCTCGATCGGATCGAGAGTGGTGACGATATCGATCCTGGAATCATTAAGCAGGTAAAAGTCTATATCGCTAGTAAGCGGAAGCTCAGTGTCGGCGATAAGATGGCCGGAAGACATGGGAACAAGGGTGTCGTGGCGAAGATCGTGCCGGAAGAGGATATGCCGTTCTTGAGCGATGGGACCCCGGTGGAAATTGTTTTGAATCCATTGGGTGTACCAAGCCGCATGAACGTGGGTCAGGTTCTCGAAACTCACCTTGGGGTCGCCGCAAAGGCGCTCGGATTTACAGTGGCTACGCCCGTATTTGACGGGATCGAAGAGCCCGAGGTTAGGAAATATCTGACCGAGGCCCGCAAAGTAGACGGTTTCACCTGGGTAAATGAAAATGGAAAATCGACCCTCTTCGATGGGCGCACCGGCGAGCAGTTCGATCAACAGGTTGTCGTCGGCTACATCTATATGCTGAAACTCGGGCATTTGGTCGCTGACAAGATCCATGCGAGAGCGGTTGGACCCTACTCTCTGGTGACCCAGCAGCCGCTTGGCGGTAAAGCTCAGTACGGCGGTCAGCGTTTCGGTGAGATGGAAGTTTGGGCGCTGGAAGCTTATGGCGCGGCTTACACGCTGCAGGAGTTGTTGACGGTAAAATCGGATGATGTCCAGGGTAGGACCCGCATTTACGAATCTATCGTCAAAGGCGACAATTCACTGGAAGCCGGAACTCCGGAATCGTTCAACGTTCTAATCAAAGAGATGCAAAGCCTTGGGTTAGACGTGAAGGTGGGTGGCCGACCGCATACGTTCGTCGACGCTCCATTGGAAGTGGCCGCAGGATAGTGAGGATTATCAACGAGTTATCTTACGACCAAGAAGTGGCTAAACCGATCCGATCTAACAACGTTGAGGTTCCCCGGCAAATGCCGGAGGAATTGTCCGAAGCGTTGTCCGGTAACGCAGATTTAAAGAAACGAACCAAAGGCTTCGAGGTTAGCGGTCCCCGAGCGTCTTTACTTTTTCAGCAACCCTTACCGCGGTAAATATGAACGAAACGAATCTTCGCGAAATTTTTGGAGAAGAGCGCTCGGTCGGATTCGACCAAGTGGGAATCAGTGTGGCATCGCATGACGCCATCCGTTCCTGGAGCAAGGGCGAAGTCAAGAATCCCGAAACGATTAACTATCGGACATTCAAGCCGGAGAAGGGTGGTCTTTTTTGTGAACGCATCTTTGGTCCGACGCGCGATTGGGAATGCTCCTGCGGGAAATACAAACGGATCAAACATAAAGGCGTTATTTGTGATCGATGCGGAGTGGAGGTCACTCTGTCTCGGGTTCGCCGCGAGCGCATGGGTCACATCGAGTTGGCGGTTCCGGTCTCTCACATCTGGTTTTATAAGTGCATGCCCTCGCGCATCGGATTGATGCTCGACATGAGTTCACGGCAGTTGGAACGGGTAATCTACTATGAGGATTACATCGTTATCGACCCGGGTCAGACGCAGCTCCAGAAGTGTCAGCTCTTAAATGAACAGGAGTACCGGGAAGCGCAAGAACAGTATCGCGATACTTTTGTGGCGGGGATGGGTGCGGAGGCGATCAAGATTCTCTTGTCTCAAATCGAGCTTAGCCAACTGAACGTTGAGCTTGAGGAGGCGATGAATAACACGAAGAGCAAGCAGATTCGCAAAAAACTCGCAAAACGGCTCAAGCTCGTACAGGGCTTCATGAACTCGCATTCGCGTCCGGAGTGGATGGTTCTCGATGTACTGCCGGTCATTCCGCCAGATCTTCGTCCCCTTGTTCCGCTGGAAGGTGGACGGTTTGCTACTTCAGACTTAAACGATCTTTATCGAAGGGTCATCAACCGTAACAATCGGCTAAAGAACCTGCTCCAACTCAAGACGCCAGACGTCATTATTCGGAATGAAAAACGGATGCTCCAAGAAGCGGTCGACGCGCTGTTCGACAACGGCCGACACGGTCGCGCCGTAACCGGTGCGGGCAACCGTCCGCTCAAGTCGTTGAGCGACATGCTTAAAGGCAAGGGTGGCCGGTTCCGGCAAAACCTTCTCGGTAAGCGAGTCGATTACTCCGGGCGTTCGGTTATCGTCATCGGCCCAGAACTCAAATTGCATCAGTGCGGCTTGCCGAAAAAGATGGCGCTGGTTCTGTTTGAACCGTTCATCATTCGGCGGCTGAAAGAGCTGGGTTATGTTCATACGGTCCGGAGCGCCAAGAAGATGATTGAGCGCCAGACACCGGAAGTCTGGGATATCCTGGAAGAGGTGACCAAAGGGCATCCGGTGTTATTGAACCGTGCGCCGACTTTGCACCGATTATCGATTCAGGCTTTCGAACCGCTACTGGTGGAAGGAGAAGCTATCCGGATTCATCCGTTGGTTTGTACGGCGTACAATGCCGACTTCGACGGCGATCAAATGGCCGTGCACGTGCCGCTCTCGGTCGAGGCACAAATGGAAGCGCGGCTGCTCATGCTTGCGCCGAACAACATATTTTCGCCTTCCAGCGGCAAGCCGATCACGACGCCGTCACAAGATATCGTGCTAGGTTGTTACTATCTCACTCAGAATCCGCGTAAGAACGCACAACAAAATGAGCGATTGCGCCTGTTCTCCGAGCCGGCAGAAATAGAGTACGCCCTTAGCGAAGGCGCCGTGAAAATTCACGAGAAGATCCGGTTCAAAAATCCGGACTTCGGTCAGAAAACTATCTTTGGTAACTCTGATTTGAAGGTGATCGAGACCACGGCCGGTCGCGTGGTTTTCAACGGAATCTGGCCGCGGGAATTGGGCTTTTTCAATCGCGTCGCAGCGAAGAAGCAACTCAGTGATATCATCTGGCGCACCTATCAGGTTTCCGCTCAGCAAAAGACCGTCGAAACTTTGGATCGGTTGAAGGAACTCGGGTTTTATTGGGCCACCAAGGCGGGGGTATCGATCGGCATTACCGATATGATTATCCCGGATGAAAAGAAGACGGAGCTGGACAAGGCTTACAAGCAGATCTCGCTGGTGGAGAAGCAGTACCGCAGCGGTATCATCACCGATGGCGAGCGCTACAACAAGATCATCGACATCTGGACCCAAGCCGGTGAAGAAATTTCCAACGTGATGTTCCGGACCCTCGAGTACAACGAGGGCCGTAAGGAACTTAACCCGGTGTACCTGATGCAGGACTCCGGCGCCCGGGGCAACCGCCAACAGATAAAGCAACTCGCCGGGATGCGCGGTCTGATGGCAAAACCGTCGGGCGAAATTATCGAGCGGCCAATTACTTCCAACTTCCGCGAAGGGTTGAGTGTGCTCGAATATTTTATCTCGACTCACGGCGCCCGCAAAGGCTTGGCTGACACCGCGCTGAAAACAGCGGACTCAGGGTATCTGACCCGGAAACTGGTCGATGCAGCCCAGGATGTGATCATCGTCGAGCCAGATTGCGGCACCGCAAATGGCATCGTCGTGCGCCCGATCTACGAAGGAGATGACGAAGTGGTTGATCTGGCGACACGGATCGTCGGCCGGGTAAGCTGCGAAACGATCAACAATCCGGTTACCAAAGACACGATCATCAAGAGTAATCAATTGATCGAAGAGCCGCAGGCCCAGGCTCTTATGTCGATCGGAGTTGAGTATCTCAAAATCCGTTCGGTGTTAACCTGTGAGTCGAAGCGAGGTGTTTGTGCCCACTGCTACGGGCGTAATCTTGCGACTGGGCGAATGGTGAAACTCGGCGAAGCCGTAGGAATCATTGCGGCGCAAAGTATTGGCGAACCGGGCACGCAGTTGACGATGCGTACTTTCCATATTGGTGGTACGGCGACACAGCTCTTCAAACAACCGATCATCAAAGCGAAGAACGATGGAGAAGCCCGGTTCAACGACCTCCGCGTCGTGCAGTCGGTCGACGGGAACTACATCGCGCTGAACAAGAACGGTTCAGTTTCGGTCCATGCCAAGGATGGTCGCGAGCTGGAGCGTTACAATGTCGTAGTCGGATCAGTAATCTCGGTCGGCGACGGTGGTCAGGTGAAGAAGGCTGAGACGTTTGTCCAATGGGATCCTTACAATGTTCCGATCCTGACAGAGAAAACCGGTCGAGTCGAATTTCGCGACATGATTCCGGGTGTTACCGTGAAGCGGGAGATCGACGAGGCTACGGGAGTGATGGGAACGGTTGTCATCGAGCATAAGGAAGATCTGCACCCGCAGATCGTCATCTTGGATGAAGCCAAAAAGGAAATTGCGAGTTACGCAATTCCGGCCGGTGCACACGTCGTGGTTCAAGACGGGAACAAAATTCCGGCCGGTACGCTGCTGGCTAAGACGCCGCGAAAGATTGCAAAGACCAAGGATATTACCGGCGGTTTGCCACGGGTTGCCGAACTCTTCGAGGCTCGTCGTCCGAAAGATGCGGCCGAAATTGCAAAGATCGATGGTCTGGTCGAGTTTGGCGGTACGGTTCGCGGAAAGCGGCGGCTTATCCTGCGCGACGCAGCCAGCGGCCAGGAAGAAGAGCATCTTATCCCGCTCAATAAACACATCATCGTCTTCAAGGGAGACTTTGTGAAGAAGGGTTCCCAACTCACCGAAGGTCCAATTGTACCGCATGAAATCCTGGATGTCTGCGGACCACAAGACTTGCAGGAACATTTGGTCAATGAGGTGCAGGAGGTCTACCGGCTCCAGGGCGTTGAGATCAACGATAAGCATGTCGAGATCATTGTTCGCCAGATGCTGCGGAAGGTGAAAATTACCGAACCTGGTGATAGTGAGCTGCTCTGGGGTGATCAGGTTGATCGACTTGAATTCGACAAAGAAAATCGTCGAGTCACCGAGCAAGGTGGTAAACCGGCAGAAGCGGTTCCAGTGCTTCTCGGTATCACGAAAGCATCCCTGGAGACAGATAGTTTTATCTCGGCGGCTTCGTTCCAGGATACAACCCGGGTGCTCACGGAAGCGGCTACGCTCGGCAAGATTGATTTTCTCCGTGGATTCAAGGAGAACGTGATCATGGGACATCTGATCCCGGCGGGAACCGGATTCCTAGGTCACCGGAGCATCCGCACGGTAGAAACGGCGGAACCTCAAGTTGAGCCACTGGCTGAAGAGACGGAACCGGCGGTCGGTTGATTTTAGTGCGGACGCGCTCCTGCGCGTCCGCCAAAGAAGGCCGTAAGCAAAGAACAGTTAACGGGGGATCCAAAGCGGCGAACCTGTAGTTCGAATGTCGATTGCTACGAAAACTGGAGATGCTGGTGAAACGGCGCTGATGTACGGGCGACGGGTTCCTAAAATGCATCGCCGGGTGGAGGCTTACGGTGCGGTCGACGAGTTAAATGCCGCGCTGGGATTGTTTCGAGCAACGGCAGATCACGCGATAATTCAGGAGAAGGTCTACGCGGTTCAGAAAGAATTGGTTGTTTTGATGGGTGAGCTGGCGGTGGCTGACGAAGACCGTGAGCGATATCAGAAAGATGGATTTGAGCTCGTGGATTCGGCGATGGTCGATCGGCTCACTGCCATCGTCGATGACCTCGAGAAAAATCACCATATCTCATTCCAGCATTGGGCAACTCCCGGCCAAAACTTGGAGTCGGCGGCATTGGATGTTGCTCGCACTATCTGTCGTCGTGCGGAACGCAGAGTGGTGGCCTTGGCCGACAGTGCGGATTACGTTAATCCGGAAAGCATCCGGTATTTAAACAGGCTTTCCGACGTTCTCTGGTTGTTTGCGCGTTATGCGGAGAAACCCAATGAGGACATCCATTAGCGGCCCATTTTTTGGCACGATGAAACGGACGTTTAGAGGCAGCACGCACACCAATTCAGGTGGGCAGAACGGCAAATTCTTCGCTTGCGCATCCGAGGAGGCTGCAGCATAGTCACCGACTCTAGCCGGAACGCAAAAAGCGTTGTCTAAATAATAGATATGTCTTCGATGGAATTAATGACCGAACTCCTGGAAGCAGGCGTTCATTTTGGGCACCAGACGAAACGGTGGAATCCGAAAATGAAGCCGTTCATTTTCGAGAAACGCAATTCCATCTACATCATCAATTTGTCCGAAACCGTAAAGCAACTGCAGGAGGCAACCGATTTCCTGGCCAATGTTGCTCGCAACGGCGGAAAGGTGCTTTTCATCGGATGCAAGAAGCAGGCCCAAGAGGCAGTGAAAGAGGCTGCACAGGCCTGCGGGCAACTTTATGTGAACCAGCGATGGTTGGGCGGTACTTTGACGAATTTGACCACGATTCGCAAGAGCGTCGGGCGATTGAGCTATCTCGAGCAGATCGAAAAATCCCCCGAATATTCTCAAATGGGAAAACAGGAACTCTCCGCGCTTCGCCGGGAGGCTGAGAAGCTTCGCCGTAACCTGGAAGGCATTCGAACCATGGAGCGACTCCCTGATGCACTGGTGATAATTGATACCACTCGCGAGGCGATCGCGGTGGCCGAAGCTCGACGATTGAAGATCCCCACCGTCGCCGTTACCGACACTAATGCGGATCCTGATTTGGTCACTTATCCAATTGCCGGTAATGATGATGCGATTCGAGCTATCCGCGTGATTCTGCAGAAGCTAGTAGACGCTATTTATACCGCTACCCACGAAGGGAATAAACAAAGCGCGGTTGGGTTAGCTGCAGTCGCTGAGTAAATTCAACCTCTCGTTTCTGGCTCATCGGGTCGGAAACGTTTTTTTGATCTATGGCTGAAGTAAATCCTGCGCTTGTTAAACAGCTACGCGAAAAGACCAACGCCGGCATGATGGATTGCAAGAACGCGCTCGTCGAGACCGACGGCGACCTGGAAAAGGCGGAAGACCTGTTACGCAAAAAAGGAATTGCCAGCGCCTCGAAAAAGGCTTCTCGCTCGGCAAAAGAAGGAATCGTGGCTTCGTACATCCATCTGCAGGGCAAGGTGGGCGTGCTGGTAGAAGTCAATTGCGAGACCGATTTCGTCGCTAAGAACGAGGTTTTCCGAGAGTTCGTAAAGGATATTACTTTGCACATTGCAGCGGCCCATCCTGTTTACGTAAGCCGTGATCAAGTGCCGTCCGGTATCATCGAGCGTGAACGAGAAATTTATCGGGCGCAGGTCAAAGGCAAACCGGCGAACGTGGTCGAGAAGATTGTAGAGGGAAAACTGGACAAGTTTTTCGGTACCGTCTGTTTACTTGACCAAGCATTTATCAAGAATCCCGACCAATCGATTCGAGATTTGGTTTCTGCCAAAATCTCCGAGTTGGGCGAGAATATTGTGATACGACGCTTCACTCGTTACGCCGTAGGTGAAGACGTCGAGGGAGAGACCGTCGATACGACGGAGCAGGCTCAGGCGGCATAGTCATTCTCGCCTTAGGCTCGAATGAGATGACCAATATCCGATAGCCTATAGCCGAGATGCTCGGCCCGGGAGGCGAAAATACCCCCTACGGGCGGTTGCGGAACGTACAAGCCGAAATCCAATATTTGCTATTTGCCATTTCATTCGAGGCTTAGCCGGAAATGACGGTAGGGCGCGTCTGCGTTGGCCCGAGCACAAGCATAACGACGCTCGGCTATTGGCTATCGGATATTGGTCATCTCATTCGAGCCTAAGGCGAGAATGATTGCAGTTTATCGGATGATTGGTTATATCGCCGGTCATGAAACGTCTGCTGTTCCTCCTGTTTTGGGTGTCGTTAAGCGCGGGCTCCACGGTTCTGGCGCAGGATACGATCAAAATCGGTGAGTTCGGGTCGCTTACCGGCGGTAATGCAAGCTTTGGTATCTCGCAAAACAATGGTGTCCAAATGGCCCTGGAAGAGGTCAATAACTCGGGTGGAGTGCTCGGTAAGAAGATCGAGCTCACGCTCGAAGACAATCAGACGAAACAGGGGCAGACCACCACAATCGTAAAGAAGCTGATCTCCGAAGATCACGTGGTTGCATTGATCGGCGAGGTTGCTTCTTCCAAGACGCTCGAGGCGGCACCGATTGCTCAAGCCTCGAAAGTTCCGCTGATTGCGACAGCGGCGACCAATCCAGCGGTTACCCAGACTGGCGACTACGTTTTCCGAGTCTGCTTTACTGACGATTTCCAGGCAGTCGTGATTGCTCGCTTTGTGCTGGAAACGCTGCAGAAAAAGAAGATCGCTTTCATGACCGATGTGAAACAGGACTACAGCGTTGGTCTCACCAAGATCGCCAAGGAGTACTTCGAGAAAAACGGTGGTGAGATTGTGAAGGAGCAGAGCTACAGCTCAGACGATAAAGACTTTCGAGCCCAACTGACAGCGATCAAGGCAGCTAACCCGGATGTAATCATCATCACCGGTTACTACCCCGAGGCAGCATTGATTGCGAAGCAAGCCCGACAGTTTGGGATCAAAGCGGCGTTAGCCGGTGGGGACGGTTGGGATGGTTCTTCGTTGATTCCGGTGGGCGGTAGCGCGGTTGAAGGCGCTTACTTCTCGGATCACTTTGCGGTTTCGGACACGTCCCCTCTCGTCCAGAGTTTCGTTGCCGCATATAAAAAGAAGTATAGTTCCGCACCGGACGCATTTGCTGCTTTGGGGTACGACGCATTTAAACTTCTGGTCGATGCGATCAAACGAGCGGGTGGGACCGATCCGGAGAAACTGCGTGATGCGATCGCGAGCACCAAGGATTTCCCCGGCGTGTCCGGTAAGATTACGATCAATCCGGAACGAAATGCGACCAAATCTGCAGTCATTCTTACCATCAAGAACGGCGCTTTTGATTATTTCAAAACGATCGAACCGAAATAATGGTTGGTAGCGGCAACTGTCCCTTCAACGTTGAATGTGCTCAATAGTGTTGGCGGTTGCCCGGAGCCTCTGATCGGAAACGGTTAAATAGCGAAGTCGCCATCGTGTGCATTAATCTGTCGACCACGAAGCCTCAGTGGGTATATCCAATACCCTGGGCGAAGATCATGGCGACTGCGTCTCGTGGTCAGGTTTGATCAGCGGCCTATGCATGCGTTTCGAATTCTCACGCGTTGGGTGCAGCCGGACAGTCGCCGCCACCCAATTTCGCTTGGCGCTTTTTTGCGGGTCAGTAGTTGGCTTTTCGCTCCTACTCAACCCACCGGCCAGCGGGGAGATCAGAGTCGGAGTAGTAACCTGTCTCTCCGGTGGCCTATCCACATTCGGAACTTCGAGTTCGCAGGGAGCAAAATTGGCGGCCGAGGAGATAGATTCCGCCGGCGGCGTTCTTCACCAGCCTCTGACCCTTGTAATCGATGACAACCAATCCAAGCCTGGTGAAACGGCGAGAATTGTCCGTAAGTTTCTCACCCAGGACCGCGTGGTTGCCATTCTTGGTGATCTGACTTCGTCATTTACGATGGAGGCTGCACCACTGGCCCAGAACGCCCACGTTCCGCTGCTCACTCCGACCGCTACCAATAAAGCGATCACGCCAATTGGGAATTTCATCTTCCGCAGTTGTTTCACCGATCCGTTTACCGGGCGGGTCATGGCACGGTTTGCGCTGGATCATTTGAATGCGCGGCGGGCCCTGATTATGACCGATATTAAACAAGACTACAGCGTGGGCATAGCAGCTGAATTGAAGCAATATTTTGGCGCCAACGGTGGACAGCTTCTGGAGGAGCTCTTTTTCAGTAGTGGCGATACCGATTTTAGAGCCCAACTTTCGAAGCTAAAGGCGGCTCGGCCAGAAGTGGTCTTCTTGCCCGCCTATTATCCGGAAGTTGGTCTGATCTTGCGAGAAGCTCGTCTTCTCGGAGTGACCGCTCCGTTTTTGGGCGGTGAGGGTTGGGACAGCCCTGCGCTGGTACAAATCGCCGGAAAAAGCGCGGACGGGAGCTATTATGCAAATCACTTCTCTTCGGATGACCCTAACCCGCGAGTGCAGCAGTTCGTCGCTCGCTACAAAGAAAAATTTCAGGTTCTTCCAGATGCACTTGCCGCGCTCTGGTACGATGGGACACGGCTAATGGCAAATGCGATTGAACGCGCAGGCTCTGAGAACTCAGAAAAGATTCGGGATGCACTGGCTCAGACCAAGGACTTTTCCGGTGTGACCGGAAACATCTCGCTGGACGATCAAAGAAACGCTAATAAACCTGGCGTGATTGTTACAATTCAGGCAGGCGCGATTAAGATGGTGGAGAGAGTCACCCCTTAGCCTGCATCGTTCATCCGTCGGACTTTGAATTGAGCGGCATCGCAGATAGTGATTTGAGTGAGGCGGGAGCGGACCGCGTAGAGGGGCTGCTAAACTAATCTTAAGGCAAACTGATGGACCAAGTTATCCTTTTTGTTCAACAACTCCTGAATGGACTCTCGCTCGGTTCAATCTATGCGCTGATCGCCCTCGGGTACACGATGGTTTACGGGGTATTGAGATTCATCAACTTCGCCCATGGCGATGTTTATATGCTGGGCGCGTTCTCGGGATTTATGATTGCACCCACTGTTTGCCGGCTGATTCCATTGGACAAGTTCCAAGAATTCACGCCGGAGAACGCCTTACTCATCATCGGTGGCGCCAGCCTGGTGATGATCATCTCTATGCTGATCTGCGCAGTGACCGGCGTTCTCATCGAGAGGATCGCGTATCGGCCGTTGCGAGACCGGCCCCGCCTCACGGTGTTGATCACGGCAATCGGGGTTTCTTTGCTCATTCAGAATATGACCCAATTCTTTTTTGGACCTCAGCCGCGAGCCTTTCCGCAATTGATCCCGGTCGAGGCCATTCCGGGGTTAGGGGATCTGACGGTGTTAACCACGCAGGCCGCCATCATCCTCTCCACGGTTGTGCTGCTTATCGTTCTTCATTTGATCGTGACTAAGACAAAGATGGGATTGGCGATGCGCGCCTTGTCGGTCAATCCGACAGCGTGTTCGTTAATGGGGGTCAACAACGATGTCGTTATCTCATTTACCTTTGCGCTCGGGTCGGCTCTGGCTGCTGCCGCTGGGATCTTGGTATCGATGGACTCTCCTTCCATCTCACCAATGATGGGCAACCTCCCAGGTATCAAAGCTTTCGTAGCAGCCGTTCTCGGTGGTATTGGAAATATTCCGGGCGCTGCTATCGGCGGATTGATCATCGGAGTGCTGGAAACCCTCGTTGTCGGCTATCTCCGTCCCGAACTGCGCGACGCGATTGCGTTTGCAGTTTTGATCGTGATCCTGCTGTTCAAACCGACGGGAATTTTGGGCAGAGTGGAACGAGAAAAGGTATGAGCAAAGCGCGTTTGCTACTGGGCATTTCATTAGCCGCGTTGCTCGTTTTTAGCCTTTTTGGTGAATCACTCGTGATAACTCGTTACGCCTATTATTACGACATTTTCATCAATATCGGTATCAATATCATTTTGGCGGTTAGCTTGAATTTGGTGAATGGCTACACTGGGCAGTTCTCGCTTGGACATGCCGGTTTTATGGCGGTCGGCGCCTACGCTGCCGCCAGTTGGTCGAACCATCTCGATCCCTTCATTCTGAACCTGTTGGGCGGTCCGCAAAACGGGTTGGCGACTAATATTGCTTTGCTTTTGTCGATGAGTTTTGGCGGGCTTTTGGCGGCGATTGCCGGGATCGCAGTTGGCATTCCTTCACTGCGGCTGAAAGGCGATTATCTGGCCATTGTCACGCTGGGCTTCGGCGAAATCATTCGGACGGCGATTTTGAACACCGATTTTCTCGGAGCGGCCCGCGGGCTAAGAGTAACTGGTAATTATACTAACTTTTTTTGGACCTTCGGGACCGCTGCGGTCGCGATCTACGTTGTTCTGAGCATGGTCAATTCAACTTTTGGACGCGGGTTCTTGACCGTTCGAGACGATGAGATCGCAGCCGAAGCAATGGGCATCAATTCCACCAGATACAAAGTCCTCGCGTTTGTGGTTGGTGCGCTCTTTGCTGGAATGGCGGGTGCTTTGTTCGGTCATTTCACACTCTTTCTAACGCCAGAGGGATTCAACTTCTTCAAGTCCGTGGATGTCGTCGTGATGGTTATTCTAGGTGGAATGGGAAGTACTACCGGAGTCATAGTCGCCGCGATTCTTCTGACGATTTTACCAGAACTTTTACGTGCATTAGCCCACACCGATTTTATTGCCACATCCCAAACTGCCATTGAGGCCGTCCTGAAGATCCATCTGCCGCCATTGCAGGGCTTGTTGGAGAACCGGCTTATTCTCTATTCAGTGCTACTGATAACTATGATGCTAACGCGACCGCAGGGCCTTTTCGGTGATCTGGCCGGCGCAAGAAGGCGAGTAAAGAGCGCATCCCATGGCCACTCCTAGTCTCCTGCAAGTGGATCATTGTACAATTCGTTTCGGCGGTTTAACGGCAGTCTCGGATTTTGTACTGGAAATTGGTAATCGCGAGTTGGTTGGGCTCATCGGGCCGAACGGTGCCGGCAAGACAACTATTTTTAATTTGATAACTGGCGTCTACCAGCCAACATCGGGTCGAATCCTTTTTGCCAACGAATTGCTGAACGGGCTGAAACCGTTCCAGATTACGGCGAAAGGAATCGCACGTACCTTTCAGAACATCCGTCTTTTTCCTTCACTGACCGCTTTCGACAACGTTCGGGTAGCGTTCAATCTGCATCTGAATCACGGTCCTATCCACGCTCTGACGCGAGGGCCCAAGTTTCGTGAAGAGGAAAAGCAGATCGATCATGAGACGATGGAGTTACTGAAGATTTTTAATCTAGACCGTTTTCGGGATACGATGTGCAAAAATCTGCCTTACGGTGATCAAAGACGGCTGGAAATCGTTCGCGCGTTGGCTACCCGCCCGCGGTTGCTTCTCTTGGACGAGCCGGCAGCCGGAATGAACCCCACCGAAAAAGGAACACTCATGCGGTTGATAGAGTTCATTCAGGAGCGCTTTGATATCTCCGTCTTACTGGTGGAACATGATATGCGGGTGGTTATGGGGATTTGTCAGCGAATCTCGGTGCTGGATCACGGCATCAAGATTGCCGAAGACACACCGGAAGTTATTCGGCAAGATCCAAAGGTGATCCAAGCTTATCTCGGAGAGGAAAAAACTCCCGACGCAAATCGACGAGGATAACTCTGCAAAGACTATCAATGTTAGAAATCAAGGACTTGGAAGTTGCTTATGGCTCGATTACGGCCTTGCACGGAATTAATCTTCGGGTTGAGAAAGGCAAAATCATTACGCTGATCGGCAGCAACGGTGCTGGAAAATCAACGACCTTACGAGCCGTTTCCGGACTGATGAAAGCGCGCGCCGGCAAAGTTTTTCTCGAGGGAGCAGAGATTACTAACCAACCGGCGCACAAAGTCGTTGCGCTGGGGATAACCCAGGTACCGGAAGGAAGAATGATCTTTCCCAATCTCACCGTGGGCGAGAACCTGCGAATGGGTGCCTTTCGGCGCTTGGGTAAAGAATCCCTAAAGTCTGACTACGATTACGTCTTCGCGATTTTTCCGCGATTAAAGGAACGAGAGAAACAGGTTGCCGGAACCCTGAGTGGGGGC
>DATNNZ010000214.1:0-4655 GCA_035601575.1 Chthoniobacterales bacterium
GGACATAGGAGTGATGAAGAAGTCGCGATTGTGACGGTTTTGGAACATCGGGTGTCCGATCGGATGGGCGTCGCTCAAATTCCCGCGCTCGGAACCAGATTTTGTCTGCAGCGAGGCAGATCGGTTTATCCGCAAAATTTACCAAAAGAGGTCGTGACCGAACTCCGACGCTTAGCCGAACGCACGTTCGCGGAGAAACGATCATTCGTTGCGGCGTGCAAACTTCAGGCTGGCGCAGAGTTCGAGGTCGCTTGCGAATTTGTACCGGTTCCGCCGCATCTTTTTGTTTTCGGCACCGGCCGCGATGCATTGCCGGTAGTGCAGCTAGCCAAAGATCTAGGCTGGAAAGTCACCGTAGCGGGCAAGCGAGCAACGGTGGGAGCTGCCGTCCAGTTACAGGAATTAGCGGACGCCTTCTTGGCCGCAGAAGAGGCGCTGAAGCTGATCAAAGACGATTCTTTGATCTTGGTGATGAGCCACAATTTCCTCACCGATCTTTCGGTATTGGAAAGTCTCGCCCGCCGTCCGGTCCGCTACGTCGGACTGCTGGGGCCGAAACCGCGCAGAGAAAAGCTCGTTACGGAACTGGAGCGCACCAATCCCGGCTGGGATGGCAAACAGATCGATCGCCTGCACGCACCAGCCGGCCTCGATATCGGTGCCGAAGGCCCGGCCGGCATTGCCTTATCAATCGTTGCGGAAATGCAGGCGGTAGTGGCGGGACGATCTGCTGGATCACTGCGTTTCCGTAACGGACCGATTTATGCCGCTACTTCTTCGGTTTCCTCGGCCGCCTGAGATCAGGTCCAGAGGCAAGTTTCTCACTTCTCGATCAAGAAAGACAATCGTTCGTCCGCCATACTCGGGACCACTTCGATGATTTCGTAATCGGCGAGATCGTTTGTCCGTATGGATCGCTGGCCAATAGCGCATCACGCTGCCCGCGTTCGATTGCAACGGCGAGAATAAAACCGCCGGCCCCGGAGCGTTGGCGCCCCGATACGAGAAAAGTGCCATCCGCATAGTCTTTGCGGAGCCACGCCGGTGGGCATCGACATGCTTATCAACTTCACTCAATGGTCGTTTGTAACGAAGGACTATTGCGTACATTCTGTCTTTCCCTTTCAAACCTCGGATAAACATGACAACAAAGGATCGTCACGAAACTTCTTCGCCGATATCAGGCATGACATGAGCGGTATGCACGCTCCTCATTCGACAGGAAATTCACTATGCCTCTTCTCGGCTGTATCGCAGATGATTTTACGGGTGGGACAGATCTCGCCAATAATTTAGTAAAAAGCGGCTTTCGAAGCGTGCAAACGCTTGGGATTCCAGAGAGCGCGCAGACGACGATCAACTCGGACGCTGTGGTAGTGGCGCTAAAGACGCGAACCTGTCCACCCGAGCAGGCCGTACAGGAATCGCTCGAATCGCTCGAGTGGCTGCGGACCTTAGGATGCAAACAGTTCTACTTCAAATATTGTTCAACCTTTGATTCGACGCCTCGAGGGAACATCGGTCCTGTTATCGACGCTTTGCTGGGAGCGCTCGAGACCGATTTCACCATTGTTTGCCCGGCCTTTCCGGACAACGGCCGCACTGTCTATCGTGGTCACCTCTTCGTCAATGACGTGCTTCTGAGCGAGAGCGGGATGCAGAATCATCCGCTCACACCAATGACCGATCCGAATCTCGTCCGATTTCTTTCCACGCAGACCTCGACCAAAGTGGGTTTGATTCGGTTTGACCGCGTCAACCAAGGTCCCAAAGCGATTATCCAAGAAATTGAGAAATTGCGTTCGGATGAAATTCACATCGCGGTCACCGATTGTCTTGGGAATGCTGACCTCATCACGCTTGGTAGTTCGGTTAAGGATCTCACGTTGGTGACCGGTGGTTCCGGTTTAGCTTTAGGACTCGCGTCGAATTTTGGGCTCAGCGGCGCAGCTCCGATTCGTGTTCCTGCCTTTCCCGGAGACCGAGCTATTCTCGCCGGAAGCTGCTCAAAAATGACACTGCGCCAGATCGAATACGCAAAAGCAGCATGCCGGCATCAGCGAATCTCAGTGCAGAACCTCGCAGAAGATACTGATAGGGTGATTCGCGACGTAGTGTCGTGGGCAACAGAGACGCAGAGCGAACCGAAGCCGCTGCTGATTTATACCAGCGAGACGGTAGAGGACCTCACGAAAAACCGAAATGACTTTGGTGGCGAAAGGACTGGCTTACTTTGCGAACATGCTCTGGCCGAAATTGCTTCATCATTGGTCGACAACGGAGTCGGCCAATTGATTGTTGCGGGCGGCGAAACCTCGGGAGCAGTGGTAAAAAGGCTAGGACTGGACCTACTCAAGATCGGACCGGAGATTGATCCCGGGGTCCCGTGGACCTTGGCTACCGGCTCAGGAAAACAGCTGGCTCTGGCTTTAAAATCCGGAAACTTCGGCAGTGAAGATTTTTTTACGAAAGCTTGGGAGCAGCTATCATGAACCAAGAAAACAAGATTCGAGAACGCATCGTTGAAATAGGTCTGAGTCTGTATCGCCGCGGACTCAGCCCGGGAAGCAGCGGCAATATCAGCGCCCGGGTTGCAGACGGTTGGATCCTGACCCCGACGAATTCTTGTCTGGGCGAGTTGGATCCATCTACGCTGACAAAACTGGATTGGAATGGGATGCATCTGGCGGGCGACAAACCGAGTAAGGAATATTTTCTTCACCTCGCCATGTACGAAAACCGAGCCGAGAGCACTGCTATCGTTCATCTCCATAGTAGCTATGCTGCGGCGGTCTCGTGTTTGGAAGAGCTGGATCCAATGAGCTGTATTCCGCCGATAACTCCCTACTTTGTGATGCGGGTCGGCAAGCTACCTTTGATTCCGTATTTTCGCCCGGGCGACAAAGCGCTCGCTCTGGAAATCGCCAAGCACGCCTCGCGGCACGCGGCGGTCCTGCTAGCAAACCATGGGCCGGTTGTTTCGGGGAAAGATCTCGATTCCGCCATGTATGCCGTCGAAGAGTTGGAGGAAACCGCGAAGCTGATGTTATCTCTTCACGGACATAAGATTCGAACTCTGACGGAAAGTCAGATCCGGGAATTGAGAGAGACCTTTGACGCCACTTGGTGAGAATAGAAACCGCGAATGCACACCAATTGATACGAAATGAACAGATTTAGTTCGTGTCTATTAGCGTCTATTCGTGGTTTGTAAAAATCTAACACCTTAAATATAAACCACGAATAGACACGGATAAGCCGGTTCCGTTCGTGTCTATCCGTGGTTAGAAAAGTTCTATGCCGAAATTTGCTGCGAATTTGTCCTGGCTTTACCAAGAGCTGCCGTTTCTCGACCGTTTCGACGCCGCGGCAAGATCCGGTTTCAAGGCGGTAGAGTTTCTTTTTCCGTATCAATTTAGCGCTGCCGAGATTTCGAGCAGGTTGCGCGAGACTGGACTAACCGCTATCCTTTTTAATTTACCGCCAGGAGATTTTGCAAAGGGCGATCGCGGAATTGCAGCAATTCCCGGTCGGGAAAGGGAGTTCCGCAGTTCAGTTCAGCTGGCGCTCGAATACGCAAGCATTTTAGAATTACGCCGTCTGCATGTGATGGCAGGAATAACCGACGGGATAGAACAAGAAAAGGCCCGCGCTACATTTCTTTCCAACCTCGAATTTGCACTTAGTCAAACCACCGATCTGGATCTTCTCATCGAGCCGATCAACAATCGTGATTTTCCCGGTTACCATCTGACCACGATTGAGGAAGCCGCAGGGATTCTGGCCGCACTAAAACATCCGAGACTCAGGATCCAATTGGATTGGTATCACACGCAGATCATGGGCGGCGATTTAACCCGGCGGACCGAGCGTTTTTTCTCTGACGTCGGTCACATTCAGGTCGCCGGTGTTCCCGATCGCGGCGAACCGGATCGCGGCGAGGTGAACTTTTCACACCTGTTCAGGTTGGCCGATAAACTCGGTTATGGGGGCTGGATCGGCTGCGAATACAAACCGGCAGCCAGAACTGAAGATGGTCTCGGATGGCTGCGGCCCTTCAGCGCCCTTTCAGGGCGATGACAGATGACAAATTCCAAATGACAAGTCATTCCACTGATGCGTTCGGCGAGAAAAATGGATGGATCGGCAGATACGCAGCTAAATGTAGCTTGCGCGCCTCATGATCAAGCGAGCAGGATCTGAGGCAAAACTGTCATTTCTCATCGGCCTGAAGGGCCGCAGATAGTCGGAATTAAAGATCTTATGCATATCGAGCGATTCTTTGTCCCAGGACTGGCGCACGCTTCTTATCTTCCTGGTTTCTAAGAAAGCTCCCGCGACGTTTGATCACCACGACCTCAATGAGGTGATCGCTTCTGCGTCGATTCGCTGGAAGTTGAAGTTATCGCCACACCCGGTCATTCGCCGGACAGCATCTGCCTATGCTTATTCGAGAGCGGCAGACCGGTGGCATTATTTTCTGGGGACACACTTTTCGCTGGTGACGTAGGCAGGCCGGATCTGCGCGACCGGGAAATGGGTTCGCACGAGCTCGCAACAATGCTTTACGATTCACTTTTCAATAAGCTGCTGAAGCTCCCTCCGGAGGTAAGAGTTTATCCGGCTCATGGAGCTGGATCGCTCTGCGGAAGACA
>DATNNZ010000215.1:0-9095 GCA_035601575.1 Chthoniobacterales bacterium
GTGTCCCGCAAGTAGCCATCCCGGTAACCTTTGATCAACCCGGCGTCGCCGCCAGAATCGCGGACAAGCAAACCGGTGTAATCACCTCGTTAGACAAATTAACCGCCGACCACCTCTCAACACTGCTAAATGAGGTGCTGAACGACTCCACCTATCGGGATAATGCACGTAAACTCCAGAGGGCGATCGCCAAGGCCAACGGACTCTCTGTCGCCGCCGATCTGGTAGAAACGTCCCTGGGTGTGACCAAGAAGGCCGGCTAGTGCCATAACGTCCGCTGATATGCGATCAAGCTATCCGATTAGCCCCTCCCGTTCGGTGAAGCCAGGATAGCAACCAGAAAAGCTTACTTATGAGATTGATGAAGGGTTTATTGGTCGGTCTTTTTCTGGCCGGGGTTCTGGCGCTCGTGCCCACCGCATCGTTCGCACATGGTGGAGGAGGCGGTGGCCACGGTGGAGGCGGTGGCCACGGCGGAGGCGGTGGCCACGGTGAAGGCGGTGGCGGGCATGGGCATGGTGAAGGCTTCGGTGGTCGCGATCATTCTACTGGTGGGGGGCATGGCGATTGGCAGGAAGGCCAAGAAACCGTGGATTGGAAGCGCTATAATGGGCGCCGATTGGGCGGTTTCATTTGGTATTAACCAGTTGGGCTTGGCGACCCATGGGATCTCGCGTCCAATAAGCGAACTTTTCCTTCCGGATCGTGGGATAAAAGCGATCCGATATCTTCGTGAGGAGATCTTGATTATTAATGTTGTCATAATCCGGAGCGTCGAATCTCATAACCCCTAATGGTGAAGTGTCGTCCGGATCAGCCTCGTAGTGATATCCGGCTCTGGCATTGCTCTCGATCCTCCTGGTGTTCTTCACAGCGCTCAGTCGGGCAAACCGCGTCAGAATGGTGAGCAAAGCAGAGCTAAAGCTTGTGGCTGCCGCGCTTTTCTGCGCATCATAGAGGCACTGCTGAAAGCTACACCGGTGCAATTCAATATGAGTCCCGAAGGAGAGAGCACTAAACCGGAAGATGAGGACGTAGACACTGAAGATCTGGAGTGGGACAAGACTGAAGGCGACGAAACGTCTGTAAAACAAACTGACGACGAAGAAAGCTGATATACGATAGTGGCGGTTAAGGCCCCAAGGAGCCGGGAAAAGTTGCGCTGCCTTCTCCCGGCCAGTGCTGGTGTCTGTTGTGACTCTCTTTTGAGAGACTCGTCTAAAAGACGCACTTCGCGCGCCCCTATTCACAATTTTTCTACGTTTGTTTTCGCAGCCGTGGATCGAGTATATGTTCATCTGCGCACTGTAGTGATGGGCGCGGCGCCGGAAGCAATTCGAAAACCCTTGGATGCACTTGCAGCCAGTCGGCGGAGCCGAAAGAGCGGCCTGGGCGCCAAGGTTTTTTTGGCTATTCGCTCGCGATTGCGGTTTCTTGAGCGCCCACTAGATTCTCGACAGGCGAACTAGCGGTGGAGTCTTGGGGAGAAACCCTGGGGGATATTCCCGGCTTCGGGCATCAGGGCGCTAATGCGCGGCGCCCGGTGCCACCTTGCCGCGTTGGCAATTTGCTTCGATTAGATCCGGGGCGCCTAGTAACCACGATGCTGCGCAGAACGCAGCAAGCTCGTAAGCCGCTTTTTGAGCCTTCGTCCATTGATCCGAGCTTCTTGCCAAAGAGCACGGACCTTCCGCGAGAGCCCTTGTTCGCCCGGATGTACAGGTCGAGAATGGATCCTGGTCATAAGATTTGCCGTGAGCCTGTATCCACGTGGGTGCATTTGATTCTTTGGGGAATTGGGCACATCGCCTAACTTCTCAGGCGGCTTGTTGAGTCCGGCGTCAACAGACGAATATTCTTGCTGATAATTTGCCGATACCTTGATTTCAACCGGATCGGGAAATGGTCCAACAACGGGCGGGTGAACCGAGCTTGCTTGCTCCACAGCCGGCCCATCGATTGCCCTCCCGGAACCGAACACGGGACCTGAAGCCCACGAAAGAATCGCACTGCCGTTAAGCAGAAGCATCAAAGCGAAGAGCAATAAAAAGACTAAAGCTGGAAAATTAATCGGGCGATTCACTCTGATGATTCAACATCGCGGGCATCGCGTTCTACGGTTGTATTTTTTTCTTCAACGAGCGTCAGCGAACCTCAACGAACGTTGGTGAGGTAGCTGCAAAACGCGTGCGTGAGCTATCGAAATTTAAGAAATGGAAACCGACGCCGCTGTCCGGCAAGCGACCGTTCTCTCCTATCGACTAGGTGCTCGTGCCGCGGCTACCATCAGCAGAGCCAGCGAAATAAGCGATAATAGAATAAAGGCTCCCATTGCTTCAGGTTTTTCTTGGCTCTAATTGGGGTTTGGTCCGGTCGAACGGTAATTTACGCGGTGCTGGTAGTGCTTGGGATATTGGCGCGTATGAATACGTGCGTCGTCTGGCGCGAACACGGTGACGGGGACGTTCAACCGGACCGCGAATTATCCCGTAGTGAAAGCCCTTTAGTCGATCGCATTTCGGTCGATGAAATGGGGGGGGCTTCACATCCGTCCACTAGTAATCATCACTCCGGCCAGGATCTACATGGATCTTCTGCGCCCCAACCCAGGTCGCAGTTGTGTCGTTCGGCCCAATATGGAGCTCAACGATCGGAAGTTCAGCCAAGAGGAACTCGTGTGCGCGCACCGCTATGTTGCCCAGGAAGGTTGGACCGAATATGCAAATGGGCTGTGGAAGCCGGATCCGGAATTGAGCCGCTTTATGGACGATTCGTTGCGGACGAATGGGTGATCGGCCCGCACGCCGCGTTGGAAAGCTCTCTTGGTTTCAATCGATCCGCAAATTCGCCGTCGGGTCTTTGTCGTCGGTCGGCCGTACCACCCGCCCGGCCGCCCGCTGCCCCTTCAAGGTCACGAGCGCCAATGCGCCCAATCCGGCGTGGAACAGAATACCTGTCGCTAACACGACCTCGCCAGGAAGCGGACCGATCGACGCGTGCTGCCATAACTCTCCGAGCGACTTGATCGGCGTCGGGTGAATGCATATTTTGAGTATATAGCTGACCGCCTGAACACCAAACAGGAACGAGTAATTGCGCCGCAGCCGGCGGCCCGCAGCTTCCCAAAAACTTATGTGAAAGTGAAGCTGCTCGTAGTCGCGAGCCAGGACTTCGTTCCAACCGTTGTCAACGCGTACCCCTTGGAGTCGAAGAAGCGGCCCGTACATCGAAACCTCCATCAGTCGCACGCGCGTGCGCCAAATGTCGAAGTAGCGATACCGACGGGCTTCAATCGCAAGGAACACGAGAGCCATCAGAGCTACCAGAACGAGAGGGAGAGGCGAATTCCCGGCATTGCTAAAGGCGACCGAGAGCGCGATGCCGGTGGTCGCTACGGCCCAGTTGGTCGTTGCATCGAGTCGCGTGCGCCAGACCTTGCTGCGATACATCTCGCCTCGATACAGATGGGCGAGCATACCCAGCTCGGCCGCATTGAACGGAGGCTCCGGCGTGGGACTTACCGTCGTATTTATGAGTTTTCCTCCAGTGATTTCTTCGATGCCCGTGAGCTCGCGCGCCACGAATACGAGAACGTGGACAGGCACCCCAAACGCTAAAGGACCGCAGGCGAAAGTGTCAATCTGTTTCGGGGCCAACCAGAAGGAGAGCGCAATCCATGCTACACCCACACCACAACTAGCGCAGCGACGGTGAGCACGATCCCGCTGCAACAGACTCCCGGCCATCCGGCCAGCGCCCAGGCTTGGGCTCCAATCAAGGATCCGAATGCGCCACCCAGGAAGTAGATCACCATGTAGACCGAATTGATTCTGCTGTGCAGCGAACGTTCCAAAGAATAGATCCGCGTTTGATTGGCAATTTGGTTTCCCTGCACCCCTGCATCCAACAGGAGAACACCTGCACCGAGCACCAACAGAGTATATTGGTCGCTGAAAAGCATTGTGACGAAGGCCAGTAAGACCAAAATCAGGAAAAACCGGTTGATCTGGCGGGGATTGCGATTTTCCGCGAGATGACCAGCTAAAGGCGCAACTAAAGCGCCAGTGATCGCGACGAGGCCGAACATTCCAGTTACATCGGAGCCGTAATGTTCCGGTCGGGAGTGAAGATAAAAAGCAAGCGTCGTCCAGAAGGCGCCAAAGGCCCCGAACGCGAGGGCGCCAATTGCGCTGTGACGTCGAATGATGGGTTCGGACTTCAAGAGTTGCGGCAATGATCTCAGCAAGCGTCCATAAGAAATCGTGCCGCGCGGCGGCTGCGAAGGAAGCGCTATCCAGAGAACTCCACTAAGCAAAAGCATGACTCCCGCAGCCAGCCAAAAGACGGTATGCCACGACAGTCGATTCGCGATAAATCCGCTCAAACTTCGTGAGAAGAGAATTCCGATCAGCAAACCACTCATCACCAATCCAACCACCTTTCCGCGACCCGGTCCGGTAACCAGGCTCGCGGCATAGGGCACTACGAGCTGAGGAGCGACGGAAGTGAACCCTAGACCGAAGCTGGAAAGCAGCATGACGGCTAAGTTTGGTGACAACGGAATCGCGATAAGGGCCAGCGAAGACAACAGTGTGATCAGCGCGATCAACGGTTTTCGGTCCACGCTGTCTCCGATCGGTAGCAGGAAAAGCAGACCTGTTGCGTATCCGAGTTGAGTGATAGTCGAAACCCAGGCTGCGGCCGCGGAAGTCACATGGAGCGAACCGGCAATCGCGCTCAAGACCGGCTGATTGTAATAGATATTCATCACCACCAGTCCCGCGGTCGTAGCCAAGAGAAAGATCAGCGGGCCGGAGGGAGCTTCCGCGCTTTCGGACAGGCCACGAGCCTGGATTGCTGGGGACGAATCAGCGACAGTCCTCATCGAAGAATCCATCAGGGCAGACGCCGAGCGATTCTTGGCAATATTTGATAAACAAAACGCCGTGCGCACTGCAGCAGGTTCTTACCTTCTGCTTGAGCTCCGGACGTTTGGCGGGTTCGCTGAAGTAAACGAAGAGAAGACCCTAAATCCATAGTTGACAGGACAGTTTAGCCTATCAGCTAAGCATTAAGCGCGTGTTTGGTGGAAAGTCAATGCAAAACTGTACCGATAAGTCAACTCCGTTAGGGACCGGCTCTCTGGGGTTAATGATCGATCATCGTTTAGTCGCGAACGGAGCAATGGCGACTGGGGTTTCTGGCGGTTTAACACACAACCCGGGGCGCTTTGAGCTCGCGTCGAGCCAGCGAGCTAACTGGATTCGACGTCGTCGTGATAAGGCAAAGCAATTGCTGTAAGACTTCGGACTATGTCGGACGGGCTAGTCGCCGCTACCACTCCTGACGGTCAGGTGCCCGCGGATCTGCTTTACAAATGCAGCCTTCGCTGAAACTTGAACAGGATGCGCCACGACACAGGATGTGAGGGATCGGTCCTTCGAATCACCGTAGCGAAAGCGTATAGTCGTTTTGCGCCGCAAAATGTCCGTACCTTGGTGATGCTAGCCGCTGTCGCGTTGTCCGGAATAAGGGTCTTAAGTGCCGACTCGATCGAAGATCGCGTGAACGATCTGCTGGGTCGAATGACCTTGGAAGAGAAGTTGGAGTACATCGGAGGGATCCATGCCATGTCGATTAGACCAATCCCGCGACTCGGGTTACCTGAGATTCGGATGAGTGATGGCCCGGTGGGGGTGCGCCAGGATCTTCCGAGTACTCGTTATCCGGCTGGGATCGCTTTGGCGGCGACCTGGAATCCGCTAATGGCGGAAAGGGAGGGGACGTCGATGGGTCGCGATTGTCGCGCTCGCGGCATCCATATACTACTTGCTCCCGGACTGAACATTAATCGGGTACCGGTTTGCGGTCGAAACTTCGAGTATCTCTCCGGTGAAGACCCGTATCTGGCGAGCCAAATGGTCGTACCGTTTGTTCGTGGGGTGCAAAGTCAAGGCGTCGTAGCGACGGTCAAGCATTTCGCGGCGAATAACCAGGAATTCAATCGGATGGAGATCAGTGCTGTCGTGGGAGAGCGCGCTCTTCGAGAGATCTATTTGCCGGCATTCGAAGCTGCGGTGAAAGAAGGGAAAGCAGGAGCGGTGATGGACGCTTACAATCAGGTAAACGGCTCATTCTGTACCGCGAACCGTTTTCTCAACCTTCAGGTGCTCAAAACCGAGTGGGGCTTCTCTGGTGTGCTGATGTCAGATTGGGGCGCCACCCATGATACCTTAGCGGCGGCCACCGGTGGACTCGATCTAGAGATGCCGTCGGGGGAGTATTTCAATCCCGCCGCGCTTTCCGCGCTGCTGAAGAGACGCCAGATCTCCGAGAGCCAAATTGATGACAAGGTCCGCAGAATCCTGCAATTAATCGTTGGCAATGGATTCCTCGATCGTCCACAGCTGGATTCGGCTATTCCAGAGAATGACCCAACGAGTGCGGCCACAGCGCTAGCCGTTGCTCAGGAAGGGATCGTCCTACTGAAGAACGAAGGAAAGCTCCTGCCGCTGGATCGCAAAAACGTTCGCCGCGTCGCGGTGTTCGGTCCGGATGCCTGTCCTGGTGTCCCAACCGGTTGGGGAAGCTCGTTCGTCCGCCCGATAAACTCCGTCAGTCTGGTGGAAGGTTTGCGGACGTTGTTCGGTTCGGATGTAAAGGTAGATTATTTTGATACGGGCGTTGGTTCGTTTGAATCGGCTCAGTTTCTTCATTCTACCGATCACGGAAACTTAGAGCCCGGACTCAAGACCGAGTTCTTCGATAATCCGACTCTTGCTGGGTGGCCGATTCTTACCCGAGTCGATTCGCACATCGATTTTGATTGGGCGTCCGGTATCCCGACACCTCAATTATCCTCTGACCGATTCTCAGTTCGTTGGACTGGGATGATCCGTGCCTCCGACTCTGGTCCACATGCTTTTCGAGCGCGTTCCGACGATGGCATTCGCGTCTTCCTGAACGGCGAATTGATCATCGACGATTGGCAGGATCACTCTCCGCGAACCGTAACCGCCATACGCCCTTTGGAAGCGGGCAAAACCTATTCGCTCCGCGTCGATTATCATAACCATGGTGGCGGAGAGGCAGTCGCCCAGTTTGCGTGGGCTTCGTTTGCGGTACCGGACGTTATTCGTGACTATGACGCCGCAATCATTGGCGCCGGCTTTGATGATGGGACCGAAGGCGAAGGTGCAGATCGCTCGTTCGCATTGCCCAACCTACAAGATGCATTGATCCGGAATGTAGCGGAAAAGAATCCGCGAACTGCAGTGATCTTATTTTCGGGCGGGAATGTCGATATGAGTTCCTGGTTGGATGGGGTGCCGGTATTGTTGCAGGCTTGGTACCCGGGCCAGGAGGGAGGACGCGCCCTGGCGACCGTGTTGGCCGGCGACATCAATCCGTCAGGCAAATTGCCGATTACGTTCGAGAAGGCTTTTGCTGACAATCCAGCTGCAGCCAACTATCCGTCTCGGGATGGAGGGAAAACTGTGAACTATGCGGAAGGCATTTTTGTCGGCTATCGAGGCTATGATCATTCCGGGATCGAACCCCGGTTCCCGTTTGGATTTGGTCTGTCGTACACCGAGTTCGAGTATTCCGATATGCAAATCAGCTCGCCGGCTGCCTCAATTGGACAGCCGATTCAAGTGAAATGTCAGGTTAAGAACATTGGCGACCGGCCGGGCGCGGAAAGCGCGCAGTTGTACGTCCACCCGATTGAGCCGGCGGTGGAGCGGCCGCTGCGTGAACTCAAAGGCTTTACCAAAGTTTGGCTGAATCCGGGCGAAAAAAAAGAGGTGAGCTTTGTGGTTGAGCAAAATGCCTTTCAATACTTCGATTCGACAACGCACCAGTTCAAGACGGAAACCGGCCGATATCAGCTTGAGGTAGGTGCGTCGTCGCGAGATATTCGGTTGACCCAGCCATTTGAGTTGAAATCAGAAATGTCGCGCACCAATGCTGCTCACTGAGCAAGAAACCTTACGGCGCATTTTGGATGCGGCCGAGCCGCTCGTCACGGAAGACGTACCAATTGCCGAGGCGGGAGATCGCGTTCTGGCTGGCACATTATTTGCCAAGATTGCACTGCCTGCATTCAACAATTCATCCATGGACGGCTACGCTGTCATTGCGCACGAAGTCCGGCCGGGAGCGCGCCTACCCGTGGTGGGCGAACAATCGGCGGGCCTCGACCGGCAACTCCGAGTGAAGCCCGGTACTGCCGTACGAATTTTCACGGGAGCGCCGTTGCCGGAAGGCGCTGATGCCGTGTTGATGCAGGAAGACGCGGAGCGATCCGGGGACGAAATTGTTGTTCGAACCGAGCTGCAGGCGGGTGAAAACGTTCGATTGCGCGGAGGTGATCTTTGTGAGGGCCAAAAGATAGGAGAATCTGGTACCCGCTTGAACGCCCAACGTTTGGCGTTGTTGGCTTCGCAGGGAGTCAGTCGGGTCACTGCTTATAGTCGCCCGCGCGTAAGTGTGGTTGTGACCGGGAGCGAATTACGCCAGCCAGACGCCCCCCTGGGACCCGGAGAAATCTATGAGACCAACGGAATCATGCTTTCCGAATTGGTTCGCAAAAGCGGTGGCTCACCAGTGTATTTTGACCCGATTCCGGACGACGAAGAGGCCCATATTCGAACCCTGGGCGAAGCGTTGCAATCCGATGTAGTCATCATTGCCGGTGGCGTGTCGGTTGGAGAAAAAGACTTAGTCAAACCGGTCCTCCGAAAATTAGGAGCGGAGATAGCACTTTGGCGGGTTGCGATCCGTCCAGGCAAACCGTTCTTGTTTGGCTGGCTCGGGCGCAAGTTGATTTTCGGCTTACCGGGTAACCCGGTTTCCGCTTATGTGACATTTGTCGTTTTTGTCCGACCAGCGTTGCTCCGTCTTCAAGGTTGCAGTGGCGAACCGAACGTACGGACGAAAGTGATAGCGGCCCAGCGTTTTCGCAACCCTGGCGAGCGCCCGCACTATTTACGGGGAAAGCTGACGGGCGATCATTTTGCATTGGTTGGTCCACAAGAATCGCATGCGCTGTTTGCGCTCGCCCAAGCAGATGCGCTCGTTCGGTTGGAGCCCAA
>DATNNZ010000216.1:0-8537 GCA_035601575.1 Chthoniobacterales bacterium
CCCGCTGGTACGCAACGGGAACCGACATCGATGATCGCGTTCGAGCGGAAGAAAGAACGCGGAATGAAAATCTGGCGTTGCGAGAGCAGATCGATCGCGACTCGATGTTTGAAGATATCGTCGGCTCGTCCGACACGCTTAGAACGGTGCTCCAGCGAGTTTCAAAGGTGGCATGTTCCGACTCAACAGTTCTTATCCTTGGTGAAACCGGCACAGGAAAAGAGCTGATTGCGCGGGCGATCCACAAACGATCGAAGCGGGCAGATCGCGCGTTCATCGGCGTCAACTGCGCAGCCATTCCGCCCACCCTGATTGCTTCCGAGCTCTTTGGGCACGAAAAGGGCTCCTTTACCGGCGCAACCCAAAGACGTCTCGGTCGTGTTGAATCGGCAAATGGCGGCACAATTTTTCTGGATGAAATTGGCGACCTGCCAGGAGAGATTCAGATCGCACTATTGCGGGTGTTGCAGGAGCGGGAAATCCAACGCGTCGGCGGAAACAGTTCCATTCCCGTTGACGTTAGAGTTCTGGCGGCAACGCATCGTGATTTGAACGCACTCGTCGCTGAAGGGCGATTCCGCGAAGATCTTCTGTACCGGCTCAACGTCGTGCCCATCGAGGTGCCGCCCCTCCGTGAACGCGTTGCTGACATTCCCCTGCTCGTGGAGTACTTCATCGACCGCTTCGGCAAAAGGGCTGGGAAAAAATTCAAAACGATCGATAAGAAATCCCTAAAAGCATTTCAGTCATACGCTTGGCCTGGCAATGTCCGTGAGTTGCAAAATGTGATCGAGCGTGCGGTTATCCTCGGCGACAGTGAAACGTTCGCTATCGATGAAGGTTGGCTCAGGCGGCAAATGCGCGCAAACCCAAAACGGACAGGCGCGCTACACAGCACGCTTGTGAAACAGGAAAAGGAAATGATTGAAGCCGCGCTCGCAACCAGTCAGGGCCGAATCTCCGGGCCGTCAGGTGCCGCCATCAAACTCGGCCTGCTTTCGCGCACCCTCGATTCAAAAATCAGGCGTTTGAAGATTAACGTATACCGGTTCAAAATCCCACGCTAAGAGTGCCCGATCCTGAGTGATCGCTCATTCCTTATAAAACAGGAATTCCTTCAATTTTAGGGCAACCAGTAAATCACAATCTGCCTACTTTCAAATAGTTAGCAATTGGACTTCGCATTGCTGCTGAAAGCATTCGGCGAGTGCGGGAATTCCGACGCGCTCGCGGTCGCGCGGAATCTCGACAAGAAAGTCGAAGGCCTTTTGCTAGAGGCGGCGGCTTTAGCCCACCACTCTTGAGTTGACGGAATGCCAAAACTGGACGGAAAGGTAGCATTGGTAACAGGCGGCACTAGCGGACTCGGCCTGGCCGCGGCGACCGCCTTGGCAAAAGAGGGCGCAGATGTTTACATCACCAGTCGTCGGGAACGAGAACTCGCGTCTTGGTCAGGCGGTTGTCTCTTAGGAACTGGGCCCTGTGAGTAATCCTGTGCAGTGGAACGTCTTTATCAGCACGCAGATCCCCGTCGTCACCAGCGATTTGCCGCCTGGTGTGGCTGAACGGAGATGGTCACCGATATCGTCGACCCTCATTTCAGGTGAGCGAGATGCTGTGTTAATCGATACATTCATCACTCTGGAGCAAAACCGAGCCCTTGTTGAATGGATCGCGGCAAGCGCAAAGAATCTGACCACCATTTACGCGACGCATGGCCACGGAGATCATTTCTTTGGCGTAAACACAATTCGAGAGCGATTCCCTAATGCGCGGTTCGTGGCAACGCGAGATGTAATCACCATCATGCGAGAGCAGGCCTCGTCTCCGGTTCTTGAGTCGTTTTGGAAATCGCGATTTCCTGGGCAAATCGACTCAACACCTGTGATTGCGGAGGAACTAGCGGGCACCGTAATTGAGCTGGAAGGAGAGGAACTTGTGAGTATTCCCCTCGGCCACACTGATACGGACAGTACGACTTGCCTCCACGTCCCTTCGATCGGCTTGGTCGTGGCAGGCGACGCTGTGTATAACGATGTTCATGTCTACCTGGCCGAGTCGAACGCCGATTCAAGGAAGGTGTGGATCGCCGCGCTCGACACGATCGAATCGCTGAAACCTGGCGCTGTTGTCGCAGGGCACAAAAGGCCGGGGGCGGCTGATACGCCCAACATCGTTGCGGAAACAAGACAGTATATTCGCGACTTCGACAGGATCGCTGCAGATACGCAAACCGCGCAGGAACTCTATAACCAGATGCTTGCGCTTTATCCCAATCGTGTGAACCCCGGAGCTTTATGGAGTTCGGCGCGAGGTGTCAAGCGTTGATGAGGTTGCCGATGCAAACCGAATTTAGAGCAATTGTTCACAGCGAGTATGGTGCTCCGGAAAGGGTTTTACGAATTGCGAAGCGCCCACTAAAGAGCGAAGACCTTGGAGTTGACGATGCTCTCATAAAGGTGATCGCTAGACCGATCCATCACGGTGACGTCCAGATTCTTTCGGCTCTTCCTCAAGGAGGACCGGTCGCGCCAATTCCGGAAGGAACTGAAAGAATACCGGGGTTTGAGGGTGTCGGCACGATCCTTCGTCTCGGAACAAACGCGAAGGCCGCGACGAGGTTAAGCGAAGGCCAGCGTGTGGCGTTTTTTCCCGCAGCGGGTACCTGGGGAGAATATGTAGTCGTTCGATACAACTCCCTCTTGGCAGTTCCGAACGAGATTTCCGATCAGATTGCAGCGCAGATGCTCATAAATACGATCACCGCATCTGTGCTCATCAAAGCCGGCCATAATTCGCTTAGAAATCCGATTACGCCTCCCGTTTATATTCTTCAGAATGCGGCGGCCTCTGGCGTTGGACGTCTGCTGACTCAAGTTGCTTTGGATCGGGGTATCCGCCCCATTCGTCTGGTGAGATCGCATCAGTCGCTTGAAAAGCTTCAAACCGTGCTTCCCGGGCCGCCGGCTTATTCAACGGACGATAGCAATTGGAAAGAACAAGTTCGCGAGGCTCTCGGAGGACTTAGGCTTGAAGTGGCTTTCGATGCCATCGGCGGAAGAGCGATCGACGATCTCGCTTCGGTTGTTGATGACGGTGGAACTATCATTAACTACGGTTCGCTGGGTGGCAACAAGGGCGCGAACATTTATTCGCTCATCCCAAATAATGTTGCGCTTAAGAGCGTCGCCATTATGAGCTGGTTTCGTCTTGCCCAGGACGAAAAGCAGAACGATTTCGGCCTCGCTCTGAGTCTCGCCACAAATCACCCAGAGCTTTTCGAGGTCGGCCATGAGTATGACTTTGCCGACTTTCAAAAAGCGATTCAACACGTCTCTAGCCCAGGCAAGACCGGGATCGTGTTATTGAAAAGCCCGGTTTAGGAAGGACACCGTATGGAAATCGGAACCATTGGAGCAGGCGCCTTAGCACAAGCTTTCGCAAAACGGGCATTGAAGGCCGGCCACAAGCTGAAACTTAGCAATGACCGAGGCCCGGACAGCCTGCGGGAAATAGTCAATCAACTTGATCCTGGAGCAGTGGCCGTCCACAAGGAAGTGGCGGCGAGTTGCGAATTGGTACTTCTTGCTGTTCCTTGGGACAACGTCCCCACCACACTTGCGAGTCTTCCCAGGTGGAAAAATCAGATCTTGATCGATGGGACCAACCCTATTCACGGCAAGGCCGGAAAGTTCACGCCGGCCGATGTTGGAAACTTATCCACGAGCCAGCTCGTTGCGGCCCTAGCCCCTGGAGCGCGAGTAGTTAAGGCTTTCAACCACATGACCGTTCCTAATCTGGAGGCGGACCCGATCGTCAATGGGGCGAGACGAGTTGCATTTGTCTCCCCAGACGATGCCCCGTCGAAAAAGCGAGTTAAAATCTTCCTCGAAGAGCTTGGCTACACCGTCATCGATCTTGGGAACCTCCGCGATGGAGGTCTGATCCAGCAATCAGGTGGTCCTCTCGCAGGCCGAGATTTGATGGAGCGAGGGGAATATCGTAAGAAAGGCGATCCTTCATGACGCAATTCAACGAAACCTATCGCAAGTGTATCGAGGCCTGCCAGGAATGCATCCTGCGGTGCGAGGAGTGTATCAAGGGAATGGCGACCGAGGCGAGCGATAATGATTGCCCCGTATGCTGCCACGAGTGTTTGCAGCTTTGTCAGCTCTGCATCAGTGCAATGGCGAGAGACAGTCAAAACGTCAAGGATACCTGCGCACTCTGCGCTCAGGTGTGCGAATGGTGCGCGGAGCAGTGTGGCGTTCACAGCCATGACCACTGCCGGCGATGCGCCGAGTCCTGCCGTGTCTGCGCCGCCGAGTGCCGCAAGATTGCTGCGTGAGAATGCTGCGCGGTTACGTCATGCCTTCAAGACTGAAATAGTTTCTGGTCAGTGAACGAGTTACCTACGGCGTCTCGATTCGAAGAGTTCTTATGAACCAAAATCGCGCAACCCTCTACGGACTCCCAAACTCGTCCGAGGCTTATGAACTACGAGATTTCCTGAAGCGTAGCGGTTTCCCGTTCGAATGGATCGACTTGAAAACCGACGACGATGCGAGGAGGCTCGCCGGTGTGACCGGGCTCAATGATCCGAGGCTTCCTGTCTGCGTAATGGAGAAGGGCTCCGTGCTGTTCCGGCCTACCATTCGCGACCTCGCTGCCGCGCTTGATTGGTTTCGTGGTCCGAAACATGAGCGATATGATCTTGCGATTTATGGAGCGGGACCGGCTGGGTTGAGCGCTGCCGTATATGGGGCCTCCGAAGGATTGAGAACCATCGTCCTCGAACGGTCTGCCGTCGGCGGGCAAGCGGGAAGCACATCCCGGATCGACAATTATCTCGGATTTCCCGATGGTATCAGCGGATGGGAACTGGCAAGCAGGGCAAGACAGCAGGCTCAGCGTTTGGGTGCCGAAATCATTGTTACCGCTGAAGGAGTCGGCGGCGAGACGCGAGATGATTGGACGGTCAGTTGGCTTTCCGGGGGCCAAGAGATTGTTGCGCGCGCGACAATCTGCGCCACTGGCGTCGAATATTCTCGGCTCGGCCTTCTTAACGAGGAGAACTATCTGGGGCGGGGGCTGTTTTACGGAGCCGGTTCAAGTGAAGCCAGCCGCTGTACAGGTCGGGTCTTCATCGTTGGCGGCGGAAATTCGGCGGGACAAGCCGCCCTGAACTTTTCGCGGTTTGCGACCGCGGTAACCATGCTTGTTCGTGGTGAATCTCTGAAAGAGACTCTGTCCTCCTACCTGGTGGAACAAATCGAAGCGGGCAGCAATATCGAGGTCTTGATCAACACGACACTTGTGGGTCTTGATGGAGCCGATTCTCTCGAATCCATCACCTACCGAAACGACAAAAGTGGAGAGGTCAGGCATGCTCCCACTCATTGGGTTTTCGTCTGTATCGGAGGCGTACCGCGGACAGACTGGGCAAAACCTGGAACTTTGCTCACTGATGCCGCAGGTTACATTTTAACTGGAGATGACCTGATCGATGAGCCGCTTCCTCCCTCATACTGGGCCCCGCATGCGCGAAAACCGATGTTTATGGAGACTAGCATGCCAGGGCTATTTGCTGCAGGAGATGTTCGCCATAATTCGGTCAAAAGATGCGCAACTGCAGTGGGGGACGGAGCTACCGCTATGTCTATGGTGCATCGGTTCCTTGCATTGAATAGCCGGCCTTCACTCCGAAGTGCGACGGGGACTGTTAATCGTGTTCACCCCTGAATTGGCATGGGCTTCGTACCCAACCTCAAACGCCGCCGTTTCGGCATTGGCTGCATCCGAAAACGTGACCCGTCGTACTTTGAGCAGCCGCAGCTGTGTTTTGATACTGAAGCGGGGTCATCGAGATCAATGCTTTTTGAATTGATGGTGAAAATCCGAACGGACTCATTTTCGCGACGGCGGCAAGATCTTCAATGCGGTTCATTCTGTGGGGCCGCAGCATCAATACGCCTCGCGAAAACTGGAGGCCAAAGTTGGAGCCGTCTTCGCCGAAGTGGCCGGGATCATTGTCGTTGCCGACGTACTCTTGCTCCCGCTCTAGTCTCACGGAGAATGGACTATGGTCGGCATCGCTAGACCTCCTTGCGACGAAGCTGCGATTCTCGCCGGTTCATGCCAGCGCCCGGTTACGGCGGACGGCCCATGGATTCTAGCCGCGACCATCCTCGGTTCGAGCATGGCGTTCATTGATGCAACGGTCATGAACGTGGCCTTGCCGGCGGTGCAGTCGGCCCTGCATGCGACCCTCGCGGATATTCAATGGGTCGTGGAATCCTATGCTCTATTCCTGGGTGCGCTGCTCCTCATTGGCGGGTCTTTAGGAGACCTGTACGGCCGCCGTAAGATCTTCGCGTTCGGTGTAGTCCTCTTCTGTGTAGCCTCGGCTTGGTGCGGACTTGCGCCCAACATCCGACAGCTTATTGCTGCAAGGGGTCTCCAAGGAATAGGCGGGGCGCTGCTTGTTCCCGGCAGCCTGGCTCTCATCAGCGTCAATTTTCCCGAGAAGGAGCGCGGTCAGGCGATCGGGACGTGGTCGGGCTTCACGTCGATAACGGCTGCGATCGGTCCCTTGCTCGGTGGATGGTTCGTCGAGCACGGTTCGTGGAGATCGGTGTTCTTCATCAATGTTCCGCTAGGTGTGGCGGTCGTATTGCTTACTCTGTGGAAGGTCCCGGAGAGCAGGGCAGACAACCGCGGCCAGGGGTTCGACTGGGTCGGCGGCCTGTTAGCCGTGCTAGGCTTTGGCGGAATCGTTCTAGCACTGATCGAATCGATGCTGGCCGCGGGCGCCGTCGGAGCCCTCGCCCTCGCTGTACTGTTGTATTGGGAAGCGCGCTCTTCGTCGCCGATGGTTCCGCTCACTTTGTTCCGCTCTCTCAATTTCAGCGGAGCGAATCTGCTCACCCTCTTTCTCTACGCCGCGTTGACCGGCATGCTTTTCTTTTTTCCTCTCGATTTGATACAGGTGCAAGGCTATTCGCCGACGCAAGCCGGAGCCGCTCTGCTGCCTTTCATTCTTTTGATGTTCTTGTTGTCGCGTTGGTCTGGCGGACTCCTCGATCGCTACGGTGCCAGGGCTCCGTTAGTGGTTGGTCCCCTGATCGCGGCTGTCGGATTCGCGTTGTTTGCAAGGGCCGGTTTTGGCGGGTCCTACTGGACCACGTTCTTCCCCGCAGTGTTGGTGCTGGGATTTGGCATGGCGATCAGTGTTGCTCCGCTCACGGCGACCGTGATGAACGCAGTCGAGCAAAGCTATTCGGGAGCTGCTTCCGGGATTAACAATGCTGTCTCGCGTATAGCGAGTGTGCTCGCCGTAGCAGTTTTTGGAGCACTACTCAGCGGAGTCTTCCAGAGCGCTCTGCAAGGACGCTTGGACCGTCTCGACCTGGCACCGGCGGTGCGTACACAAATCGAGGCCCAGCGGTCCAGGCTGGCGGCCATAGAAACGAGAGACGCGCGGGTACGGCAAGCTGTCAAAGATGCATTTGTCGCGGGTTATCAAATGGTGTTGTGGGTAGCTGCCGGGATGGCGATCGCCAGTTCCTTGAGCGCCGCAGTGCTGATCAGACCCGAGCGACGACCGGAACATCGATGACAACCAGCAAAATTGAGTCCGAGCATCCGACCGAGCTGATCCAGTTCAGACACGCCTGATCGCCTGGGTGTCGACCAGGAGGGCAACAAGCGCGAAACGAATTCCGGGCCCGAATTCGTCGGGCTTTACCGGCAGCTCCAGCCAGAGCCGCCAAATCCGCCCACCCAACTACCCACCCAGAATTGGTACCTATGGTATTCAGTTCCACCAATCTTGTTTGATGGTGGTCGGGGCGGCAGGATTCGAACCTGCGACTTCCTAGTCCCGAACCAGACCACCCTGGCTAACACTATGATTACACAGCAAATATTTTCGTGTAAAACTTCATTTTAAGTACCAAAAGTACACTCGTGGGTGGGTAGTTGGGTGGGTTGTTTTGGATGCTCTCGGGACCCGCGTGGTGCACAACTTCCGTTTGACTCCAGATCTCGCCACCGGGCGTTGAGGGAGTACAGGTATAAAATGCTCGGATATTGTGTACACCATCCGTACTTTCTATCCATGGCCGCAGCCGACGCAGCCCTCGGCATAAGCCCGCTAGTGTTCTCCGAACACGGGGAGTGCCGCGATGCCGGATAAATGCGTTTCGGAAGCTGCTGCGCGATCCGAGAATTACGCCACAACCTTGGTGGGATCGCTGGAGACATGGGTTTTCGTCAAGATTGATGGTGGTGGTGCCGCCCCTTTGCGATGGCGCAGGCGTATTCGTTCCAGGCTCGCCGAGACAGTTTCAAACGACCTGGAGCAGCCGCGTCGACGGATCGAGATCCAAATCGTTCCCTGCCTCGACGCTCAGCATCAAGTTTTGCCATGGCCGATCTCATTAAAAGCGATACGTAATCCACGGACAGATGTAGCTTTCAGTGGCCGTTGCGTGGACTGACCGTTCTTCGAACCGCCCGTTGAACACAAAGATGTA
>DATNNZ010000217.1:0-2686 GCA_035601575.1 Chthoniobacterales bacterium
TGTTTCGAGAATTCGTGGCAGGTCGTCTGAATGAATCGCAACTTGCCATCCCGAGCCCAAAGCTTGCTCCGCAGATAGACCCGTATAGTCCAGCCAGCGCTGATTGAAAAACTCTGCCGAGCCGTCTGGACGAGCGGACCATGCCAACGTAGGGATGGTGTCAACTACAAGGCGAATGCCCTGTACATTTCCAGATTCTTCGAAATCATGCCGCAAGGATGTCACGCGCACTCCCGAGTCATTCCGCATGCGGCTGGCAATCTCTGCGTTGCGCCATGTTTCCGCCGGATGCGGACGGACCACCTGCAGAATCTAATCAGATGCGACCGGCTTAGGGAGCCACAATGGGCTTCCTCCTTCAAACCTGAGCCGCAGCAGTGCCACGTTGCCGGTCCCTCAATCTTTTTCTCTCTCCATCCATTCGCGGATATAGGGAGTGCAATTCTCAAGCTTCACGCCATCCGCTTCGCAACGTATGAAAAAGAGCATTACGTCACGATTGACCACGGTAACGTCTTTCAGATCGAAAACGATGTCGCGGCAGTCCGCTTGGAGTTCAAGAAGCCTCCTCAACTCGGCTATCGCCGAGGTTTCGATCCGGCCACTTAGGACGAATACTTTGAATCCCCCTCGCTCGAGGGTCTCAATCCTAAAAGTCATCGATCAGGCCATTTGACTGACGTCGCAGTCGCGGGTGTACTGCATCTTCATTCCTTCCATCCGGGCACCGATCACGAGTAATGCAACCGCCTGCCCAATTGGATCTCATTGAAAACAGGCCTCTAAAGAGATAATCGAGTGACGCAATTTGGGGAAAATGCCGGATTTTGCGCAGTTGAAAGAGCGACCTTACCGGATGGTGTATTTCTTCATCTTGAGCTGTTTAATTTTCGCGTCCAGCGTCGAACGTGGAATTCCGAGCTTGCCGGCGGCCCCGTTTGGCCCGGCAATTTTTCCGTTGCTTTCTGCCAGAGCGGCTTCGATTAGTTGCTTCTCATAGTTCCGGACGTTCTCTGGGAAAGTAACTGTTGATCCTCGGTTGGGTTCGTCCTGACTTGAAAGCCAAGCCGGATCGATCCAAAAGGTATCCCCCGTACAAAAGATTACGGATCTCTCGATGATGTTTTGCAGTTCACGAATGTTGCCCGGCCACGGATAGGATCGGCATAGCTCAAGCGTATGTTTTTCTATTTTTGTGATTTGCTTTCTGGCCTTCTCTGCGTACCGCTTCACGAAGTACTCGACCAGCATCGGAATGTCTTCCTTTCGGTTTCGAAGAGGCGGCACGTGGATCGGGAAAACATTCAGCCGGTAGAAGAGGTCCGAGCGAAACACCCCAGATGCGATGGCCGCCTTCAAATCGCGGTTGGTCGCAGCGATTACTCGAGCGTCGGTTGGGATAAGGCGGTTACCTCCAACCCGCTCAAATTGGCGCTCCTGGAGCACACGCAGCAATGCGATCTGTGTTTCCGCGGGCAGTTCGCCGATTTCATCGAGAAAAATCGTTCCGGAGTGCGCCAGCTCAAAACGGCCTTGTCTTCGCTGAAGCGCGCCAGTAAATGCTCCCTTCTCATGGCCAAAGAGTTCTGAGGCGATGAGGCCAGAAGGGATCGATGCGCAGTTTACACTGATGAACGCCTGGCCTGAACGCTGCGAGTGCTTGTGTATGGCGCGCGCAATCAATTCTTTTCCTGTGCCGGTTTCGCCCGTGATCAGCACCGTGGAATCGGTGGGGGCCACTTTCACAATGCTGGAGAGCACGGTTTGCAGCGCCGGTGACGCGCCAACAATTTCCTCAAACATGAATGCCTCATCGATTTGCTCCCTGAGAGCTAGATTCTCGTCATGAAGACGGTCTTTCAGGCGCTTAATCTCTTCAAACGCCTTCTCCAGGTCGGCTCTCGCGCGGTGGTGTTCGGTGACGTCTATTGAGGCCCCGACAAATTCCACGACGTCGCCGCGTTCGTCCAGGATGGGATGGCCGATACTGCGGATGTTTTTGATCGTTCCGTCTGGAAGAACAATCCGAAAATCTGCCTCAAACTCAGTTTTTCTAAGCAAAGCCGCCGCGTAAGCTTGTTCGGCCTCGGGCCGATCTTTGGGATGCTTCCTACTGTGATAGAAATCAACCGACGATGCGTCATCGTCGGGTTCAATGCCGTACATTAGAAGCCCTTCCGCGGAGACTGTCACCTTCCCTGATAAGACCTCGTGTCTCCAACTGCAGGTGCGGGTTAGCCGTTGGGCCTCGAGCAAGAATGCTTCGCTCTCGCGGAGGGCATCTTCGGCCCGTTTGCGCTCTGTGACGTCCATCGCCGTACCGACTATTTCAATGACATCATCGGAAGCATTCACTACCGGGTGTCCAACCACATGGATGTACTTGGCCGCGCCGTTTGGCAGAAGAAGCCGATAGTCGACCTCGAAGTCGCTCCTGCCCCGAATGGCCTGGTCGACCAGGGGTTTGTTATGAAGCACGTCCTCCGGGTGCAGCCGCCCGACTATCTCGACTTCGGATGGTGGCGTGGGACTAGGATCAAAGCCAAAGATCCGGAACAACTCTTCTGACCAATAGACATTTGTCCAATAGAGGTTTTCCATCTGATGGACGTGCGCCGCCCAACTGCCTGTGCGGGTCAATTTCTGCGCCTCGGCTAAATATCCCTCACTCCGCTGTAGAGCTTCT
>DATNNZ010000218.1:0-7094 GCA_035601575.1 Chthoniobacterales bacterium
ATCACCTCTCACCGTTCCCCGGCGTTCCCCGACTTCGCCCGTCGTTCGAAACTCCGGAAGCTTCGTCGGGCAAGCCCGGCGTTATCCCAACTCACAGTTGCCCTTCGGCCCTAGATTGGTCCACAATCTTTGCTTCTGGTGACGACCTGTCTTAATCCCCCGAAGGAGCAGTGAAACTTCTTTTAACCGCCGATCTTCATTTTCATATTCCGTGGTTTGAGTGGCTGCGGGAGGTCGCTTCAGAATATGATCTTGTGGCCATCGGAGGCGATCTGCTCGATCTGGAGAACCAACAAGGAATGGCGCGGCAGCTGATCTATCTTTACGAGTGGGTTCAGCGTTGCGTGAAGCGACCCGTGAATTTGACGATTTGCACCGGAAACCATGATTTTCCGTCTGGCGCTCCTTTAATTTACCCAGGGGTTCCGCTTCCCAACGGTAAACTGGCAATCCTGCGCCAGTTTGCGTCTGCCCGCCCCTGGCCCCAGGCGCTGAAGCTGAATCACCAGGTTGCCGTTGACGGCGATGAAAAAATGTTTCGGTTCCGTTCAGGCGAGAACCTGGCGGTCACTTGCTGCCCGTATCGTGCCGATGGGTACGTGGAACAACTGCGCCCGTATGCGCTGCCTTGGCTCGTTTTGCACCACGAGCCGCCTGCCAATAGCCTGATTGCTACGCCGAAAAACGGCAATCTAGCGTTTGCCCAGGCGATTCGGCGGAGCGAACCAACCTGGTCACTCAGCGGGCATGTCCACTTTACCGTTGGCGACGACAATCATTTCTTTGAGCGAAGCGGATCAACAATCTGTTTCAATTGCCGGCAAAACCCGCCGGGCGGTCTGCTGCCGCCCGAACCTAATGTGATCATTGTAGATTCGAAGCGCCGGGAAGCGACATGGAGACGCTGGATCACTCACGGCTCGAACGAGGAAACGACGATTGAGTTGTAGGGTAGGGCTTGGCGGAGTCGGGTTTCGCCCTACGATGCCGCGAAAAAAAAAGGCGCCTGGGAACAGGCGCCTTTTCCAATCTGGCCGAAAGATTACAGATCGAAATACATGAAAAACTCGTACGGATGCGGGCGCAAACGCAACGCATCGTACTCCTTCATTTTCATGTCGATCCAGTTATCAAGGAAATCTTTGTTGAACACGTCGCCTTTGAGGAGGAAATCGTGATCAGCTTTCAGCGCTTCGAGAGCGCCCAGCAGTGAATCAGGGACGCTGGGAACTTTGGCGAGCTCTTCGGGTGGCAACTCATAGAGGTTCTTGTCCAGCGGATCGCCCGGATCGATCCGGTTTTGGATACCATCTAGGCCAGCGAGCATAAGGGCTGCATTTGCCAGGTAAGGATTGGCCGCCGGGTCCGGCGTCCGGAACTCGACGCGCTTGGCTTTCGGGCTCGGCGAATAAGTTGGGATTCGGATGGCGGCCGAGCGATTCCGTGCGGAATAAGCGAGGTTCACCGGCGCTTCGAACCCAGGTACCAGGCGTTTGTAGCTATTGGTGGTTGGATTGGTAATCGCGGTGAGAGCGTGAGCATGTTTAAGAAGACCGCCGATGTAAAACAGCGCCATTTCGCTCAACCCGGCATATTTATCGCCGGCAAAAAGCGGTTTTCCACCTTTCCAAAGCGATGAGTGGGTATGCATTCCGGATCCGTTATCGCCAAAGAGCGGCTTCGGCATGAACGTAACCACTTTGTTGTACTTCTTCGCTACGTTCTTGGTGATGTACTTGTAGTACATCATGTGGTCAGCCATCAATTTCAGAGGAGCAAAGCGAATGTCGATTTCGGCTTGTCCAGCCGTACCCACTTCGTGGTGTTGTCGCTCAATGGGAATGCCCGCTTTCTCCATTTCCAGGCACATCTCGTTACGGATATCCTGTAGCGTGTCAGTGGGCGCAACCGGGAAGTATCCTTCTTTGTGCCGGACCTTGTAGCCAAGGTTCGGAAACTCTTCCCTTGCGGTGTTCCAGATACCTTCTGCGCTATCCACGCTGTGGAACGAGGTGTTGGACGTATAATCATAGCGGACATCATCGAAGATATAGAATTCGGCTTCGGGGCCGAAGTATGCGGTATCGGCGATACCAGTGCTCTTCAGGTAAGCTTCTGCCTTTTCCGCCACGCCGCGCGGGTCACGATCGTACGGTTCACGGGTAATCGGATCCTTGATCGTACAGATGAAGCTCAGTGTTGGTTCGGTATTAAAGACGTCGATCCAAGCGGTATCCGGATCCGGAATCACCAGCATATCGCTAGCATGTATGACCCTCCACCCGCGGATACTTGAACCATCGAACCCCAATCCGTCCGTGAAAAGGTCTTCGCTGTATTCGTTTAACGTTGTGGTGAAGTGCTGCCAGGTACCGAGCAAATCGGCAAACTTGAAGTCGATGAGTTTAACACCCTGTTTTTCGATGAATTTGGTTACTTCAGCTGGGGTCATAGAGGTTACAATTCAATGATCTGGTTTTTGTTCTGTTCGTACAGACGTCGGGTCCGCAATCTTTTCAGATTGCCCGCTCTCCACGTTCTTCCGTCCTGATCCGAATCACTTCGAGGAGATCTTTCACAACGATCTTCCCGTCGTCTCTTCGGTTGGTTCGAGCGCTCTGCTTTATTGCAGCAATCGCGGAGACGAGCAATTCGTTTTTGACAATCAGCTCGATTTTCAATTTTGGCGAAAATTGATGGCTGCCAAAATTCACTCGATCCTGTTCGGCTGATAATGGAAAACCTTTGACTTCGCTTACGGTCATTCCCTCGATACCGAGCTCGGCCAAAGCGGTTTTCACCTCCTCCAACTTAAACGGCTTGATGATGGCCTCTAATTTTTTCATTTTGGCAAATCACCGAGCGTGTTGGTAAAGAGGCGAGGAAGTGAGACTCCCTCCAAGTCCACTTCCTCGCTTTAGAGACGCACGCCCCCCTTCGATCTCCGCTGGCTCCTTTTCCCCTTGTCAGCATCGATCGTTAGCCCTGATGCGCGAATTCACATTCGGACCTCCTCCCGAATGAAGCCGGTCGAACTTAGAGCAGTTGCTATGCCAGGTCGTGTAGTGTGCTGATTTCGCTGCGCAGCCGAGATCATTCTCGCCTTAGGCTCGAATGAAATAGCCGATAGCCAATAGCCGATAGCCGATAGCAAATTGACGGCTCGAATGATGGCTAAAACAAGCCAGCCCGTAAGAAAGGATCAGGCGAAATGTTTCTTTCTTTCCAATTCGGTTTATTGATCTTTGCGTTCGTCGTCCGGCCATTCCACAGGCTATGGTTCTCGCCAATCAGGGGGCGCCCAAACCTCCGCGACAACACCAATTGGCTATCGGCTATTTCATTCGAGCCTAAGGCGAGAATGACCTCACCATCGCTTGTACGGAAGGAACTTACCGCACATGGTGACTTGGACCCGATCACCTTTTGGATCCTCAACTTTGCCGATCTCCATCGTAAAGTCGATTGCGCTCATGATACCATCCCCGAACTGTTCATGGATCAGCTCTTTGATCGTCTCTCCATAAACCAGAGTGATTTCGTGAAATCGATAGATTAAGGGGTCTTTGGGTACATCAGGCGAGTCGGTCGCCTTCATTGGCGGAGTTTGCAGGGCCTGAGCTACCTCTGGCCCGAGATCCAACAGCGCGCATAGTTTCGTGGCTTCCTCCGCACTGAGACTGTTTTGTCCCAGGCAAGCGGATGTGACGAAGACCGGAGAACGACCGACCTGTGCGGCGATCTTTTGCCAATCCAGTCCTTTCCTTTTCTTTGCTTCCAGAATTTGAGCCTTGTACATGTGACCGGTTTCTCAGCCAATCCAGCCAGCAGCCTGTCGGACTTCGATCTTAAGGGAAAGGATAATTTGAGGTTTGACGGACAAACGGGCCGGCCGTGAAGACAGGCTGCTCAAACTCCGCTTCGCGGACTAGGAATGAATTTTTAATTATTATTTGCTAAGCAAGTCAGCATGAATTTTCCTTCGCGAAGCGAAAATTTCAGCAGCCCGTCCTACATGACCCGCCTGTCTCTCAGCAAGATTCACAATCTACCCCGCCGCTCAATTCTAACTCCGACGGGCTGCTTTCGACTTGCCGTTAAAAGGAAAGGTGCCATTGGTGCCATCGACGGATATGACCCAGGAAGATTTTGACAATCTGATCAAAGAAATCCGAGAAGAAGACCCGGATCAGCTTAGCTCCGAGTTTCTGGTGAGGGAAGAACCCTTGTCAGAAGAGAAGCTCGCCAAATTTGAACAAAAGGCGGGCTTCCAATTCCCCGAAGAGTATCGTTATTTTTTGAAGAAATTTGGTGCTGGAGAGATTGGCACTGTGACGGTTTTATCTCCGGATCCCGATAGCCAGTTCTCCATGTGGGACGGGAAGGAAGAATTCAATCGCGAGACTGGATTCCCTTTTGCTGAGGATAGCGACGGAATTTTTTACGCTTTCCTGGTCGAGAACGGAGTTTGCTCGAAAGACGTCTGGGCCGCCGAACAAGGAGCGAGCGGAGATCTAAGTTACACCGATTACGAGGACTTCTTTGAGTTTGTAGCTGAGGTCGGGTTCGGGGTGGATCTGTAGCGGGCAGAAATTAGAATCTAGAATTTAGAATCTTGATTCTAAATTCTAGATTCCGGCTTCTGGAATATCACACCGCTTGAGGCTGAGTCTGCGTACCATCTTTGGTGAATTTGACGCCATGGGCATGTGGCCCGAAACCGGCGAGCGCCGCAACGGCGATGGCAACAATCCCGGCTACGATCGCCATGGCAAGACCGAAGTTTTTATCAAATTTCTCGGCCAATATTGATTGGATCGTGAGATTGCTGGCAGCGAAGAAATTGCCAAGCTGGTACGTAAATCCGGGGAACGTGCCGCGGACATCATGAGGCGACAATTCGTTGAGGTGAGCTGGAATCACTCCCCACGCTCCCTGTACCAGGAATTGCATGATGAAAGCGCCGATCGCGAGCATTACTGCCGTCTGTGAGAACGCCCATAGCGGGATCATTGGAATAGCGAGAAGGGCCGCGATCACGATCGCTTTGCGGCGCCCTACTCGCTGCGACATCGTCCCGAAAAGCAATCCTCCGAGAATCGCGCCTACGTTCGCGACAGCGGTTACGGTGCCGACGGTCGCCGAATCGAACTTATGCTGTTCCCTGAGAAATGTCGGGTAAAGATCTTGAGTCCCATGGCTGAAGAAATTAAATGCTGTCATCAGCAGGATGACGAAGATAAAAAGCGGGAAACGGTTCGCCACGGCCTTCCACATCTCTGCGGCGGTGGGCTTGGTTTCCAGCCAGGCGGGAGATTCCTCGACGCCCATCCGAACAAAAATCACGAGAAGCGCGGGAATTACCCCGACCATAAACATACCGCGCCAACCGATGTGATCGAACAGCAGGGCGTAGGTGATCGATGCAAGAAAGTATCCAGCCGGATAGCCGGCTTGCAAAATCCCGGAAACGATTCCGCGGGCAGAGGGTGGGATACTTTCCATTGTCAGGGAAGAGCCGACTCCCCATTCTCCGCCCATCGCGATGCCGAAAAGTGCCCTAAGAACCAATAGAACCGTCAGCGAAGGAGCGAATCCGCTCGCGAACTCCAGCACGGAGTAGCACAGAATATCGAGCATTAGGGTCGGACGGCGGCCGAGCCGGTCGGCCATCAGTCCGAACAGGAAAGCGCCAAGCGGTCGCATAGCGAGCGTGAGCCAGACCGCGTACGTAACCGCCGTGATATCTGTACCGAACTCTTTCGCGACGTCTCGAACGACGAAGATCATGATAAAAAAGTCAAAGGCATCGAGGGTCCACCCCAGGAAACAGGCGATGACCGCGTTCAGTTGCTTAGCGTTGAGTCGTGATGTTTGGGCGGAAGACATAGGATATTAATCGATAATTCGCGAGTCGCGTCGAGCGGCGACTTCGTCGAATAGCCGATAGCCAATAGCCAATAATTGGTGGCGGTCAGTGGTGATTGGAAGCCGGCTAAAGATCGGTGAGGCGAAACCCTGATACCGTGTCCGCCGTCGCCTTTGTCGCCGGCGTTTCGGATCCCCACTGATTACCGGTCACCGACGCCTTGCTGATCGGCTATCGGCTATTCGGCTTCGCCGCCTAGCCGGCTGAGCCGATGGCGATGCCGGCCAGGAACACCAGGACGCCGCCGAGCACCACTTGAAAAATTGCCGAAAGGAGCGGGGTATCCATGTAATGGTTGCGGATCCAGGCGATCACGGCGAGCTCGAACGCGACCACCACGATGGCTACCCAGGTCGCCAGATAGAAATTGGGAATTAGGAATGGCAAGGTGTGACCGATGCCACCCAGCGTGGTCATTAAACCGCAAACGGCCCCGCGGAGAAGCGGTTGCCCGCGACCGCTAAGGACGCCGTCATCCGAAAGCGCTTCAGCGAACCCCATGCTGATACCAGCTCCGACCGAGGCAGCAATTCCCACCAGAAAAGCGTCCCAACTATTACGCGTTGCGAATGCGGCTGCGAATACTGGCGCTAGAGTTGAGACGGACCCGTCCATCAATCCGGCGAGACCTGGTTGTACGACCTGCAAAACAAAGAGCCTTCTTCGTGCTTCGTCTTCCTTAGCAAATTCCCCTTTCTCCGATTTCTCTTTCACGAACTCATCCGCGAAATCCTCGTGCTTGCGTTCGATCTCGACCAGATCACCGAGCAATTTCCGAATCTCTGGATCCGTTGTCCGTTCTATAGCGCGCTCGTAAAAGCGAGTCGTTTCCGATTCCTTCGTCTGCACCTCACGTCGGATTTGTGGCAGGGTGAGGGTCCGGTTCAGCCAAATTGGGCGTCGTCGAATGAATCCTTTTACGTCTTGCCGGCGAATGAGGGGGATTTTATTTCCGAACCGGGATTGGAACATGTCGATCAAGCGGCGGCGATGGTCTGATTCCTGTTCTTGCATGGAATCCAGGAGTTGGGCAGTCGCCGGAAACTCGCCGCGTACCTTTTCCGCAAATGACCCGTAGATCTTGCTGTCCTCTTCTTCGGAAGAGATAGCGAGAGCGAGAAGTTCTTTTTCGTTCAATTCGTGAAATGGCTTAACCATAAGGTGC
>DATNNZ010000219.1:0-13613 GCA_035601575.1 Chthoniobacterales bacterium
TCCACGAAAGCAAGTCATCGGTAACGGGAAACGCGCCGCCCTGCGCCACCAGGCGGGTCATCGCCGTAACGATCCCAAGCAGACCAAGAGTCACAATGAAGGGCGGCAACATCAAGCGGCTGACCAGCATTCCGGCGGTCAATCCGAAGCAGGTGCAAAGCACGAGGGCAAAGAGGAGGGATAACGCTGGATTTTGCTCCTGAGCAACCAATCGCCCCGCGATGATCGTTCCCAGGACAGCGATGCCGCCATTGGCCAGATCGATCCCGGCGGTAAGGATAATCATCGTTTGGCCAATGGCCAGCGTACCCACGATAACGCTCTGCTGGACTACGAGCGAAAGATTACCGGCCGCCCAGAACGTACGCGTGGTCACGGAGAACACGGCGCAGAACGCTATTAAAACGATCAGCGGGCCAAATGTGGGAGTCGTGACCAGCCGGCCGAACGCACCAGCTGCGCGGTTCGGTTTGGCTGCGCTCATTACGCTCATTGATCCGTTTCCTTTTCGCGTATTGAGCCTTCTAGCCCGCAACCAGCGTGCGGATGCATATACCGCGTGATGTTTGCGAGCTACCCAGGCACAGAACGAGGGACCAGAATCCGAAGCTCAATTTACCGACGCGACGCGCTTGCCCGGAGCAACGGCTGGTGCGACCAATCCCCAGCAGTTCTCTAAACCCCATTTCGTATCTTGTGACGGAAGACCCGAGAAAGGCTTGTCGGTGATTAACTTCGCACCGGTGTTGATGAATCCGCTCGGCTTCTTTCCGGACTTCACATAGTCGGCTACGTAGTCAACTCCCCGAGTAGCCATGATCTTCGGGAATTGCATGACTGTCGCGGCTATTTTTCCGTCCTTCACGTATTGAACGCCGAGACAACCTCCATCGATCGAAGTTAAAACAATGTCTTTCGATTTGCCGCGCGCCTTGATTGCGGCGTAGGCACCCTCCGCGGCCGGCTCATTGATCGTATACACCACGTTAATGTCAGGATGAGCAGTGAGGAGATTTTCCATCGCGGTCTGGCCTTTGTCCTGAGCGCCGTGCGTAATCTGTTTACCAACAATTGCCGGATCACCTTCCTTCAAGCCAAACCCTTTCAGGAAGCCGTTATGCCGCTGTACGTCGACGGTTCCACCAGGCGTACCATCAAGCATCGCAAGCTTGGGAGCCTTGCTGCCAAGCGCCTTTTTAGCGTATTGCCCCTGTAATACTCCTGCCTCGAAATTGTCTGTGGCCAGGGTTGCATCGACGGCGTCGGCCGGATCCGTGGCAGTGTCGAGAGCGATGACGAGAATGCCTTTGTCCCGAGCCTTCTTAATGATTCCGAGCATTCCGGTCGAGTTATTCGGCGTAATCAAGATGCCTTTCACACCGGCACTGATGAGGTCTTCCACAGCAGCCACCTGGCCCTCATTGTCGCCGTCGAATTTACCAAATCGCGCGATCAACTTTGCGCCCTGTTTCTCGGCCTCAGCTGTGGCCGCTTGCCGCATTTTGACGAAGAATGGATTCACCTCCGTTTTAGTGACCAATCCGATGGTTATTTGATCGCTGGGTGCGGCGTTCGCCGATGGCCCGGCGCCGCCCAAGACTCCGGCCACTGCCACGGCAGCAAAGGCAATTGGTAGACCTGCTCGGCTACCGCGCGACGTGCGGCTGGAGCCCGTTTGGATTTGTCGTTCGGTCCTGTTATCAGTCCGACCGTTATTGAGTCTGGCGGCGCGTAGCGCTGCGGCGCAAGTAGTACCAGTACGCATGTAATTTATTTTACTCCGGGGGGTTGGGGTTATTCCGATTGATGAGAAACTTTGAGCGACGTCTTAAAAGGACAGCTCGTGGTCAAGAATCTTGGCGGTTAGAAGAGGTCTTGGGGGGATTTGGATATTAGGATACCGGTTCAGGGTGAAGCCTAAATCCGAAACAGTGTGGAATTGGAGTAAAATCGTGTCAATTTAAATAAATCGGCATGATTTATTATTGACCCAGCGCGCTTCCCCTTCTAGCTTTTTAACCGCCGGCGAGATCAAACCCATTCCGGTCACTACAGTTGGAGTCGTCGTTGAGGTCGGCCACTAGCCGGTGGAGCTGAGCGAAGAACATGCGCGATTCGGCATCCCCAGCGCCTTTGATCTTTCCGGACATTGCGGCCACGAGCCGCGGCACCAATCAATCCGGCGTCAAACTTTACAATAAGAGCTTGGTTCTTTCGCTCGTCCGCCGGTATGGAAGTCTCTCGAAAACCGAGATCGGACGACGCACCGGACTGTCAACGCAGACCAGCTCGGTAATCATGAAACAGCTCGAAGATGACGGATTGTTGATTCGCAAGGAACCGATGCGCGGCAAGGTCGGCCAACCCACCATTCCGATGTCGTTGAATCCGGAAGGCGCATTCTCAATCGGCTTCAAGTTTGGACGGCGGAGTGCGGAACTGGTCCTCATGGATTTTGTCGGTACGGTTCGGCGATTGGTGCGGACGACGTACGCCTATCCGGCGCCGAAAGCGCTCGAACAATTCATCCGATCAGGCGTTTCGGAGGTCACAACGGATCTGAGCAAACAGCAACTGGGAAGAATCTGCGGACTCGGCATAGCGGCACCCTTCGAAATGTGGGGCTGGGAGGAAGAAGTGGGGGCGCCGCACGAGACCCTGGAGGCTTGGCGCGCCTACGACGTTAGAACGAGTGTCGAAAGGCTCGTTCCCTGGCCAGTCCACTTCTGCAACGACGCTACGGCGGCCGGTGGAGCGGAACTCGCATTTGGCAGCGGCGCGCGGTACGCAAATTTTCTTTATGTCTTTATTGCAACGCTGATTGGAGGGGGCGTCGTTCTGAACGGCAGTCTCTATCCTGGACGTACCGGGTACGCCGGGGCTTTCGGCTCGATTCTCGTGCCCGACCTCTCGGGCGGCCGCGCCCCCCAGAGTCTGATTCGTTGCGCCTCCCTCTACCTGCTTGAGAATATGATGAGGAGTGAAGGCAAGGACCCTTCAATTTTGTGGCGCTCATCCGACGATTGGAGCGAGGTCGGCTCGACTTTGGACGGATGGATCGAGCGAGCAACGGACAGTCTCAGTGTGGCAATTGTTTCGGCTATTTCGGTGATCGATTTCGAGGCGATTGTGATCGACGGCGCTTTCCCGAGATCAGTACGTTCCGCCATCGTTAAAAAGACCTGCGAAAAATTTGGACGGATGGAGACGCAGGGCGTCGCTGCAGTAGACATCGTCGAAGGTATGATCGGCAGCGATGCTCGCGTGCTGGGGGCTGCTAGTCTGCCCTTTCTCGCTGATTTTTCGCAAGACCGGGAGCTGCTATTTCGAATCAATGGCTAATCCTTGAAAATCCCGCCGACACCAGCGTTCGGTGTCTGAAGAAAACAAACTGCGAGAGCATATATGTTCATCGGCATCGACTGGGGTGGCACCAAGATCGAAGGCGTTGCCCTGACGAAAGAAGGTAAAGAGATGATCCGGTTGCGCCAGGACACGCCCCGTCACGATTATCACGGTTGCATCGGAGTAATCGCCAACTTAGTCGAACGCATCGAGCGGGAGATGGGGCAGACCGGTAGCGTTGGTATCGGTATACCCGGATCACTGGAACCGAAGTCACGCCTGGGCAAAGGAGCGAGTTCAACCTGGCTAATTGGCCGACCGGTTGAAAAAGACCTTCGCGCCGCTCTGGGACGCGAGATCCGGGTTGAGAACGATGCCGATTGCTTGGCCGCCTCTGAGGCGGTCGATGGAGCGGGCGCGGGCTACAACGTTGTCTTTGCGGTCATCCTCGGCAGCAGCGCGGGCGCCGGCATTGCCGTCGGCGGGCGGGCGCATCATGGACCAAACAATAGCGCGGGCGAGTGGGGTCACAATCCGTTGCCGATCCAGGATGTCACCGAGATCCCAGGACCGCCTTGCTTCTGCGGCAAACATGGTTGTCTCGCGAGCTGGGTCTCCGGACGCGGTTTCCAGGCTGATTATGCTCGTCACACTGAAAGAGAACTGGTGGCGAACGCCATTATCGAAGAAATGCGCAAGGGGGATCGCCTCGCTCGGTTGGTTTGGCGCCGTTATATTAATCGGCTGGCGCGTGGGCTGTCACTGGTCGTCAACGCACTCGATCCGGACATTCTCGTAATCGGCGGCGGGATGTCCAACGTGGATGAACTCTATACCGATCTTCCGCTGGAATTAGCGCAATACACTTTCTCGACGGTATTCGAAACACCGATTCGCAAGGCACTGCATGGCGATTCAAGCGGCGTGCGTGGCGCCGCTTGGCTCTGGAAGGAAAACTGACTCCCCGGCCTCCTTTTTAGTATTCCATTATCGAAAGGCTTATGAACGGTTCATCTATCCCAGAGCGCTTCGATTTCGCTTCCAAGCTCACTCAACAAGCCGGCGAAGTCGCTCTCAGTTATTTTCGCCGGTTTGACACGCTAGTCGTGCATAGCAAAGGCCAACAGGATATGGCCAGCGAAGCGGATCTCAACACGGAGTTGCTTATTCGCGATCGAATCAGCGCTCGTTTCCCACAAGACGCTTTTCTCGGCGAAGAAACCGGGCGCACGGAGTTCTCTTCCGGTCAAGGGATTTGGGTAGTCGATCCGATCGATGGAACGCAACCATTTATTAGCGGTTTGAGCGGCTGGTGCTTGTCGATCGCTTTTGTGCTTAATAGCAGGTTGGAAATGGGCTTTGTCTACAGTCCGGCACGTGGGGAACTGTTCGCTGGCGGACGCCATATCGGGGCCACTCTGAATGGACGGCCAATCCGACTAAGCACAGCGACTCGCTTGACGGATGGCATTGTCGGAGTGGGCTACTCGCCGCGGGTGCGACCGGAGGAATTTCTGCCGGTCTTTTCCCGGCTGCTCCAAGCCGGGGCGATGTTCCATCGCGAAGGTTCGGGTGCATTGACGCTTTGCTATGTCGCGTGCGGGCGTCTGATCGGATATGTTGAGCCACATATCAATTCCTGGGATTGTCTAGGCGCTCTCGCCATCGTCCAGGCTGCCGGCGGTAGGATCAACGACTTTCTTTCGGATGACGGGCTGTGGAAAGGGAATCGCGTGATCGCTGGTCCAGCGGCTCTGTATCCTACGTTGGAGTCGTTGTTCGGATCACATGATGGTAGGGGCGACACAGATCCAGTGAAGGCAGGATCTGTTGAGCCTGAAGCGATGGATACCGAGGCGTGATGCTGATACGACGCGTTACGGTCGCTTCAACAACGTGTAAGACCGACAGCGAACAGGCCGCGCTGATTGCTACAGCACGCCAGGCTCACAGATCCTGCCTTCGCTGGATCTGCCGCCTTCGCAGACTACGGCGCGCCCTGACACTCAGCGTGTGCAAGATCATAGAACTGAGCCGCGACGTAGGCTTGGCGGAGTCGGGTTTCGCCCTACCGCTCGTTTCCGAGCGCAGAGTCATGTTCGGCGGTGTGAACGAGATAGAAATTCTGATGATCCCGTGCAACCCTCGCGGCCATCTCGCTATCACCGGTTGCGATGGCATCAACGATCGCTTGATGGGAGCGAGCGACCGACGCAAGATCCAGCTGCGATTGCAACAGCGTCACCAGACTGTGGGTCTCGATATGCAAAGATAACCAGGTGTCGAGAAGTATCCGATTACCAGCCGCCTCGACAATTAAGCGATGGAAACGAATACTCGCCTCGACGACTTTTTTTAAATCCTTCTGTTTGGCGGCTAAGACCATCTCCTTGATGGCCGCTCTTAAGGGCGCCAAAGCCGTTTTCAGCTTCGGCGTAGCTAGTCGGGTTGCACACTCTTCCAACGCTCCTCGAACCAAAAAGGTCTCCAGAAGCTCCTGCTTTCCTAGACTCCGTACTCTCGTCCCTTTGTGGGGGACATTTTCGACCAATCGTAGACTAGCGAGTTCGCGAAGTGCCTCGCGAACTGGCGCCTGGCTCGTTCCCATCTCTCGTGCGATCCTGAGCTCAACCAATCGATCGCCGCTCCGGTATACTCCTTCAAGAATCCGTTTAATCAGGAGTGCCTTGATCTGATCCTTCAGGGTCGATCTTTTAACCATATTTTGCCGCTCGCCCGCAAAATCACCTAAAACCCAAAGCGACGAGCTCATTGCGGGCTAGTCTCAAGCCGGACGATAGATTTGTTTCGCGGTATCACCCAACACCGCCGCCTTTTCGCTGCCATTTAGCTCGTCCAGAATCGAGGCAATGCCATAAAAGAGTGTTGGGTAATCCGTCCAGATCTTTTCAATCGGAAAATTACTTCCGAACATGCAACGACCTGCACCAAAAATTTCGATCGTTTCCAGAATCACTGACCGGATCGCATCACGGTCGAAACGATGTAAAAAAGTGCCCAGACCGGAGATTTTTGTGTACACATTCGGGTTCTTAGCCAGGAGTTGCATACCGGTACGCCATTCGTTCCAGCCGGCCTCGGAGCGATCTTCCAACATCCCACAGTGTTCGAGGACGATAGTTGTTTCTGGAAAGTCTGCGGCCAATATTGCTCCATCTGCCATTTGCGAGGCAAAAACTTGGAGTTCAAAAATCAATCCGAGCTTTTCCAGCAGAGCAAAGCCACGCCTCCATTGGCTGTCATTCATCAGATCGGGACGACTGGCAAATCGGTACTGCGCATTGGTGTGCCAATGCAACTGCTGCCGGACTCCGCGAAAGAGAGGGCTTTCGAGATGAGCCGCCAACGTTTGTTCAACGTCCGATTTGGCCAGATCGGCAAAACCAACAATCGCATTCGGGTAACCGAATTTATTGGCAACGCCTTGTACCCAGCGGGTCTCGTCTAATTCCTGATTGGGAATCCAGTTTACCTGGACGTAGACAGTCTTACTCACCCCACACTTACGGATATCCGTTAGATACTCCTCGATCGGGTAATCACGCCGGATCGAGTCGTATTCGCCGAATATCCTTGGGACTGGTTCGCCCACGAGCCAAGGCAAATTCTTCATCTGCCAAATGTGGTGATGAGCATCGACGATTTCCATAGCGTGGCTACCTCGGCGGTTCAGTTCTCGGCGAATAGATCCGGAACAATGCCCGCAACATCATCTAAATCCTGACACCCGTAGACTTTGTCCACGAAAGGCAAAATTGCTCGAATTGCGGCTGCTCGGGGTTCAAAGAGGGGATCAACGCACAAAGGATTGATCCAGATCAACCGATGGGCCAAACGGGAGAGACGCCCGAAGTTTTTTGCCATTATTTCGCACGAGCCTCTCTCGAGCCCATCCGACAAGAGAATGACGATAGCGCCTCGAACCGACTGGGTCTGACGCGGTGATCGGAAAAGCTCTTCGAGAGCGTCGCTCAATCGCGTTCCACCGTCCCAATCTTGCACCGCGGCGGCGGTCCGCTCTAACGCGGCGGCGGCATCGCCGGGTCTCAGCAGTTTGGTCACCGCAGTTAGTCGGGTCCCAAAGCATAACACCTCGGTTCTACCTTTTCGGCGCGAAGCAGCCCGAGCGAATTGCGTAAAAGCGCGCGAGTGTGCCGCCATTGATTTTGAGACATCGATGAGCAGCACCAATGGCCGGACTCTGGTCAGACGCCGCGAACGGATCAGGCGGAAAAACTCTCCGCCGGTACGGTACGATGTCCGAAGAATCCGCCGAAGATGAAGTGGTCCGCTTCTGCCCCGTGCTCGGAATCGACGGCTGCGGCGTAAGGGCGGAGAGGCATTAAGAGAGGCAGTGATAGACTGCATGGTCGAAAATTCGTCCATATCCGGCGGGTGGATCCGCTTTTGTCCCAGGCGCTCCCCCGAAGCGGCCGCTAGTCCGGAAGTAGGTCCCGATTTTTTTGGCACTTCTATGGTGACGGTTTCCGGTTGAGGAATAGCCGGAGGTGATTCCTCGTGATGAAGCGCAAGCGCCGCTGGAAAAAGCGCGTCTCCCATATTTTGGAACCATTGTTGAAAGACGCGGTCGTAAATCGGAATCTGCTCGGGTGAAGCAGTCAGGCAAATCCGGCCGACCCAATAGATGTCGCGCAGACTCTTCACTTCGGCCTTTGCCAGCGCCCTGGTAAAGAGTTGGATTTCGGCTGATCCGAGCTGCAACCCCTCAGCTCGCAGGGCTCGTCCAAAACCCAAGAAAAAATCCAAACCAATATTACTATCGGAAGCCATTCTTGACTCAGGGCCAGAGCGGGTATTAGCCGCCAAGCACTTTCTCCTCCAAGACATGCACGAGATCGTCGCGTTCTTTGAGTACCAGCCCAAGCGTTTGATTAACGGCGCCGTCTTCCAGATCCCGGACCTGCAATCGCTGTAATCCGCTCGCCCAATCAATCGATTCAGCAATCCCCGGCTTCTTGAGTAGAGCCAATTCACGCATTCGGGCGACTGCCGCTACTACCTTTTCCGCGAGCAGGGCCTCTACCTCAGGCGCACGCAAAAGGATGATTTCCTTTTCCCGAGACTGGGCTGGATAATCGATCCAATGATAGAAGCAGCGTCGTTTCAATGCATCGTGCATTTCTCGAGTTCGATTTGAGGTCAGGATCACTACTGGCGGAGTCTGGGCTGAGACAGTTCCCAACTCGGGAATTGTGATTTGAAATTCAGCCAGGAACTCGAGCAAAAACGCCTCGAACTCGTCGTCAGCGCGATCGATTTCATCGATGAGCAGCACCGCAGAGGAGCCGGCCTGCAATGCGGCTAGCAGCGGGCGCTCGAGCAGAAAACGGCGCGAGAATAATTGCTCTGATACGGAAACCGGTCCAGTGGCGGTGATTTCTGCCGCTCGGATTGCCACCATTTGGCGAGCAAAATCCCACTCGTACAACGCCTGGGAAACATCGATCCCCTCATAACACTGCAACCGAATCAACCGCTTCCCGAATGCGCCCGCCAACGCCTTGGCGACTTCAGTCTTACCCACTCCCGGTGACCCTTCCAACAGAAGCGGTCTTCCCATCTGTAACGCGAGAAACAACGCGGTGGCCAGTCCTTGGTCAGCCAGATATTTCTGACCCGCGAGCAGCTCACCAAGTTCCTGAATCGAGTGAGGGAGAGACATCTAGTGTAAGAGCGCCTCAATACCTCGAAGAACGCGCTCCGGAGTTATCGGTAAATGATATATTCGCACTCCGGTGGCGTTAAAGATCGCATTAGCGATAGCTCCGATGGGAGGATTGGCTGTCATTTCGCCTAACCCTTTGGCTCCGAATGGGCCTGTGCTGGAGGGCCGTTGGAGAATCGCGCCGTCGACCTCGGTGAGTTCACCCAACGCCGGCATCAGATATTCATTAAAATCTCCAGGGGCATGCTCCTGACTCGGATAATATGGCGCGGTCGTCTCAAAGAGAGTATGCGAGATTCCCATCCAGGCGCCGCCAATAATCTGTTGTCGCGCCATGTTGGGATTGATCGCGCGTCCGATCTCGTAAGCACTGATTAGCCGGACCACGCGTACTTCGCCGGTCTCGGTATCAACTTCAACGTCGGCTACTGTACAGGCATGAGCCTGGGCTGAATCCGGGTCCATTTCTCCGGTTTCCGGAACCGGTTCACTCTTCGGCTTCATGTAGATGCCGCGGCCAGAGATTGTTTTTCCATGCTTAAAATGAGCTGCCAGCGCGACGTCCATTACGGAAATAGATCGAGATGGCGCTCCGACCACCTGAATGCGCCCGCGTCCATCAGTTTCAAGATCGGTCGCATTGACTTCCAATTCCTCCGCTGCCACCTCGAGCATGGTTTGTCGCGCTTCCTTCGCTGCCATGATAATTGCGTTGCCGGCTCGATGGGTGAGCCGGCTAGCAAATGTGCCCATACAATGAGGACCAGTGTCAGTATCGCCCAGATCGAGTCGAACCGATTCAACCGGTACCCCAAGTGTCTCAGCGCCGATCTGGGCACCGACGGTTTTGATACCTTGACCGAGATCAACGCTGGAAAGGGTAATCACAAAATCTCCAAGCGTCGTACAATGAATGAGAGCCTGAGTCGGGTCCCCTCCCAGGTTCATGCCGGTCGGATAGTTAACTGAAGCAAACCCGCGACCTTTGACTATTGCCATAGGAAATTAGTTTAGAAGTTTAGCGAGTCGCAGAACTCATTGCCGCCAGGTCTGGATCTAATTTTTGCTCGACCAGTTCCGCAGCCTTCTGAATCACTTCCACCAGCGCTGCTCCTTCGACTCGTTTTCGATGCGCCTTCATATCACCATCGCGATAAGCGTTGATCAGCCGGAAACGGAGAGGATCGATTCGGAGCTCGTGCGCGATGACCTCCATCTGCGACTCGATCGCGAAATCCCCCAGGGTGACACCAAATCCGCGCATCGCGCTGGAAGGTTGCCGGTTGGTGTACACGCAGTAAGCGTCTACCCAAACATTTGGAATTGTGTACGGGCCTGGCATATGAGCTGCCGCCTTGGTGGTCCCATAAGGACTGTGTCGGGAGTAAGCTCCAGCGTCAACGTAAAGCGTGATCTGTCGGGCAACTATTCGGCCATCACGCATGACACCGTCTTTGATATAAAGTCGTTCGGCTGCCCGCGTGGATGAGATCCGCATCTCTTCCTCTCGCGTGTAGACGAATTTCACTGGCCGACCGGTCAACATCGCCCCTAGTGTAGCGATCGGCTCCACAATCACGTCCACTTTCCCGCCGAATCCTCCGCCCACAGTACCGCCGACAAAATGCAGGCGACCGGCTGGGATACCGAGAATCAGCGCGGTGTTATCGAGCGAGAAATAGAGCGCTTGCGTGTTCGTGTAAACGGTGAATCTGCCATCTCCATTGGGCTTGGCAATGCACCCGGTTGTCTCCATCGGAGCATGCTCAATCGGCGACGTATCCCAACGGCGTTCAATGATCAGGTCGGCATTCGCGAAACCTTGATCAACGTCGCCGAACCGCACTCGGCGGCAGTGATGTCCCTCGTAGCGGAAGTAGTTGAATCCCTGGCGAGTAACAATTGGCGCTCCGGGCTTCAGCGCCTCCTCCACATCGAACACGGCTTCGAGTGGTTCGAACTCGACTTTCACCCTGGATGCCGCGATCGCGGCGGCTTGCGGGCTCTCGGCCAAAATCGCAGCGATTGGTTCACCCCAGTAGACCACGCGATCATCCGCCAAAACCGGTTCATCGTTCGGTTCAATACCGATCAATCGGAGAATTGTATAATAGTTGGATGGAACGTCTCGGTGGGTGATGAGTCGGACAAATCCGGGAGTTTTTTCAGCCTCAGAAAAATCAATTCCTAGAATTCGCGCGTGATGATGCGGACTTCTCACCATTTTCAAATGCAACATCCCCGGAAAGGTGACGTCTTCGAAATAAACTGTCCGGCCGGTAACATGTGATATAGCATCCCGCCGGGGAGTTGATAAGCCGACTTCGCGCAAGCCTTTTTGATCAACGTCGCCATCCAATCGAACATCTTGGACAGGTAAAAGGTTTTCCAGGCGGTGGTTCATGGTAACATAGCTCGCCAATTCTTTTACGGTCAGGGGTGCCGCCGCTACGCTTCGGCCCGCCCTCCACTTTGGTTCGAAAACGTCGTCGACCCAGCGTCGCCGAAGGCTTCGTGAAGTCGGGAGCTTGTTCCTACCGCCGGCTCGGGTGATCGCGCGTTTCTGGCGGCAACCAAGACGGCGTCCACGATCGGAAGATAACCGGTGCATCGACATACGTTCCCGCTGAGTGCGACCAAAACTTCTTCTCGGGTTGGCGAAGGATTGCTTTCCAGCAGTGCTTTTGTCGCCATTATCATTCCGGCGGTGCAAAAGCCGCACTGAGTCGCGTAACACGACACAAACGCTTCCTGGATCGGATGAAGCTTTTCGCCCTGAGCCAATCCTTCAATGGTTTCAATCGATTTGTCGTTCGCTCGAGCTACAGGTAGCAAACAGGCCGGAACTAACTGGCCCTCCACCTGGACGGAACAGGCGCCGCATCCTCCTTGTTGGCAACCGTGCTTCAAACCGCGGAGTCCACATTTTTCCCGCAGCACCTCTCCGAGCGACATCAACGGCGGCGCGAGCACGTCATAGCGCGCACCATTTACTAGAAACGAAAAATGTTGCAGGGAGCTTTTGGACGCCATGGTGGATTTCCGACTGGTTGTTTTGGTTCGGTAGGGACGCGCTCCGGCGCGTCCCTACCGAAATCATTCATAGGAAACGAGGGAATTGAGAGCTCGACGAATTTGCACTGGGACCATTCGTTCCCGGTACCAGGCGGAGGCATAAGCATCGGTCTGTGGGTTGCAGTCTTGCTGCGCAGCCTGAGCGGCCGATGCGATTGCCTCACTATCAAGATTCGACCCGGTCAAAATACGTTCGGCGGAGAGCGCGCGGATCGAGCGATGATCTACTCCACCGAGCGCGAGGCGCGCTTCCCTCACAATAGAGCGATCGAATCGTAGTGACAGCGCGATCGTTACGATGGCTCCTGAGTTCAGTCGTCTGCGGGCCATTTTGCGGAACACGACTTTTCGTGCCGGATCAGTGCTAAATCGAATACGGGTTACCAGAACTCCTTTCATTGATGATGCTTCGGCGTTATCACGCAGAAGATAAAAGTCATTGAGCGAGAGCCAGCGAGTTTCTTTCGAACTGGCTAACTCCACTTCTGCGTCTAGCGCCAGAAGCAATGTTGCCAAATCACCGTAAGGTGGTTTCGCAAAAAGATTTCCACCTACAGTGGCAAGGTTTCTGACCGCTGGCCCACTGATCGACGCAACTGCAGCTTGGATATAGTCCTGGGGTAACGCTTGCGCCAACTGGGCGAGACGAACCATGGCCCCGCAGGAAACCTGATCATTTTCGAGCACTATCTGGTTCAGCGCGAGGTGATCCAGATCGATGACGACATCGTGAACATCAATTCCCAGCGTGATAAACGGTTGAACCAACGTACCGCCACCGAGAATCAAAGCTTTCCGATCCGGAACTGACAGAGTCTCGACAGCCTGATCGACCGTTTCAGGAATCAGCAGGTCGGGAAAACTCATAGCGGGATATTTTCTCTGGGCACAAAACAGATTTGTGCGTCGTAGACGTTCGGGTCGTTACTTGGGTCTGACTAACGGGGGGATGACCAATTTAACGTGGCGAAAGCGTCGATTATCGATTATCGATAGTCAACACTTTTTGTCGGAATTCTTGGCCACCCTGATCCAACTTGTTCCGATGACTTATCCCCCTTCCATTTTCCTTCTCCACCAATTCTTATGAGCGATCTTTCTCAGTTGCTGACTTTCCGTGACCGCCAACAGGCGGTGAACACGCCCTTACTCTTGGTGACCATCGTGCGCACAGCGGGCTCCACCTATCGCAGACCAGGCGCCCGCTTGCTCTTGACCCCCGATGGCCGACACGAAGGAACCATCAGCGGCGGCTGTCTCGAGGCGGACCTGGTAGAGACCGCTTGGAATCGCGTAGCGAAGAACGGAAACCGGCCGACGATGATGCGATACGATACCAGCGAGGACGGTGAGATTTTATGGGGAACCGGGACGGGTTGCGGGGGACAGGTGGATCTTTTGTTGGAACCCTTGGGCACGGATGATCCACTGGCTTTTTTGGCCGAGGGACATAGGAGTGATGAAGAAGTCGCAATTGTGACGGTTT
>DATNNZ010000220.1:0-3388 GCA_035601575.1 Chthoniobacterales bacterium
GTTTTCGTTCTTGGCTTCGCCTTAAAGAAGCAGGCTCGCCAATGCATCAGGCCGAATCGAGTTCATCATTGTCTTGTTTATGGACTGGTCTTTCGCTTCCGGCTGCTCTCCACCCCGTCTCTCGACGACCCAGTTGCCTTCCGCTACGGACAGACCAGTGCTTTCTGTCCGATGAGGACTTTCACCTCACTGTTGGTGCGTACTTTCAGGCGCACTTCTGGTACCCCTTCGGGGTAAAAAACGCCTATACGCGCACCGAAATGGCGCAGGTCATCGTACGCATATCCGGTTGAGCGTGCTGTCCTTCGCGCTTTCACGGCTCGGTTACACATTGACCCTCGTACAACCCTTCGCTCTAATTTGTTCGGCCATTTGCGCCACAGAGCCTGAAACTCAGACTGCGAGACACCCATCCTCTAATTATGAGTGATACTTCCTTCACTGGTTTTTCCAACCAGGCCATCCAGTTTCTTCGAGATCTGGCCGTGCACAACGAACGCAGTTGGTTCAATCCACGTAAGGAAACCTTTCGACGCGATCTGCAGGAGCCCTTGACCCAGCTGGTCCTGACAACTACCGATCTGTTCCGAAAGGCAAGAATCCCTCTGCGCGCCGATCCGAAACGGTCGGTTTTTCGGCTTTATCGCGACACCCGGTTCTCACCGGATAAGAGCCCTTACAAAACCCACGTAAGCGCTGTGTTCGATCGAACCGCGCAAAGGAAAACGGACGGCATCCTTTACGTTCACATTGTTCCCGACGAAAGCTTTGCAGTAATTGGCTTTCATCAGCCGTCCGTCCCTGAGCTAACCAAGATTCGGGAATCGATCGTCGATCGGCAAAACATCTTCCTCAAGCTTCTTGCTCAGCTAGAACGGTCGGGACTCGAGCTGACCTGCGAAGAAATCCTCAAACGCGTTCCCCGCGGATTCGAAGAGTTCGCCGATTTACCAACCGCGGAGTATCTGAAATACAAATCGTTCTACATCAGACGACCGCTCCCCAACCCGACAGTGCAATCCGAGACGCTGCCAAAGGAATTGGTCGAGTTCGCCCGGATCGGTCTACCGTTCTTGAAGTTCGGTTGGGAAGCGATGGACGGTTGATGGAATCTCCTCCAATTCCGAGGTAACGGCATGCAAAAGGACCGAACTTTCGAAAAGGGCACGCGTTCAAATTATCTCGACAATCGTTACCGACCGTCGGTCGCGTAAACCGAGACCTTGGCGGCCTGCGGTCCTCGATGAGGCACCGCCACGTAGAGGCGATGAGAATTTGGCGCGAAGAAGCCAGTACGAGCGCCCGAGGCCGTAGGCGTTCTTCCGATGCTGTCGTAACGATCCGGATCACGCTGCCGGAAAACCTCCACCGCACCTTCGCCACCTATGACATAGACTAATCGCCGATTAGCGTCGAAAAAAACGTCGTCGGTATCACCCACAGTAGGCAACATGACAGCGATTCGTCCCGAAGTGGTATCTAGAACAACCAGCCGAGCAGGTACTCTGCATCCGACGAACAGCCGTCCGCCGGCGTCATCTAAGGCCATTGGATAGTTTGCTAACGACCCTCCAAGTCCCCATTTGCCAATCGCAGCACGCTTCTTTCGATCAACTACGGTGACCCCAAACTGGCCGGGAACATTTACGTAGACACGATCTCCGGTTTCTTCGAACAGGAATGCTTCGGGATGACTGCCGAGCGAGATCAATCCAACTTTTTGCCCAGCTGAATTTACGATTCCGAGTCCACCGTGCCCATAGCCGACCCAAATGTCGCCGGTTTTCCGATCGTACCGCACGTTGTCAGCGTCACTACCAAACTCTAGCGTGCCTTGCAGAGCGAACGATTTTCCGTCGTAGATTCGAAGCTCCCCGTCTCGTGCCGTAGCAACATAGAGCCGGTCAGTTTTAGGATCGTAGGAGACGCCTTGTGGTTCCTTGAGACCTTTGATCTCGGCGGTGCGTTCTCCTTTTCGGATGTCGACGATTTCGACAGAACCATTACCAAGAGCGGCAATAAATAAGCGTTGTCCGCCCTCATCGATCGAGAAGTGGTCAATCCGTCCTTCGACACCTGACAATGGAATTTCTTTTTCTCGCCGCAGTGGTCCGCCCTCTTCTCCACTGGCTGAAACTGCACTTAGAAGCGCGAGAAGGAAAATGATGTCGTACGATAGGAACCGGATTCGCATGCTCAAGGAGAACGAAAATATTAGCACATCTCTTCCGAATCTCCGGCTCGAATTATCGCCGCGAGCTTTTGCGTAAATCGGCTTTCGCTATGGCCGCCAATCCCTTCTTAGGAAGAGATTGACACTTCGTGGGGGATCTTTGGCGATAATGGAATGCAAGTTACACGTGTTACATAGAGAAATATCCGTGTCAAGCTCAGCCCCCGATAGTTGGCTGCCTCGGCCGCCGCGCAAGCATCTGACCAATCAGTCTACGGCTTAAACGGGCGAAAACGGTAGCTATCAGAACCGCCACGAAGTAATAACTCCGTCGACCAAGCCCGACAGCAACCCGACAAACAACACAATCGTCAGCAAAAACTCAAGCCGATCTCCCGGTAATCTGGAAGGTACACGACTGCGCTCGATCAGTTTCACGCGATTTTGCTCATTATCAAAGCCATTCTTCTCCAGCGCCTTGCGACCCGATTCGAAGTCAATAATGTTTCCAGTCGGGTCGTTTTCGAAGACCTCTCCTGAACTGCCTAGCTCGCAATCCTGAAGCTTGCTCTTATTCGCTTCTTCGATGATCACTATTAACCCCTTTTCGTCTGCTTTCTGAGGCACCACGGCTCGCATCCGAACCTTGCCAAACCAGTTTTTTCATCCGAATGCCGGCCAAGACTGGACCGGCCAGTGAACCCTTGATTACTTTCATAAACAATCTTTCTAGGAAGATTGTGGCCTCTGGCACCCTTAAGCGGTAATCGGATGTTCTGATCACATATCAGCCAGAACGATAGCTGGCCGGATCGTTCTGCCGGACAATCACCATCTCTTACCCAGGGTCCCCGCTTCGTTTCTCAGGCAGCCTCTATTAAGGGGTGGACGCTCACCGCCGATAACTCGCTTCGGATCGAATTGGCGAACTGATAGAATTCACCAGGGAGCCCCCCAAGCTCGCCGCTGGGCAGGGCCCAAGAAAACATCCGTTGAATTCGAAGACCAGGAATGTTGATCTGGCGGACGAGTCCCATAGCAATTTCCTGTTGAATGTCCCAACAGGAAAAGAAACCCACCCCAAGACCCCCAATCACCAGTGATTTGATCGATTCGTTGCTTCCTAATTCAAAACGCTGATCCAACTTCCTCGGATTGACTCCGCCATCCTTCAACACACTTTCCACCACAGCTCGGGTACCTGACCCCGACTCG
>DATNNZ010000221.1:0-6903 GCA_035601575.1 Chthoniobacterales bacterium
CCAGGGTATCATTGCAATAACTCCGATCAGCCAGAAAGCCGCTAGTAGAGCTAGTGCTGCTAACATTCCCGCCGCATTTGCTACGATGGTCAATGCCAGTGGAGCAACGAAAGCGCCAATGCGTCCCACGGCGACCGACAAACCGATGCCCGTGGAACGCAAATGAGTGGGGAATATTTCCGAAAACGTAGGATACGCCGAAACCCAACTCCCAGTTGCAAAAAGATTGGCTAACGTAAAAGCCGCCAGTACCCAACGCCAGTCACCGGTGCCCGTAGCGGCTGCTAGCAGCAGGACCCCCAACGCAGCCAAGGTATAAAACGCAGGTACGGTGATCTTGCGACCGATCCTATCGAGCATTGCCGCGGCCGCAATTCCGCCGACCAGCGCGCCGAGATTACCGATTAGATAAAACCAGGGAACGAAGCTCGGCGCCACCGCGACGGCTGGTAGAATAAAAAGAGCCAAAAACGCAAACAAGCCGTAATAGCCGGCCGCCTCGGAGAAATCCAGAAAACTGCCCAGCGCTACGCGGCCGGGATAACACATGACCAATTCGCGGCTCTGTTGCCAGAAACTGCTGTGCTTGCTGGACTTTGCGTTGCCTTTGATTAATCCAGTAGCCCCATCAGAATCCTCGAAATGACCCTTCTCCACGTTTTTGACCACGGCTTCGGCTGCCTCCAGATTTCCCCGGGCCAGCAGCCAACGAGGCGATTCCGGGATGTAACGGCGAAGCAATCCGGTACAGAGTGCGATCACCGCCCCGAAGCCGAAGGCCGCTCTCCAGCCGACGTCGGACGGCAGCTCGTTAAGGACGTAGAGAGTCACCAGTGCTGCCAAAATTGCGCCCAGCGGCCAGAAATTCATCACGGTAGCATTGGCCTTGCCGCGATGACGGGCAGGAATGAATTCGCTGATCGCCGCGTTTATGGCGGCGTACTCAGCTCCGACGCCAACTGCCGTAAGCAAACGCAACACCATCAGTGAGACATAGTCCCAGGCAAACGCGGTCAACAGCGTAAAGACACCGTACAGCAGCAATGTGAGCAGGAACAAGCGCCTACGTCCGAAACGGTCAGCGAGATAACCAAACCCATAGGCACCGGCCATAATTCCCACGAACCAGATACTCAGAATCCACGAGGCCTGCAGGTTGGTGAGATGCCACAGGTTACGAAATGTACCGATCACATTATTGACGATCGTGACCTCAAACGCATCCAACAACCAGCCAACGCCGAGAGCGGCGGTAATTGCAATGTGAACGCGATTCCACTCCGCAATATCGAGCCTGCGCAATAGTGTTGTCACTTTAGTATGTTTTAACGGGAGAGGCATCGACGATCGGTTTTCTTCCTTTTTTGCGCCAACAATACTGACTGGATTTCTTCTCGGTATTTCTTCGCCTGTTCGAGTTGCGGCCAATGGCCCGAATTTTCAAACCAAACGAGACGCTTCCCAGAAGGCGCTTCCAAGTTCTGGAAGTATCGCTCAGCCACAGAGGCCGACAGAAGATGATCATAACGACCCTGAAAAAAGTAGACTGGAATGAGAAGTTTTGGGACTCGTACGAAGAGGTCAATTTCATAGAAGCGATGCTGAAAAAATTGCAGAACCCAGTACAAAAATCCGAGTGGGAGATTGACCATGTCGATCCAGGAGTAAACTGGCGAACTAAACGCCAGTCGCAGAAATTTTATCGGCGAAACCGGGTGAAACTCTTTGGCGGAGAATCTTCGCACCCATCGATCCAGGATCACGAACTGGCGATAGGTTGTGTAGGACGAGGGCCTCTGATCGGAGAGGGGGGCAACTCCGGCTTGCGCAGTTAATGGCGAAATGAATGCGCGGCTCCTGAAACCTCGGAATGAGCAGCTTCCTCTCCAGCGCATAGAGGCTCGTCCTGTTTCCGGCAACGGTGATGTTGTTCTGAGTAAAAAAGCCGTAGAAAGGCGCAACATCACGCACGCTTCTGAGGGGATAGCGATCCAAAACGCCCGCGAGCACTAAAGCGTTATAAGCGTTGATATAATAGGCCAACTGAGCCTCGCGCTCTTGCGACGACGGACCGCTGGCACCGATCTGATTTATGATTTCCTTTAAGGCTTGAACATCAGCGCTGTTCTCTTTCCAAACTGAGTACGAGACTCCTGAGGTTTTCACGTACTTCTGCAGCAGTCGCGTGTAGTTCGATTCCCACGCTTCCATGCCAAACGTCGAGGAGTAGAGCAAAAGCCAGACAATCACTGCGAATAAACGTTTCATTCCTTCAGAATTCAGATGTCGAGTCGCAGAACATATTCCCTGTGTTCGTTGCATCTGTCAGGATTGGGAAACGACTTTCACTTTGCTTCCGTATCTGTCATGGCTTCGCGGAATTTGGTGGCTCCGTTTCAGGGGATTCAGTCCCTCCATAGGCGTCCCTAATTGGGTACCTGCTCACAACCGAGGGCTTGCTTCAGCAAGCGCTCGACATCGCCGTCACTGAACCCACTGAATTTTCTCCGAAACTCTTCGAGGATTTTCGACCGGCGATTCACGAGTAAAAGCGGCTTTTGTCGATCGATTGCAGGACCGATTTCGTAGGTCAACAAACGATCGGACCAACTTCTTTGTAAGGTTTTGACCCCTGGGCCGACGAAAGTTTCTGAAGGTTGAGTCGCGTCGGTTGAATAGCTCGAGAAAATCCCAGATCGCCACTCTCGGAATCTATGGAAAAACAAATATCCCCTCCAGCGAATATGAATCAAGATAGACCGTTTCGAGTTTTGCTCGTCACCATGATGTTGGTAACATCGTTGTTGACCGTTGGCCACACGCAGGAAAATAAACTGCGAATCGTCTATAGTAGCCCAAGCCTTGAGTTCTCCTGGCTCGCAGTAGCGGCAAAAACAGCCAAAGAGGAAGCCCAAAAGCTGAATGTCGAACTTATTGTCCAGGACGGGCAAGGAAGCTCGCCAAAACAATCGAGCGATCTGCGAAACGCAGTGAGCCAGGGTGTGGACGGCATCGTTCTGGATCCCAATGATGTAAGGGCTCTGACGGCGGCGGTTAATGATGTGCTCGAGTCTGGAATCCCGGTCGTTAGTTTCGATCGATACGTCGAGGGCGCCAGTAAACCGGTTCCATTCTTTTGTTTGGATAACGTTGCGGGAGCGGCTGCCCTCGCCCAATACGTGATCGGCAAATTTCCGAATGGAGCCAATATCGTTTTTATTACAGGCAAGCCGGGTGGCAGTGCGGCTATTGATCGGGCGAAAGGCGTCCATGACACCATAAAGGCGGCCGGAGAAAAGTATAAAATCGTGGCGGAACAGACCGCCAATTGGGCACGTTCGGAAAGCCTCACTGTGACACAGAATGTATTGACTTCTCTCGGCTATACGCCAGACGCAATTATTGCCGCCAACGATGACATGGCGTTAGGAGCGCTTGAGGCGCTTCACCAAATGGGCATACCTACGGGTAAGATCTTGGTTTTAGGCATCGACGGGCTACCCGAAGCTCTCGTAAAAATCAAAGACGGCGAAATGGCTGGTTCCGTTCAATTCCCCGTCGCCCAAGTAAGGATGGCTCTCGATTCGTTGGTGTCCTATCTGCGCGAGAACAAACCGATCGAGGGAAAGTTGCTAACTCCCGTGGTGATTGAAAAATCCAATTTACAAGAGGCGGACCGCTATGCGGAGATGAAATAGGTTGATTAAAACGCTTCAAAGCGGTTTCATCCAAACGGGAGCGGTACATACTCTTCTTTCTTTCGTTGCTGGAACGACGTCTCCGGGATTGGGACCCAGTGACTCGTTGAAAGAAGCCGGCCTGCGAAATCGCACGAAAATACTTCTGACGATGCAGTTGGATACGATGACGGCCAGGTTTTTTGCGCTCCAGAGAAAATTATGAAGTACGCTTTCAACACGTGGGCCTACAGCAGCTTTCCCGCGTGGCTGCCTTGCTATCCGCTGGATGAGGCGATTCGGCGGATTGCAGCAATTGGTTACGACGGAGTCGAGATCGGTTGTGCCGCGCCGCACGCGTGGCCAGCATACTTGAACAAGGAAAGAAGAGCCGAGCTGCGAGCTCTGTTGACCGATTGCGGTCTCCAAGCCGTTAGCCTGCTGGCAACTCCCGGAGGAGGACCAGGGTTTAACCCAGCTTCCCCTTTGGCAGAAGAGAGGGAGGCCACCGTCCGATATTATAACGAGGTGATTGATCTCGCGTTCGATCTCGGTGCGGAAAAGGTTCTGTACATCGCAGGTTGGCAAATTTTTGGCACGAGTCGCCAACAAGCTTGGGATCGGAGCAGAGACTGCTTGGATCGGATAGCCTCACACGCAAACAACAAAGGGATCACGATTGTGGTGGAACCGACCGCAGCCGCCACCAACCTCATTGAGACTGCAGACGATGCATTGGAATTGATGCGGAGCGTTGCGCGAGACAACGTCAAAGTGATGTTCGATACTCTTCACGCACTTTATCGCAACGAGATACCAGCGGACTACGTTCGAGTGATGCGAGGAGATCTAGTGCACGTCCACGTATCAGACAGCAATCGAGTAATTCCCGGCGAAGGTCGAGTGGACTGGATCGGACTTATGCAAGCGTTAAACGAGTGCGGGTATGGCGGATACCTGACTATGGAAATTGGCCTGGATAGCCGAGCAGCAGACCCGGACCAAATCGCGAGGACCGCTTTAAGATACTTAAAGGGGGTAGAATCACAGCTGAACTGCGACCGTGGCAGATGAGCTGTATGTGCGTGGCTTTCGCACTGCGAACCTCAACGTACAATGTGGGAAGGCTGGAGCGTTGCGCCTCCGCTTTCGGCGCGAGCTGCTTATTGAGCTTCCACATCACGAGTAGGGAACCGGATCATCCTACCGATTATGCGCTACAAATTGTTAGGAAACAGTGGGCTTCGCGTCAGCGAGTTAGCTCTCGGTACAATGACATTCGGTCAAGAAAACGAGGACGGCGTGGCGGACAAGTCAACAAGCCGGAAACTGTTCCACGCGTTTATAGAAGCCGGGGGGAATTTTATTGATACCGCAAACGACTATACCGGCGGAACAAGCGAAACGCACCTCGGCGAATTCATCGCCTCCACTGGAGAAAGGGACCGTTTCATAGTTGCGACTAAATACACGGCTAACATGCGGTCAGATGACCCCAACGGCGGAGGAAACAGTCGCAAGAGCATGGTCCAATCCGTCGAAGCCAGCCTGAAGAGGTTGCAGACCGATTACATCGATCTGCTCTGGGTTCACATGTGGGATTCGGTAACCCCGATCGAGGAAGTCATGCGGGGACTCGATGCACTGATTCGCTCAGGAAAAGTGTTGTATATCGGCGTGTCCGACCACCCCGCCTGGGTTGTTTCCCAAGCAAACACTCTTGCTGAGCTTAAAAACTGGACACCTTTCATTGCACTACAGATCGAATATAGCCTTATCCAGCGCACTCCGGAGCGTGAACTCCTTCCGATGGCACAGGGATTTGGCTTGACGATCACCCCCTGGTCGGTTCTCGGCGCGGGGCTTCTTACTCGAAAGTTCAACAAGAAAAACTTCGAGCCTCGCGAGCGCGAGGCGGAGTTCGAAAGGCTAGCTGAGCGTCGGAATGAAAAGAAGTACGGCCCGCGAGAACTTGGAATCGCGGACGCGGTTGCAGAGTTGGCGGAGGTGAGTGGAAGAAGTTCAGCACAGGTCGCCCTAAACTGGGTTCGTCAAAAAGGTACCATTCCGATCATCGGTACCAGCAAGATATCACAGATTGAAGATAGCCTTGCAGCACTCGGATGGACTCTCACAGAGAAAGAAATGCAGTTGCTCGACGAGGTGAGTAATATTGAGCTCGGTTTCCCGCACGATTTCTTCCAAAGCCGAAACGTGAAGAAAGCTTTCTGGGGTAGCACCTTCGACCAAGTTGATCGTGTTCGGCCGATTGCTCATGTAGATCCGACACGGATGGCCAGGTAAAAGAATTGGTCCACCCGGATGATCAGGGGCCGAAGCCACTGGGGCGACTCACGCAAGAGGTTTATGCGATGCTACCGCCATCAAGATCGCCGACCTATTGATTGAGGTTGACGAATGAACCAAGTTCATGGGGCACTTTACTCACTTGCGCAACGGAGAGATCGTCTCAGACCGCGCATTGGATCGCTCCTTCCGTCGCCACTCCGACGTTGCGAGGATCGTATCCATCGGTTGTTTTTCCGAAGATGTAACCGCCACCGTTCGCCAACATGCCCCCAGGAATAAAAAGGGACTGCTATAATCCCAAAGAATTGGATTCATGTCCGGGTGTTCGGAATTAAGCTTTTGGTGAAAAGGGATCAGATCGCCGAGTTGAGTAGGAGGTGCGCTGTTCTTCTTTACTTATTTGGCGACCTAACGGGATTCGAATCCGGTTCTATTCCGGAACATAAGGTCCGACGAAACTCACTTTTGCATTCGATTCGCAAGCTCGCCGAAGATTAGGGAATAGAGGCCCTGCTCAGCACCTCACCTAGTATGGAAAGACAAAGAGTTACGTGAAAAACGTTCGAGATATCTTGGTCTCTGCGCCTCCGCGAGGGAATACGACCGACGGGGCAAGATTGAACAAAAAGTGAGCAGCAACATAAAGTTCAAGCAGATCGATCGGGCGATCGGCGAGCAGGGCGCCAAACTTGTATTTCTCCTGCGTTTAAGCCCGCTTATTTCATTTAACGTGAGCAACTATTTTTATGGACTCACTGCGGTCAGATTCTGGCCTTACGTCCTGGCTAGTTGGATCGGCACACTTCCTGGAACGTTGCTCTATGTTTATCTGGGAGCCGCAGGTAAGGCAGGCTTGAGCGCTGCCGCTGGGCAATCTTCCGGCCGTTCGGCTTGGGAGTATCTCCTCTTCAGCCTG
>DATNNZ010000222.1:0-4181 GCA_035601575.1 Chthoniobacterales bacterium
AGACCGCGCTTGCCGGCGTCCGCGGGGAGCACGCCTTTAGCCTCATGCGACCGCCGGGGCATCACGCGACGCGGAATCGAGCGATGGGTTTCTGTTATTTCAGTAACATAGCTATCGCGGCCCTTGCCGCCCTCGACAGCGGTGTCGAGCGCGTTGCCATCTGGGACTTTGACGCCCATCACGGGAACGGGACGGAGGATGTCGTCGCGCATAATCCCCGGCTCACCTTCGCATCGATTCATCAATTTCCGGCCTATCCTGGAACCGGCGCACAATCATTCGCGAACATCGACAATTATCCGCTCGCGCCGAACACGCCTCGCGCCGAGCACGTCAATGCGATCGAGCGCGCACTCCAAAAGCTTCTGCTCGCAAAACCCGGATTGTTGCTCGTTTCGGCCGGCTTCGACGCGTATTCAGGAGATCCGCTGACAGAAATGACCCTGGAAACGGAGGACTTTGCCACCTTTGGAAAGTGGCTGGCGGAGATCGATCTACCTGCCGCGGCAATCCTTGAAGGCGGCTACAGCGACGATTTACCGGAATTAATCGATGCTTTTTTGACGACTTGGGTTTCGTGAATTGATCATTCCAAGCAGGTGGGCCGCTGCGTTTTCAATATCGGCATGCCGATATTCGCGAGCTCTGCTTTTCACCGCCAGCAGACCGCAGCGATGGATGCTCTCAAAGTCGCCGTAGGGAAATTTGTATCGGGCTTTGCTGTTCATGGCGTGTCTTTCGTCAATACCAAGATGCCATTTCGCGTACTCAGCAAAGCCGTAGAGGCGAATAAATTCGTTTTCCTCGTCGGTCGAAGGTTGATCCGTTTTCCAGAGTCCTTTGTGGTCAGAAACGAAGCGTCCTTGACCGATCAATTGGCGAGCGTGCTCCAACGCGATGACGTTCAGTCGGACCGTGTTGTTGCTGCTGCGCGCATCGGCCCGGCCGGGCGGTACCGGAAGTTGAATTACTCCGACTAAGGCGAGTGCCGCTAATCGCGACCGCTTTGGGTTCATGGGAGGACACTTTGATTGTGCAGGCTGACTGGCGCCTGGTTCAACCTTAATTCAAACAGTCGAAAATACTCGGGCTGGCGGGATTTGAACCCACGACCTGTCGCCCCGGCGACCGTTCTACCAATACAATCTATCAGTTCATCTCGGGTGAAATGGCTGTGGCCTACTTTTTGGGTTCCGCCGGTCGAGGTTTTTTCCCTATCGCCAATGGTGGCGAGGCGGCGGTGTTTTATTGTTTCGCATTTCTCTACATTTTCTTTTGGGGCTCTGGTCTGTAGAGCCTCGATTCCCTTCGTACGAGGCACAAGACCCAACCAATCGGTGAAGCCAACGGCCATCTCAAGCGGACGTGATACTTTTGGTTTTGACCGGATTTTGAGAGGCCAGCCTCACGGCGTCATTGAACTTTAGAAAAGGGGGTAGGGGTGACACCGGGCACCGGTGCGCTTTATCAGAAAATCCCTGTGAATTTTGTCGTCGCGTTACGACGGAAAAAGTTGGCCGGCTCGCGATATCACAAGACAGAAGTATTCAGTGCGGTTTTTCCTCGTCGAGCCGGCCAACCCGAAATAATCAGGTTTCTGTCTGTTCTGCACAGCGCAGTGTGCGCCTTCGCGCGCGCGGGGAGTTGTTCGGAACCGTCAGTCACTCCTTTTGAGCAGAACTAAACATTCAGTAGTCGGTCGAAGAACGTGCGATAACGTTGTAGAGCTACCCGCAGATCTTCGGTGGACACGTCGTCTCCGCGGCCCCACTGACCTTCCAACCTCGACCGCTCTTCCGCAAAACTGTTCGCCAAACGTTTGATCACCTCGGCGACAAGTCCGTCGGCTTCTTCCACTGACCTGCGTGGTTGGTCAACAAAACCAGTTTGAATATCCGTCCAACGCGTCCGAAAGTTGCTCGTTTCCTTTTCGGGGAACAGCGTCGCTGCATCGTCGCGGAATCTGTTCCGATCTCCGGAACGATCCAGACCTTTTGCGACTTCTGCCGTCGAACGAGGTCGACTTGGCGCTCGTTCTTCACTGACTGTATCGTTTAGTTCGTCTGCCTCGCGCTGATCCCCGCCGATCTCGGCGGTTGTCGTATCTTTATGTTTATCATCCGGATTTATCATCAGACTGCCTCCTTATGTTATGGTGATTGGACCTCTAAAAGCTCTTCGAAGAGTGATCGATACTGCACCACGGCTTGTCGCAGGTCTTCGGTCGTAGCGCGGCCGGAGTTATTTCGCTGGGCGATGTCGCGCGCTGACCGATAATTGGCAACTACCTTGGGATGGTCCACCGAGATGTCGGCGGCGCGCTGCTCGAAATCGCCCACGGGGTAACCGAGCGTTTGCATCACTTCTTTGACTAGGGTATCGGCTTCACGCACCGTGTGAGACGGTTCATCGACGAAAAGCGCCTGCGTTTTTTTCCACGCATGAGTAAAACGGGCCTGCTCGTCGGCCGTAAGTGGACGAATCTCCAATTTGTGAACGCGCTTCTCGCGTGCGGCCAATTCCCTCTCGGCCTTGCTTTGATCACCGTACCGATCCAGAGTACGTTTGTATTCGGGACCGAACTGATTTCGCAGATTTTCCGTCCGGCGGCGACGAAGATAGAGAAAAATGACGAGCGCGAGTGCCATCGCTACAATGGTGACTATAAAAATGACGAGCCCTGTGGTATTCATCTCACTGCTTTCCTTTCTGCAAAAAGTTTACTCAACGTCCCGCTCGTTCGGCGAGTTGCAGTCCTATGTACAGCCTCGCAAAAGGTATATGAGCAATAGGATCGGAATCGGAATACCTAACAGCCAAAGTAGGATGTAACCGGTGGCTCCTGCTTGTTTAAGCTTACCATTTAACTGCATTTTGACTCCTTTCACAAAGAAGGCGCACGCGCGAGGCAAACATTCAGATTACCCCAAGCACGGCTAGAATTATCAAAATCAAGAGAATTAATCCCAGGCCGCCCGTTGGATAGTAGCCCCACCCGGAGCTGTACGGCCATGCCGGCAGCGCCCCGATCAGTAAGACGATGAGAATTATAAATAGGATCGTTCGCATATCTATCTTTGCTCAAGCGGGGTAGCACTTGGTTCGGTTGTCTCTCTCGTAGGGCGTTCGCGAGTGCCCTGTTTGCCCTCGGGGGAAGATCTTTCAGAGCTTTCTGGCGGTGATTCTCCTGTCCTCTCCCGGCCGGCTCCGGTTCGACGCCCCTGTGACACTGGAGTGGCTCTGGGCTCCCCCGCCGGGGTTTCTTTATAAGCCGTGCCGCGCTTGCCTGTCGGAGAAGCACTTTCTCTTGGCGATTCCGTTGTAGCCGCTCCTCCGGCTGCGGTTTCGCGGGGCGCCGCTTTTGCGGTCGGGTTTCTGGTCGTCCGTGGCGAAGTCCCGACTTTCGGGGAAGTGTTCTGAGTCGGTGAAGCGGAAGTTTCGGCTTTGCCTCTTCCCGTCGAGGTAGTTGTTGCTTCTGTTGTAGCCGCGGAACTCACGACTCCAGCCGAAACGCCGAAATACGAATTTAGATTATCGATGTATTCGGCCGTCGAATATTCATCGATGCGTGAATAATCGAATGCGGGGCCACTGTAAATCCTATCGCGGTCGACACTCACGATGAGACCGCCTGATTCATTACTGGAATACATCGCCCAGGGAACGGCGACTATTTTGGCCGTTCCGGCCGTGCCGTCACCAGAGAGGACCGTATATGCTATGCACCCGGTGTTGCGATCGAGAACGACATCTTTGACCGCCCCGATTTGTTCACCTTGCGCCGTCTTCACGTTGGTACCGATTATTTTGCTCGTTTGGACATATCCGGAGCTTGACGAATTCGTGTCATTCCTTTGGCCCTGCGCAATGACCGAAACCGTAGCGGTGCCCAAAATCGCCATCCCAAATCCCAAGAATAAGTACTTTTTCATAATATGTTTAACCTTCTTCCGACATCACCACGCTAATCGTAAACGCGATGCTTGAGTTCCCAGACTCGCAAAGCAGCAAGAAGCAGGCGTTTTCTACGCAGTAAGCGGCCACCAAGAATTGCCGCGTTTCTACGATCTTCGGCTCGCCTGAAGCTTTTCGACGTTGCGCTAGGTTTTGTCCAACCTTGCGAATCTCGCACTGTTGTTGGCGTCGCGATTGTGACCATCATGTTTTGACTCCAATGAACA
>DATNNZ010000223.1:0-5929 GCA_035601575.1 Chthoniobacterales bacterium
GATCGGGCACGCGCTGGGGGTAGGCTCGCTACGGGCTGCAAAGGCGAACGCGTGGCTCACGATTCGTTTTGGCCTCTTGGCCGGCGTCGCGCTTGGCACGCTGTACGCGGGGTCGAGCTTTTTGCTCCCCGCGTTTTACCCAAAGGTAGGTCAGGAGGTTCTTCAGTTGGCTTTCTGGGGCGTGCTCCTGATGGCTGTGACGCAACCGGCCAAGGTCTTGAGCAGCGTGCTGGGCAACGGCGTGTTGGCCAGTGGCTGCGACACCCGGTTTGTGCTGGTGGGTAACTTGGCCGCAACCTACGCAGTCGGCTTACCGGCCGCGGTCGGGTTAGGCCTGCTTGCCCCGTTTGGGTTCTTCGGGGTGTTCGCCGCCAAGGTCCTAGAGGAGTGCGTCAAGGCAGCTTGCTTCTTGCTTCGGTTCCTCCGTGCCCGCTGGTACGAGCACGCGCTTAAAGAGGAGCAAAGCGCAAAAGACGAAGCGCAACCAAGGGAGGAGCGAGGGAACGCACCGCAAGGGACTTCTGCGGTTTAGGCGGCCGGCAAGCTTTAGAACTTCGAACCCTTTGGGGATCAGACACCGCATGGATGCCCGCGAAAAGAAGGCACACTGGATGAACGAAGAACCAACGCCCGAAAAAGACACAAAATCACCAAGTAAATCCTCTGACGACGCGGCGGCCCAGAAAGCCGAAGAAGCCTCGGATGCTAAAGCCGAAGAGCTGCGCACGGCACTGCAAAGCAAGTGCGAGCAGGGCAAAAGCAGCTTGGGCTCTGTGCCAGTTGAGGAGGACTGAAGCGCGCAAAATCGCTTGGCAAGTTTGGCTCTGGCGATCCGCGATCTCAGATTGATTCACTCACCCTTAGCCATTCGTCGGCACCTCGATTTCACTTCTCTCCACCATGATTGCGTGCTGCTGCGGCTTCACCTGTGAGCCATACGTATTGCTGTAAACTTGAGTGAACTCTGCGCCGAAGAGCAGGATCTGGGCAGAATAAAAGATCCAGAGTAGCAAGGTAATCAGCGAACTAGCCGCGCCGTATGCCGAACCGGCTGCGCCACTACCCAAGTATAGACCCAGAATGAACTTACCAACGGCAAAGAGGACCGCCGTCAGGGCCGCACCAAGCCAAACATCTCGCCAGCCGATCTTCACATCCGGCAGGTACCGGAAAATCATGGCGAATAGTAGTATGATTACCGCAAGATCGAATATGAAGAAGACAGCCAACGCCAAGAAATGACCTCCGGCAAGCATATTTTCGAGGTAAGTGTTTAGGCCTCTTAGTACGCTTTCCACTGTCAAAGACACGAGCAGGAGGAAACAAACGCCGCCTACCATCGCAAATGACAGGAATCGGGCCCGCAAGAAGCCCCAAATCCCTCCGCCTGGTTTGGGCTTAACTCCCCAAATCGTATTCAAGGCATCCTGAAGTTGACCGAAAACGCCGCTCGCGCCGAATAGAGCAATAATGATTCCGAATGCGGCTGCCAGAATGCCTCCCTTTGGCTCCGACGCATTAGCCGCGATGTCTTGGAAGACCTTTACTCCGCTCGGATCGAGGAAGTAGCGCAATTGATCGGTAATCTTTTCTCGAGCCTGCTCACTCCCTCCGTAGATTAGTCCAAAAACGGCCAAAAGCACCAACACCATTGGAGCTAACGAAAAAATAGTATAATAGGCCAAGGCAGCGCCCAACTGCGGACATTTATCTTGTATCCATTCCTCGGCGGTCTTTCTGAAAAGACTTACCAACCCGGCGAGCACAGACTTACTTGCCCGATGGGTGTCAGCGCTCGCCTCTCGGGGCATGTCGAACGGCCCGGTCAGTGTTTCCCGCTCGGTTTTACTTGAAGGTCTGGATGCGACAGCTGCTCCGGACGCCGGATTCGCTTCCGTGAGAGCGCGGCTCCAAGATTTCAAGTGCTGTCCCAGTAGTTTCAGGCTTACCGCTAAGACAAGATCTACTGCTGAAGACAGAATTTTGGACGTAGCTTTCCGATTCCTCTTCCTGATCTTTTGCTCTCGGAAATGATGGCTTTGTCCGTGCGGCAGTACATAGATCTTCTCCTTTTTCGCCGGAATTCTTGAAAGTACCCATCCGAGGATTGCAGTGCAGCTCATCCATGCATAGATATTTTCGCCTATCGACTTCCGTAAGAAATGTCTGTAGCGATCAAATTCGAACGCGTGCCGGATATCCTTGGATGACTCGCTAAGCTGTTGCCTGGAAATAGCAAAGCGCTCTGACAACTGCCGTTTTTCTCTCTCAGAGCTATTCATACGTTCCGCGAGTTTGATTCCTTAACGCGGTTCGCAATCCGGGATCTCTCTGGCCGTTTAGAATAGGCCGTATGCCAGAAGCACCGCGATACGACGTCAGCCGCCCAGGTTGATTTGAAACAATTTTATTCCGTGCCGCCAATTTTGTTACGCCAGCATCTTTAAGTGGAAACCCGTACGAAGCCTCTGGTGCGAACACTATGGGCGTTTGCCGTTGAAACCTCACGCGAGTTAAACCCTCTTCCGAGTTCATCTCCCGCGCGACGTCGGCTATGGCCAAAAAGAAGATTTTTTATGGACGAAACAACCGATTTAGAGAAAATAGCCGAACAAGCGAAAGAGCATATCGCCGAAGCTGCTGAGAGCCTGAAAGAAACCGCGAGTCCTATTGCCGATGCGGCGCGACCGGCCGCCGAAGCGGCCCGGAATGACGCAAAGAGTGAGGTAAGCAGGCTACACTCAATCTGTGTCACCGATCAATTCAAAACCGGCCAGTGGTTATCGAATCAAAACCAGCCACTTTTATGGTTAATAAAGGGTTTGAGGTAAGTTGGCAAGTTGCCTCTCATTAGCGTGGGCAGTTTTTTTAGGTTTAAGCGATGGGAGCGAGGCACGAGCGAGCAGCGGTTAAATGCAAAATATAGTTACTGCGTTTGCGCGGAGCATTCTCCAGATCAAGGCCAAAACGGAATAAATGGAGGGAAGCCCGTAGGGAGGCACCGTTTATGCCGGATTTGGGCTTGAACTGGAGGATGCGGAGCGCTCTGGGGGAGCAGCACGTTTAGTTTTGGGTTGGAGCCGGTAACTGCGACCGTTAATGGGAATGATCTCGGCGTGATGAAGCAAGCGGTCGAGGATGGCGCTGGCCGCAGGCACATCGCTGAGCAGTTTGCCCCATTCTTCGATGGGTCGATTGGAGGTCATCATAGTGGAACGATTCTCGTAACGTCGCATGATGAGTTCCAGGAGGATCTCGCCGCTTTTTTGCGGCAGGATTTTGAGCCCCATGTCGTCGATGATGAGTAAATCAGGTTTGAGATATTTCTTTAAAAGCCGGCCTTCGCCAAGTTGAGTTTCCTGGGAGAGTAATTCGCGCACCAAATCAAAGATGGAGCGGTAAAGGACCAGGAAGCCGGCTCTGAGCACTTCGCGACCGATAGCCTGTACCAGATGACTTTTGCCCACTCCGGGAGGACCGACCAGGAGCACATCACGACGTTGAGCAACGAATTGGCCAGTAGCTAGTTCATAGATCAGGGCGCGGTTAATAGTGGGATTAAAACTGAAGTCAAAGTTCTCCAGTGAACGTAGTTCACGGAACTCGGCTAGTTTGTGACGCCGGTTAATGAGTCGTTGATGACGGATATTGATTTCGTCCTGGAAGAGTAATTCCAGGAACTGGGCATAGGGTAGCCGATTGGCTTCGGCCTCCTGCAAGCGCAATTGCAGACTATCAAGTAGTCCGGATAAATGCAGAGTTTGGGCGTGTTGTTTAAGGGTATTATTCATGAGTGTGGAACCGATTAATAAAATTGGAGTAGACCGTCAGATCGCGGATGAGCGGATGGCTGTCGGCGAAGGCAAAGGCTTTTTGTTCACTTTGTTGGCCGATCAAGCGGCGAAGATCTTTAAAGCGATAGGTGCCGGCTTTGAGCGCCTTAGAGCAAGCGGTATTGATTGCAGTAGCCGAGTGTTGCTTGATCAGAGCGCACAAGCCCATGATGGAACGCAGCGATTCGGCTCCGCGCAGCTCAAAGGCGCCTTGAGCCCACTGACCACATTCCTCGCCTATGACCGCTGCTCGGCTGATCCAATAGCGGCAGGAACTGATGACCGGAGCATGTAAGCCTCTGGCGCCTAAGACATGGCTAAAGCGACCTGGTTCAACTCGGCTATGGATTTGGACCTGTTCCATCTGCTGGTTGAAGACTCGTACACAGCGACTGTCCCATCGGACCCAGACCTGGTGGCCGATAAGTTCGGCCGGAACTTCGTAATAGGCGCGCGCCACTTCGACGTAACTGTCGCGATGGACGCTGCGCCTGGCTTCCTGGAAGCTGGGAAAGAGTGAGTCGGGCAGTGGTTGCAGGTAGGGACGCTCTTGTTCGAAACAGGCTGCGACCTGTTTGCGCGTCGTGCCATGAATGCGCTTGTCGGCAACCTGGCTTTCCCAATGTTCGAGAAAGAGGTTTTCTTCAGCTAGTGATTTGAACCGCCGCCCCTTCAGTGCGTTGGCCCGCAGGTAAGCGACCCCGCGTTCCACTTTACCTTTGTGTTGCGGCTTATAGGGTCGGCACGGCATAACATGGATCCGGTAATGCCGGCAGAAGTCAGCCAATTTCGGATTAATTTCCGGATCAAACCAATCGGCCTTGAGAACCGCCGCTTTTAAGTTGTCCAAATTCAGGAGCAGCGGCACGCCGCCAAAGGCCCGTAAACCGTTTTCCAGACAGCGCAGGAACGTTTCGGTATCCTGACGAAGGACCGCTTCGCTGTAGGCTTTGCGCGAGTAGCTGAGCACCATGCGCAAGACCCAACTCCTTCGTGGCCGGCCAAGCCCTTCCCAAATCGGGGCTCCCAATCCGAAGTCTACCTGCACTTCCTCACCGGGCCGAGCTTCCATGCGCCAAACCCGCTGCGGCTGCGCCCCTTTAAGCTTGCGAACAAAACGCTGTACCGATTGATAGGAATCGCTAAAGCCGTTTTGCTCCACCAAATCCTGGTAAATGCGCTGGGCACTCAAGCCCACCTCGACCTTAGCGGCAATCACCTCAGCCAACGCTTCACAGCGACTCCTGCGTCCAGCACCAATGCCGGCAATCGAAATGGCTGGTTTTGACTCCTCCTTCCCTGCTAGATTGCCGGTGATCGAAATGGCTGGTTTTGGAGCCTCGCCATCCTCAAAGTCGGCGGTCGAAATGGCCGGTTTTGGCAGCCGCAAATACCGACCGACCGTTTCGCGATTGATCCCCAACTCCTTCGCAATTCGCCGCCGCGACCATCCGCGCTGGGCCAAGCTGTATATCGTTGTTTGCAGGCTCACTTTGAGGACATTCGACATGCCCCATTGAACCGATTTCTTCCCGGTCCCGCGGAGCTGTTTTGTTTTCCTTAAAGTGGCTGGTTTTGAGCCCCTTAATTTCGATCATTACTGGCCGGTTTTGACTGATCGCTGACAAGTAGGAAGCAGCCAAGAAGCGGTTCCCAAGCCTGCTCCCGAAGGTAAATCAGAAACGGCTTCGTCGAATGGAGTACGCCCTTGAGACCGGGACCTTTCCTCCCACCGGCTGGACACCTCCCGATCCCAAGAACCGCTCGACGCAGAACGTACCACCGTACGCGCAGTTCTGGAAGCATTGAGGCTTACCTTATAGGCGCCGCCTCCGCAGGGATTGAATGTTCAGGCTGCCTACGAACAGGAAGCGATTCAACTAATCGTTTCCAACTATGCTTCCCGCAGGTTCGAGGTGCAGGTCTATTTCGTGAAGCACAACACGATTGAGCATCCTGTCATCATAGTTCCAGGGGCCGGGATTGCGCCGGTTTGTCGGCGTGCGATTGGGCAAGGCCCTCTCTGCGCGAAGGCACGATCTACGTTCGTACCCCTCCAAGCTGTTGCTCTATGTCAGACGCTGAGTACAAGCACA
>DATNNZ010000224.1:0-20440 GCA_035601575.1 Chthoniobacterales bacterium
TCATGGCCAACTCTTTGATTCGCATCGATAACCCACGATGATCCCTGGGGTGACTCCGGTAGTAGAAACTCGAGCGCTCTAGCATCATCAGTCCACAGGCTCGTTGCAGACCGATCTCATACCAGGCATTGATCGCGCCCGGCGAGCCACCGGCGTGCTGCTCACAGCGCCCGATATATCGCCCAAAAAGGACGAGATGATCGCTAAAGAGATCCAAGAAATGCGTGACGCACTCCAGGCATTTCAGACGGCAATCGAAGCCAGAGAAGTGGCAGGATTCGAGAATGGTGCCGAAGCTGAACCCAACCCTTTTCGAACCGCTCAAAAGGATCGAAAATGCCTGCCGATGAGTCTCGGGAATAATGCTAACTGCCTCGAACCTGCCGCCCAAAGACATCGAATTGATCCGGCGTGAGACTCAGGGATGCTATGGAAGCGTTCAAGGCAACCGCTGAAGCCTGCGGCCTCCAATATTTTCGCTTGACAATCTAAAACAGTCTCAAGTTTGATAGCGCTTGGAAGAGCGGAGCCTCGACCATCAATGTCCCTGTCTTTGCATAGTGCCCAGGGTAACGCAAGACGCGTAGCTGGTAAGAAAGGACCAGCAAAGCTACCAGCCCGGATCAGTGTGTTGCGGCCGCATTGCGGCTTGGGCTTATTATCCCGGAGCGCAGTGACCAATAAATGAACGCGCGTCGGGAGATGCGTCACCATCCCCCGGCGCTTGATAAGCAACCCATCACCGAGTCACCGACAATGAGTAGTTTCGTCTCTAGAACAAGCCAGCCGTCCCATTCAAGACTCCTTTCTCAGTAGCGCCGATGTAGCAGCGTTAACCCTCAACCCCTAAACGCAAAGGCTCTGTGATCTATGCTACTTGTCATTATCACCCTTCGTGAGGAAGTATTTCCGTACGCCCCGAGCTTGGAAATTGGTCCTTTCCTGTCTCAAGTGCCGCAATCCGTGCCCAATTGGCCAGCCCGAATTTCAGCGCAATCGATCTCATAGCCAGCATTCACGCCAACGAACGCCAAGAATCCGGAAGACTGACGTTACCTTGAATCCGTAACCAGCCGGCCGTATGATCAAGGAGTTCTTATTGGTCATGGATGTGAAATCTTCTCTGAAGCGCGCCATTGTGATTGCGTTGGTCAGTGCGCTGCCAACTTTTGTCAGCATTGCATCAGCACATGGCGGGGGGCATGGTTCAGGTGGGTCAAGTGGCTCAGGCGGGTCGGGTGGCTCAGGTGCATCAAGTGGCGGTCACGGCTCAAGTGGCTCAAGTGCATCAAGTGGCGGTCACGGCTCAAGTGCATCAACTGGCGGTCACGGCTCAAGCGGCAGTCATTCCGCGAGCAGCTCTAACAGTGGTCATTCACCGAGTGGATCGAACAGCGGTAGCTCATCGAGTGTCGCGAAGGGCGGTCATTCCACCGGAGACCCAAGCACTGCCCCTGGTACGGCAGTAAGCGGACGATCGGTTCGGAGTAAGCCGGAGCCTGTTACTCGTCATTTTAGCACTGGCTGGGGGCACGGCGATTGGAAGGAAGGCGAAGAAACCGTGGATTGGAAGCACCATAATGGGCGCCGATTGTTCGGTTTCATTTGGTATTGAAGCCCATTCTTGGAACCCGAATCAGACGCAGCCAAAAACTCGCTATGCTATTGACCGGCAGTTTTTAATTGTCGTTCATCATATTAAGCAATAACTACCCGTTGCCCTTGGAAGTGACCGTTTTCACATCTCGCGGGCCCAACCCGGGCGTTGCCGCAGGTGATAGAGCATCTCCCCGGCTTTTGGCACCAGCAATAGCCCTTCGTCCTCGCGATTCGCAAAGTCCTGTGGGTTGATCGTTGATGGATCGCGGTAACCGAGGTTGATTTCTGTGCAAATCTCCCTAGGGATTCCGGTGGCCAGCGTTACTTGTACCCGGCAGTGTTCCACCCCGTCCTCGTAGGTGCCAATGCCACGTACGTGCGTCGAATGCGCCAGCACGCCCCATGGAAGGCTCTTGTACTTGTCCCATTGCTTTAAGAAGTAGTCCCGGCAATGATAACCGATTCTGCGGATGAGGGCACCATGGGTCAGCGAGATCTCATGGATGTGAGGCGCATAAATAATGAGTTCGCCCCCGTCGGCCACGACCGGTTCAAGCTTGTACATGCATTTGCCGCCCACCCAGAGTTCGTCATACATCGGCGGCGCGCACGAGAGCACGGTGTGGAACGGGTGGTCCTTGGAAATGATGTGCAGCGTCCGGGACAGGTCGCTTGCTTGATCCCAAGCGCCTTCTGGCGATCCCACAAAAATGCCCGCCAATTGCGCGCGATCCACCACCATGCAGAAGCAGAGCTTGGGAACCGTGACCATTGAACCGGCGCGATCCACCACTTTGCGCACCGGGGTGTATTTATTGCCAATGATCATGGGGTTAGTGATCACCGCCCCGAGCCAGTGGAAGAAGTTGAGTACTTCGGGACCGCTAACGCCTGGAAACAGGTATTTATTGCCCCCGGAAAACCCCACCACTTCGTGCGGAAACACCGGGCCGACGATAATGAGCTGATCATAATCAAAAAGCCGACGATTGACGTTGACTGGCACCTCCATCGCAAACAGCCCGCCGCTCTCGTCTTTGATCTCATTGGCGGAAATGGTGCCGATGCGCTTCAAGGCTAAGGGGTTATTCCACTCGTGATTAAAGAGCCGGACCGAGCCGTATTTTGCCTGGCGTTCTTCGAGGGAAATTTCTAGCCGATGGCAGATCGCCTCCTCGCTCATGGGTTGGTGCGTGCCGAGCGCAATCATGACATCGAGCGCCGCCACGACAGCGCCGATCTGGTCGAAAATGCCTTCGAAAAAAATGTCCAAAGGGCACGTCCTGGTCGCGTCAGGGACGATCAGGAGGACTCTTTTTCCGCGATATTCGGAGGGCGGACAAGCTTGGTTAATCACCTCGAGCACCTGCTCGCGAGTGAGGTAAGAACCAGCCGGGCTGGTCCGGGAGATGGTTTGGTGGGACATAGGTGCCCTTTTGGATGAAACCGATGCTACTTGACAAATGCCATCTCGTCCGTTTGCTCGCAAGGGGTAGTGGTCTCGACCATCAACGGTGTCGTCCAAAATCATTTCTTAGCGCGGTTGCAATCGCCTTTGTCCTTCAATCACCGATCCCCTGTGTTGACCCATGGTAAAGCCCTTTCTCTCTGAGAATTTTCTGCTCTCGACCCCCACAAGCGAAAAGCTCTACTTCGAGTTCGCTCAACCCCTGCCGCTTTTCGATTATCATTGCCACATCCCGCCGGCCGAGATTGCCGGGAATAAACGCTTCGAAAACCTGACCCAAATCTGGCTCGCGGGGGATCATTACAAATGGCGGGCCATGCGCGCCAACGGTGTGCCCGAACGCTTCATCACCGGCGACGCCAGCGACTATGAAAAGTTTTTAGCTTACGCCCGAACGGTTCCAGCCACGCTTCGCAACCCGCTCTACCATTGGACCCACCTGGAATTGCGGCGTTACTTCGGCATCACCGAGCTCTTAAATGAAGCATCAGCGCCGCGCATCTGGGGCCAGGCCAATGAACAACTGCAAGAACTCACGGTCCATCGGATCCTCGAAAAATTCCGCGTCTCCGTGATTTGTACGACCGATGATCCGACCGACGGCCTCGCGCCCCACCAAACGATGCGGTCCGGCAGCTTGCCTACCCGCGTTTACCCGGCGTTCCGTCCGGACAAGGTGTTTGCGATCGATCAAGGCGACGCGTTCCTGACGTGGGTGGAGCGCCTGGAGAATGCAAGTGGCTGCAGCGGTTCAGATCTAACCGGTTTGCTCGACGCCCTGCAAGCTCGGCACGACTTTTTTGGATCCCTGGGAGCCAAACTTTCCGATCATGGCATCCCGTTTTGTTATTCGGAGCCGTGCGATTTGGCCGAGGCGAGCGCCATTTATGCGCGTGCCCGCCTGGGCGCTGCGCCCGGTGAGCCGGAGATCTTGAAGTTTCGCAGCTTCATGCTGCGCTTCTTTGGCGAACTGGATGCCGATGCGGGGTGGACCGAGCAATTGCATTTGGGCGCGTTGCGTAACACGAATCGCCGCCGCTTGTCTGAGTTTGGCCCCGACACCGGGTACGACTCGATCGGCGACTGGCCGCAAGCCGAACCGTTGGTGCGCTACCTGGATCGGTTGGAAACGGCTGGAAAACTGCCCAAGATGATCCTGTATAACCTCAATCCCGCCGACAATTACGTTGTGGCTACCATGATCGGCAATTTCCAGGACTGCTCTATTCCGGGCAAGTTGCAGTTTGGCAGTGGGTGGTGGTTCCTGGACCAAAAGGAAGGCATGGAATGGCAGCTGAATGCGCTCTCGAACGTTGGCTTGCTCAGCGGGTTTGTGGGGATGCTAGCCGACTCGCGAAGTTTCATGTCTTACCCTCGTCACGAATACTTCCGACGCCTGCTTTGCAATCTGCTTGGCGCGGACGTGGAACGCGGTGAGATCCCGATGGACGAGGCACTTCTTGGCAACTTGGTCCGCGGGATCTGCTTCGAGAACGCCAAGGCGTACTTCGGGCTGGAATGCGGCGCGGTGTGACCGTTCCAGGGGTTCCAGGGTGGGTGGCCTCGCTTTGCGCTTCGCGCCTCGAACCAAAGTGTACCTCCCACCAAGTTAGATGGTCTGGGAGAGGAATCCGCCGTCGACCCGCAGGTCGATGCCGGTCACGAAGCCGCTGGCTTTCTCGCTCGCCAAAAAGACCGCGGCGCCGGCAAGTTCAGAGGGGATCCCGAACCGCGCCATAGGGGTGTGGCCCAGAATCACCTTACCGCGTGACGTGGGACTTCCATCCTCATTAAAGAGCAAACGCCGGTTTTGCTCCCCAGGGAAAAAGCCGGGCGTGATTGAATTGACCCGGACATTGTACGGCGCCCATTCTCGCGCCAGAAACAGGGTGAGGTTCAGCAGTGCCGCCTTGGCGGCCGAATAGGCCACCACGCTCGAAAGGGGCAGGTGGCCGGAGACGCTGGCGATGTTGATGATGCTGCCTTTGCGATCGGTTTTCATCGCGGGGCCAAACACCTGGCACGGGATCAGCGCCCCCCCGACCAGGTTCAGGTCGAAATTCTGCCGCCAGTCATTGACGTCGATGGCCTCAATGGGCCGTTCGGCGGTCACGGTCACGCGGGGGTCGTTGCCACCTGCGGCGTTCACGAGAATGGTGGGAGCACCTAACCGGCTTAAGACGGCTTCGCGCGCTGCAGAGAGCGAGCTTTGGTCGAGGGCGTCGGCTGGGAAGAATCCCGCCGTGCCCCCCTGGTTTTGAATGCAGCGAACCCTCGCTTCGCCACGTCCTGCGTTGCGGCCCAGTACGGCCACCCTAGCGCCAGCAACGGCTAGACCTTCGGCTATCGCGCCACCAAGCACGCCGGTGGCGCCCAGAACCACGGCCACATTTCCGGTCAAGTCAAACAAGTTCACTGCACTTATCTCTCGTCTTTGAGCTAAAACCGCGATGGGGCGCTTTCATTGCAGCGTGAGTAACAACTCGCGCATCGTTCCGCGCTCTCTCTCCCGGACGATGCTGCCTCCGTGGACCTCGATTGGCCGTCTTTCCTGGCGGCGGAAAAGCAAGGAGACACGGTCGACTCTTGGATCGGGCTCGCCACTCCGGTCTAGATTCACCGATATTCGCGACGAATTAGAGTCAACCCGTAGGCGCCATTTCCAGAAATGGCCCTCACGATGGCTTTCACTTTCACCATCATCCTCAAAACACTCACACTCAAATTGCCCGCTGTCAGGATTCGGCCACACGTAGAAACCCCGCAGATCGTCCCGTTTGGAAAAGTGTTGCTCCGCGACATTCAGCGGAACGGCGCATCCCGCCTTGGCCAACAGCGGCGGGTGATCCCAGGGGCCAGGTAGAACAATCTCTTGACCGCCGGAGAAATAAGCCCCAGTCCAGAAATCATACCAACCGCAACCCTTGGGCAAGTAGACGTCACGCGCCAGTTGACCCGGCTCCACCACGGCGGCAACGAGCAAGTTCGCTCCCACCAGCATATCGTCATTCTCTTCGTAGCACCGCTCATCGTCCGGGAAGTCAAGAAAGGTTGGCCGGACGATCGGCGCGTAATCGCGGTGTGAGCGCCAGAGCAAGTCATACAAATAAGGGATCAACTGGTAGCGCAGCTTAATTAAATCAGAAATGTACGGCGTGATCTCTGGATACATCCAGGGCTCATTCGCCGATCCGTCATCGTTCCAGGAGTGGATACTGAAGCGCGGCAGAAAAATCCCGAATTGAACCCAGCGCAAGAATAGCTCCTGGTCCGGCGCTGGTCCCGAGAAACCGCCAATATCATGCCCCAGATTCGACACGCCAGACAACGCAAGTCCAATGCCCATTTTTATGTTGTAGCGGAGCGACTCCCAAGAGGTGTAGTTGTCGCCGGACCAAGTCTGCACATATCGATGCATGCCGACTGCTCCGGACCGTGAAACGAGAAATGGCCTCTTGGCAGGCGCGAATTCGCGCTGGGCATCCCTCGAGGTTCGTATCATCAAGAGGGTTTGCAACACCTTGGCTTCGACCGCTCGCCGTGGCTGGCCGAAGCCGTGGATCTGGGGCGTTGGGCTCGAGATCTCGAACTCATTGTTGTCATTCCAGGTCGCGTCGATCCCGTACTGGAGCAACGCATCCTTGACTGACGTTTTCCACCAATCTACGGTCTGCGGATTGGTGAAGTCGAGATAAGCGCCCACATCATCCCAGAACTGGACCATGGCCGGTTTTCCATTCGGCTCACGCACGAAAAGTCCCATTGAATCGGCCTCACCAAACCGAGGGTGATCCCGTAGTAGGCACGGTTTAATATTGGGACAAAGACGAACGCCGTGCTCCAGAAAATGGCGGACGAAACCAGCCGGGTCGGGGAACTTGCCCCGATCCCAGTTGAACACATAACGTTTACCACCGATCGACGTGTAGCCTGAGGAAAGATGGAATGAATCGCAGAGAATGTCGTGCTCTAGGCAGCGCGCCAGGAACTCATTCATTTGGCCCTGGGCATCAGGAGCATCGGTATAGGCCATGGTGGAACCGGAGTAGCCCAAACCCCATTTCGGAGTAAAAGCGGGTCGACCGGTCAACCAAGTATAGCGGCGCACCACCACCTCCAGAGTGGCACCCGCAATGAAATAGTAATCAAGATCGGCATAGTCAGCGACAAAATACCGATAATGACCGTGATAGTTATCGAGTTCGCGGCCGAAGTCGAACGTGCAATCGGCTACGGTATCATAGAAGAGACCGAATCCCGTTTTTCTTTGCCGTTTCCAAGTCAAATAGAAAGGAATGTGTTTATAGAGCGGGTCGGTGGTTCTGGCACTGTAACCCATCGCATCTAGGTTGGTCAGTCGGTAGCTTTTGCCAGCCCGATTGGTGTCTCCCGCTCGTTCGCCCAGGCCGAAATACATTTCCTCGGGCTCGCGTTTCAGATAGTGATAAACGCGGTCATCCCACCAACCGAAGTTGTAGCTTTGGGTCGCGCGGTCCGCGGCAGCAGGCACCCACTGGTCGCCTTGTTTTGTCTCCCATTGGCAGAAAAAGCCCTTCAACCTGACGGTGAGCCGAATGCTTTCAGTCGTCAACTTGAGTTGTTCAGGCGTTTCTACAAGTTCGAACGCAGGCAAGGTAAAATGTTCGAGATCGAAGCGGTCTCGGCCAGCCAGAGGAACATCTTCAAGTCCCGGCGCGATCGCCCAGCTCCTGGCAAACCGGAGCTTTCCATCGGGAAGCACAAGTACACGGATGATGTCCTGCTCTAGGGTGAAGAGGTGAATCAGCTGGTTCTGCGAGCTCTTTAACGTTATCCGAGCTCCGGTCCGCTCAGTGATTTCAAAACTCGGTATCTCGTCGACGGACATAGCAGTTTCCGGATCTAAATGATGCTGCGCTTGGCAGCGCCGCGGAGCAGCGCAATGACAACCGTCGCGCCAATAATATCGAACAAAGTTAAACAGGCAAACAAGGGGCCATACCCGATCGTTGTCGCAAGGGCGCCGACTACTAGGGAAAAGCTCAATCCCCCTGTCCAGGCGGCGGTGCCCGTGAGCCCGTTGGCCGTCGCCACTTCATGGGGATCAAACACATCCGCGCTCAGCGTGTTGAGCAGCGCAGAAATCATTTGGTGCGCGAAGCCCCCAATGCAGAACAGCGCAATCGCGAGATAAGGACTGGCAGCCAGTCCGATACAGCCCGGTCCGATCATTAGTATCGCTCCCAAAACAATTCCCGCAATTCGCGATGGGATTAGTTTCACGTTGAAATACTTCATCAAGAGCGGTGACAGATAACCGCCAAAGATCCCGCCGAGATCAGCCGCGAGAAAAGGCAGCCACGCGAATATAGCGATCTCCTTCAAATTCATGTGGCGTTCGTTCGCCAGGTAAAGCGGGATCCAGAAATTAAAGGTTTGCCAGGCCGGCTCGGCTAGGAAGCGAGGAATGGCGATTCCCCAAAACCTGGCGGAAGAAATAATCTCTAAGACCGGTGGCGATTTCCGTTCCTCCGATTTCGTTTTGCTTTCCTGGCCCGCAAGAATGTAATCACGTTCCCGATCACCCAATAACCAATGATTCCTCGGCGTCCGGTAAAACAGCCACCAAAGAAGGGCAAAGACGAAGCCCAGGCCGCCTGTCACGATGAAGGCCATCTGCCAGCTGGATTGCACCAGAACCCAAATGACTAGCGGGGGTGCCAGCAGGGCCCCGAGCGATGTGCCCGCGTTGAAATAGCCGACTGCAACCGAGCGTTCTTTAGCTGGAAACCATTCTGAGATCGCCTTGATGCCGGCCGGAATAGCCGCGGCTTCGCTTAGTCCAAGCAATCCGCGAAAGAAGGCCAGCGAACCCCAGCCGCCGGCGAGCGCGTGTAGCAAATTCGCTCCTGACCAAAGAACCGCGAATAAAGCAAACCCAAGTTTCAGCCCCAAAAAATCGAGTATATAGCCACACACGGATTGCATGACCGTATACCCGACCTGGAACGCTGCCACGACGTAGGAATATTCCTGGGTCGAGAAACTTAATTTCGTTTGCAGCACCGGGGCGAGTACCGCAAGTGAGTTGCGTGCCAGGTAGTTAATGATTGTCCCAAGACAGATGAGCCCGACGATCCACCAGCGGAGTCCTTTGAGCCTTTTCATCATCCGTTTGGAAAGGGCCGCACCGACTACGCGTCGCGGCTCTGGCGCGAAACATTGCACCCACCGCCCATTCTAGGCGCCAAGCAATGTCAGGGGTGGCGAACGAAACGAGGCGCACAAGAAACGAGCGGCTTTGCTATCGTCGGATGCTCGGAGCTTAGCCACGGGGCGATTCTCGCGAAAGCATTATTTTGAGGAGAGCAGTAAATTCTAGCGGTCAGGTCGCAATGCTCTGCGCATCAATGATTATCTCGCTGATCACCGTCCTGAGAACACGCTTCTTGAATTCGACCAGCTTGCCGCGAGATCGTTCCATAACGCGTCCAGGTCCGAACCCAAAATAACTAAGCGCTTCTTTTGCTGCTCGGTTAAGCGCTTCATTGACTGAATCCGAGTACCACAACCAGTTTTCTCCGTCACGAAATTCCGGGTAACAGAGTCCGCCTTAACTCTTGGTTGTTAGTGAAGCATGCTGTATTGTGGTATCCTTCCGCAGATACTGATATGCCTGAAAAACCACCACAACCGAAAGCGGAACCGAGATTTGAGGGGTCAGCGAAACTTAGACCACCAGGGTATGCTCGGAAGTCTAGCTATTCCGGGTACGATTCTCGGGAGAAACGCCCCACTGGCCGCAAGCATACACGGAGCGGCAGGCGATAAAATGCTAGCCTCGTGAATGCCAGCTTTCTTCTATACCGTAGCTCTAGGAATTAATAGTGCGTCACCGAAAAAGGGATGGCTGGTGGAACTGCGCTGCACGCAGCACAAGCAATCCCCTGAAGTGTCCGTATGTGATGTAGCCGAATCTGCTGTAAAACGACATTTTGGTGCTGAAGCAATTATCGGCTACCGAGACTCTAGCGAATATTCTCTCCCACTGCCGAAGAATCTGGGTAAGGCGCATTTCATTGCGCCATGTGGTTGTCGTACTTGGCCTTTGCCGTTTTGACCCTCGGTTAGCGACTCTTCGTTACGCTGGCTCCCAACTCCAATCTTCTACCTTTCGTATTCCACCACCACTAACGCGTTCGGGTTCAGGTTTAGCGACAGGTTGGTTGAATTTTTCTGTACCACGGTCACGCCCTCCGCTAGCGACTGTTCGCCAACCAGACGCAGCTGGGCTTGCTGTTGCCGGCTAAGAAAAGACGGGCTCCCCATCGCTTTCCAATCCTTCAGTGGCGATCCATGTTCCTCGTCGACCAGGTGAATCCTGGCAAACTTAGTCTGGGGCGCTCCTCTTAACCGGAGATCGAATCTCTCCGTAGAACCAGTCTCGTTAGGTGGAGTATAGTTCCAGATAGCCGTGACTATCGAATGATCGACGGATCGGACTGTGGCCACAGCCGACGGATGGTTCAATACTAATTGCTGATCACCCATGAGACCCAAAATTTTGAAAGCATAAAAGGAGGCTTTGGGAATTCCTCCAGTCGCGATCAGGCCAAACCCATTTGAAAAAGGGCTCTTAAAGACGCCTTCTTCTTCGAAGAAAGCATCGGTGAACGTCCAATAGGACATCTCGGTCACCAACCCTCCTGAACACTGGCGGATGTTGTTTGCGAGCCAAGCCCCGACATATGGCGAATCCAGCACGCGATCAAATCCAGCATTGTATTCGCTCCAGATGATTGGCAAATCTGGCTTAGCCGAAGCCTTTACTTCATCGTAGACCTTTCGAACCGCTCGAGAGACCATCTCTGATTGCGGGATCTTTTCCTCTTTCCCAAAGACATTGAGCGCCGTGTCGTTTGGATAGATATGCGTCGAGACGAAATCAACTGGCACGTTGTTTTCGTCACAATGTCGGATGAAACGATCTACCCAAGCCGCTTGTGCGGTAGCCGGTCCGCCTACTCTCAGCAGAGGACTGACCGCTTTGAGAGCGCGTGCCGTCAGGTCATACAGGTCGTAGTAGGTTTCTTCTTGGGGCTCGCCTGCCCAGAAATTGATATTCGGCTCGTTCCAAACTTCGAAGTACCAATCAGAGACCTCGGCTAATCCATATCGGTCAACCAGGTGTTGGGCGAACAAAAAGATCAGCTGATACCATTTCTGTGGATCCCGGGGAGGAGCCACGATGGGGTGATACCAGAATGGATGAACAGTTTGCGTCTTGGCCAGCTCCTCTGGCATGAATCCGAGTTCGACAAAGGGGCGCACGCCGTTCTTGAGTAGTCCATCATAGATCAGATCGACGCGGGTAAAATTCAGTATCAGACTACCGTCTTTGTCTTCGCGGTCGTAGATGCCCACGGATCGTTCAAAGATGCCGTGAAACCTGACATATTTTACGTCAACGATCTCTTTGAGCATCCGCAAGTCGTTTCGCCAATCCTCGCAAAGGGTCACCGAAGCATGACAAGAGCCAAACATGTGCTCCCAAAAGTGGGGGAACGGGGTGGTTGAACCAGCTGCGTCGATCACGATGGTCTCGCCCATGCAACTCATCTAAAGACTTGCTGATCACTTGCAATCGATTCTTTCCATTGAGTAGAGCCGCTTGGGCAAAGCGCTGCCGACATCCGTTCGCTAATCGGTATTCGTCTTGTTCGCGGTTTCGAAAAGCGAATGCACTTGAGCGGGTGTCCTTAGGTCAACTATCATTTTTCATGCCCAATAACCTATGGGGAGGCGCTCTGGCGTGAACAACCCGGTTCAAGAGCCTGTCAAACAACACGCGCTACGGATGGTCAACATCGAAAAGTATTTTGGCTTGGTGCGCGCGCTGACCAACATCAACTTGGAAGTTGGTCGCAACGAGATTGTGGGGCTGATCGGTGACAACGGAGCCGGTAAGTCGACAATGGTGAAAATCCTGACCGGCGTATTTCCCCCAACCAGAGGCGAATTATACATTGCGGGGCGCAAAGTCGATTCCCGCCGGTATAACGTCCAAAGCGCCCACGCGCACGGCATCGAAACCGTGTACCAGGATAAATCGCTCGGTGAAAAGCAGGCCTTGTGGCGGAACTTCTTTATTGGACGGGAGATTGTGAACCGCTTTGGGTTCATCGACGTAAAAAAGGAAAAAGCCATTGCCCACGAGATCATGGTGAACACCATTGGCTTCCGCAGTAAGGGCATCACCGTGGACTCTAACGTCAGCCAGCTTTCAGGCGGCGAGCGCCAGGGTATCGCCATCGGACGTGCGATGCATTTCGAGGCCGATCTCATCATCCTTGATGAGCCAACCGTCGCTTTGTCTCTGAAGGAAGTGGCGAAGGTGATTAGCTTTGTACACAAGATCAAGGAGGGCGGTAAGGCGAGCATTTACATTTCCCACAGCATTCCAGACGTGTATGAGGTTTCCGACCGCTTTATCGTCCTGGATCGTGGTGAGATTGTCGCGAGCATTGCGAAGAACGATATTAGTTTGAAGGGTCTAGATGGATTTCTGCTCGAGTATGCGCACGGCTTGAAAGACAAGGTGTGATCATGAACTTCGTCCGGTCACTCTTTCAGTTTCTGCGCCGGCTGGAAGGTCTCCCTATAGCTATGGTGCTGTTGGCCCTGTACGTTGCGTTGATCATTGCCGCCCCCACCGTCTTCACGCGCCCGCTGATCTACATTTCCTTCCTGGAAACGGTTCCGCCCACGCTCATTGCTGCATTAGGGCTGACGCTCGTCATTACTGCAGGCGAGATCGACTTGAGTTTCCCCGCCGTCGTTTCGCTGTCGGGCTTTGCACTTTCCTGGGCCTGGAAAACTTTTGACCCGACCTACGGTGCCTGGATTGGCATCGGGCTGGCCCTCGCTGCCGGCGCTCTGGTGGGATATATCAATGGCGTGATGGTCGCACGCATCGGTGTACCATCGATTATGGCAACGCTCGCCGCGAATTTTTTCTGGTACGGCATCTCGATTCTGCTCGCGGGCGGACTGCAGGTGACACTCAAAGGAAGCCAGGATAATTTCGTTCACGAACTTTTCGTAGGCCGACTTTTTGGCACGGTGCCTCTTCAGGCGTTCTGGGCGCTGGGGCTGGCCGTCCTGCTGTGGTTCATTCTGAACCGACACAAGTTCGGTGAGGGCGTCATGTTCATCGGTGACAATGCCAACGTCGCGCGGGTGATGGGTGTCAATGTAGAAGCGACCCGGATCAGGCTCTTCGCCTTGCAGGGCATGATCGCTGCCTTTGCCGGAATTATTGTCACCCTTGATATTGGCGTTTTTTACCCCGATCAGGGTAACTTCCTCCTGCCAGCCATGGCATCAGTATTTGTTGGCGGGACCTCAATCGCTGGGGGCGCAGGTTCCATATTCGGTACGTTTTTCGGAGCCTATGTCATTGGTTCGCTGGCCGCAGGCGTGGTGGCGACCACGATTAGCGGTTATTGGGTCCAGGTGGTGGAAGGCCTTGTTATGGCTGCGGTCATCGTGCTCAACGCAGCAACGGGCAAAGGCAAGATGGCTGCGCTAGCCAATCGGTTCCGTCATCGGGGGACGCCAGTTGCAGGCGGCCCTGCTCAGGAACTGTTACAGAAGAACGACACGGCGCCGAACTGATCAGCGGCCGTTTTTCGGTCTGTTTAGACTTTCCCAAAGGAAGGAAGCCTATTTAATCTGAATGTGCCCCCCGTAGTCAGCAACATGGCTGAACTGAGAATCTGATGCATTCAAATAAGAAAGCCGAAAAATGAAACGTTTCTCTACCATTATGGCACTCGGATTAGTATCCGTTTGCGTTCTAGCAATTGTCCCGGTGAAATCCAGCGGCGCCGACGGCAAGCCTATCGTCATCTATATGCAAATGGGCGGCGATAAGGGTATTGCCTCCGTATTGGCCCGGACCACCGGTGCAGAAGCCGCAGCCAAGGCCCTTGGCATCGAACTGCATGAGCAGTACGCAAGCTGGGACACCAAAAAGATGATCGACCAGTTCAAGGAGGCAATTGCCGCGAAGCCTGACGGCATCGAGATCATGGGCCACCCCGGCGAAGACGCCATGGCGCCTCTGGTTGACCAGGCTGAAGCCGCTGGCATCATTGTTACTAGCGGCAACAACCCGCTGCCCAACCTCGAAAAAAAATACAAAAGCAAGGGCTTCGGCTATGCCGGTGCTGATCTGTACGCGGGTGGTTATCTGACCGGGCAGGCGATGGTTGAGAGTGGGAAGCTCAAGGCTGGCGACAAAGCCCTCGTGTGGGACATCTTCCATCAGGAAGGCCGCAGCCGGAGTTCTCAGGGTGTCTTTGACGCGCTGGAAAAGACTCTGGGCAAGGGCAACGTTGATAAGCTCGACGTAACACAGGATATCGACACTGATCCGACCAAGGGCATCCCGGTAATGACGGCCTATCTAGCGGCCCATCCTGACCTCAGGGCCATCGGAACGCAGCACGGTCAAATCACCGCCATCTTGCCTAAGATACTCAAGGACGCTGGCAAGAAACCCGGCGACGTCGTAGTGGGTGGTATTGACCTCGGTCCTGATGTCATCGCCGGAATCAAGGCTGGCTACGTTGTGGCAAGCTTTGACCAGGTTCTGTACCTCCAGGGCTGGGATCCAGTACAGCAAATCTGGTTGACCAAAAAATATCTTATCCCCGGGTTACACCAGGACACGGGGGTCGGAGAAGTCACACCAGCTAACGTCGACACTATTGCTCCCCTGATCGAGCAAGGCTTCCGTTAAAGCAAGTAATCGGTTTTTAGTCAGTGGATCGACTACCCGGACTGCGCCCGCCCCGCCGCAATAGCGGGGCGTAGTTCTTTGATACGTTCACTATTGGTCATATGTGAAATCGTGTACACCGGTCGATACGGGACCCTGCTTGGTCGGGACCAGGTCGAACCCTATCCCGGCAGCCCGGACGATGATTGCGGCAATTAGGACAAAAAACCATCCGGCTCCGAGATCCTATTGTCTATTAAAGCAACAAACGATCGAACCTTTCTTGCTAACTAGACTCACCGAGATGAAAAATGAACGAACTTTGGAAACTCACGGACGCCGTAATGTCCATGGCTCGCCGGAGAAGTTCAACTTAATCAAACCGTTAATCAGAGTCTGGCGAGACCTTGAAGATAAGCAGCGCTGGAAATACGATAATTTGTCCCCGGTTCGATTACTGGAAAAGTTGAAGCTTAATGAGTATCCGGCAGACAAAGATGAACTCGCGCGCGCCGAACACTTTTGGAGCTGCCGGCTGCGCTTGCTTCCTGTAATCAGCTATGTTTTTTGGCTTAGCGCGGCTCTCGGGCTGCCAGTCTGGCTTTTCATCGTTCCGACCGTAGGATTGCCGCTGCTAATTGTATCGGCGTTGTTAGTCAACACCGAAATCGTCCGATCTGTGCGGTGGCGACGTCAGTATGAACTTAGTATCGATCGACTCATCCACACTTCGATCGGACCGAGCGCTTCAACGCCTAAATTCATCCATCCTCGTTCCACCGAGTAACGCGCGGAGAGTTGGCGATCGTGCGCCTATCTTGAAGTTGAATCATTAAAAAACGTTCAATACTCGGACAATAAACGGGTCGACTATTTCCCTAACCCGGAAGCTTAGCGGCGAGAACGTCGACCATTTCGATCTTAGGCGGCTCCGCAAAAAGCTCTGAAGCCCTCGCTTTTAGCGCCGCAGCAACTTGGCCAGCGAGATGCGCCTGGCGCCCTGCCTGGTCCGGAAATGCGTCGAAGATGCCGAAGGTGGTTGGTCCCAGTCGGATAGCAAACCAAGTCGTTGTCGCCGGTTCATTTTCGACGATCGACAAGCCTCCGCGAAGGAAACTTTCTACCTCTGCTTCCTTTCCGGGTTTGGCCTCCAGGCGCACCAACAACGCGACAGTAACATTTTGTTTCATTTGGATTTTGAATTTTTAACTGGTTTCTCGGATGAGCTGGTGTTAACCCGATCCGTCCGGCTCTCGCATGAAATGGCGCCGGATCGTTCCCTATCACTGCTCGTAGTTCTCAACAATCTCCGGCGGTCGCACCTGCGCCTCATTTGGATTCCGTCCGATCTCCCGCAACGCCTGGCGCTGCCGCAACAGGTCCCAACACTGATCCAGCTCGATATTAATTTTCGCTAGCCGCGCACGATCGGCATCAGTGCGCGCGTCGTGTTCGAATAGGCGATGCTCCTCCGCCGCGAGGCGCTGGATAACTTTGAGGACGGATTGATCAGCTGCTTCGTCTTTCATAATGATTTGCCTTGCTTGAATCTAATGTGCCGACCGACGGATCCCAAACACGATCTTACCTAAAATATGGCCAGCCGCTAGCCAGTTGAAACGACCTGAGAGCGTGTTTGAAAAGTCCGATTGCGTCAAATGCGCCGGTTCTGTTTCTTATGTGTCCATTGTGTTACGTATGTGTCTTATGAATATGCCCTGTCTTACTGATCGCACGCTATCGCGTCGATCTCGCGCTCCTCTCGCCGAAAATGCACGATGATTCAGAAGTCCCGCGTCGCCGAAGCCTAAAGGTTACTCTTCAGCAGGCGCTTATTCCAGTCGGGAAGATTGTCTTTGCCAACCGGTTGCTCCTTGGCCTTTTCGTTGTCGCCATCGCCGCGTTTTTCGTCCGCCCAACATATTCCGGCAGCGCCAAAGAGTACATAGTCAAGGGTATATCCATCATTCTGGTAATAGCTGGAGTGATTCTCCGGGCCTGGGCTGCCGGTTGTGCCGGAAACCATACGCGCACGTCAAATATCGAGGCGGGAAAGCTGGCAACGAATGGACCTTACGCCTTCGTGCGCAATCCGATTTATCTAGGAAGCATTGTCCTTGGAGTCGGAATGGTCGGAATCGTTGGGGATTGGCGATTATCGCCTCTGTGCTTTGGTACATTCGCGGCGTTGTATTTCGTAATCATACCGGCGGAAGAGGAGTTTCTGCAGCGAGAGTACCCGTTGGAGTACAAGGTCTACTGCCGGAATGTTCGCAGGCTGCTGCCGCGTTTCACGCCGTGGGCGGGAGTCGACCGAACACCATTCGCCTGGCAACCCGCTCTGCGCGAATGGCAAACCGTCATTATTCTGGTCTCGATATTGGCTTTCTTATTTGGCGTAGCGTTCTTGCGCAGCGCTGAACATTTTTGAATGCCGCGACGTTATTGGGACGCCACCGGGGATAAGTTGAACCGATGTGAGTGGATGACTCGAAGTGACGCTACCGGAGACCCTCCAAACTGCGTCCCGCCTCTTCGAGGGCGTTCGGAGTGAGCTGGATATTGTTGAGTACGTAGAGCATGAAATGATCGATCGACATCGAGCGCCGGGGCGCACTCGTTTTCTTGGCCTCTTCTTCGCACCCTGCGCAGTGAAAAATAGGCTCTATAACCGTTCCTGGTTTTGGGTTAGGAGTACCCAGTAGGACCACTCCGTCGGCGTGGTTCTCAATGACTCCTCCGCAGGAGTCGCAGCGTATCTTTGGGCGTGCATGGCCTTCGTCATCTACCTGAAATATAAGTGCCATGAGCGTCAGCTTACTGTCAGATTGCGCGAATGTCAGTGAACATCGGAGCCTTAACCCGGACCCTCGGCGAAACGGGCACCATTGTCTTTCTCCGGCTCGCCTCCTTCTCCTCTGTATCGGCATCCAGATTGCGTGGGAGGGTTTCGCTGAGCTTATCCACTCTCTGCAACCTGAAAGTAACACCGAGCGCGTCATCATCACCGGGAACGGATTAGCGACTTCCAATCCCGAATTTCGGATTTCGCATTCCGCAAAATAATCGCTTAGGACTTGGCGGTGGGTTTAGCCGTCGCAGTAGGCTTTTGTACTGCCAGAACCACGATATCGGCCGGGAAATGCTAGACTAGCGGGAACAATGGAACGGTAGTTTCGACCGGCCGAATAGCCGCCCAATTGGCTCACGAGCGGGATACGATAGCGAACCTGGACCGATGAAGGGAACTGCTTGACAACACTAGTTACGGCTAGGGTATAAGTGCCTCTAACAAAAGATTGTCGTTTTGACATAGGACAGAGTACTGCAGCGGGTGGGCGTTTCTCCCTTGCAGGGTTGTGGGAGGGCGAAGCTTTACTCCCGCAATTCCATAAGCCTCAACTCGGAAAGAGCGAGAAAACTGTGAAACGAATACTAATGACGGCAGCGGCTTTTGTCGGGCTGTTTTCCGGGGTAACACTAATCAGCAATTTGCCGGTACGAGCTGACAGTAACGACCGGGATCGTAGCGATCGGGACCGCGAAGACGAAGAGAAGCTGGAAATTCAACAAGGTTTTAAGATTGCTCCTGTTCCGCTGAATCTCAAAGACAAAGACGTTGAGCTGGTCGGCTTAGGAAGCTACATCGTCAACGCTCAAAGTGGTTGCAACGATTGCCACACCTGCCCTTCGTATAAACCGCCGAACCATAACCCTTTTCCTGTGCCGTTTGGATCTTCTGGAGACGGCCAAGTCAATGATGTCGGCTACCTGGCAGGAGGGGTAGATTTTGGCCCTCCTCCTGCAATGGGTGGTGTCACGTCTGCCAATATAACGCCAGACGCTACCGGCAAACCCGGAGGACTGACGCTGGAACAATTCCAGATCGCGCTGAGAACCGGTCACGATCCGCTTGACCCTAAGAACGGCCTCTTGGCTGTCATGCCGTGGCCGGCATTCAGGCACCTCACCGGCCGGGATCTCGATGCGATCTACGCTTATCTTACCGCTATTCCTTCCGCTACGCCGCCTCCTGTCGGAATGCACTGCAAAAATCCTGGGCAATAGCAGTCTCTGCCGGCGAATCGCCCCCATCTACCCACCACTCAAGCGAACACGATAACCCGCTGAAGAATCGGCTGCTTTACGGCGAGTGCATACGAGCGGTCGTCTCTCGCGGTTGGAATTGTTCATTCGTCGCCGGTTTTCATCAGCTCAAACGTTTCAAACAAGGGAACCAGATCGATCACCTCGTTGGCTGCGCTCTTCAATCCGGTGCCCAACGTTTGAGCCGTCGCGGCTACTTCGACACGAATCCCACGTCGCCGCAGCTGCAAAGCTAAATGCGCAAAATCAGCGTCGCCGGTCACGAGAACAACGACCTCGGGCCTCATATCTACGGAAAGCTCGACCGCATCGATCGCCATCAAGACGTCCACATTTGCTTTGTAATGCTTGCCGTCACCCGGCGACCCTTCTTTTACCACTACGAGGAATCCGTTGGAGCGAAGCCAATGCAAGAACTTGTTCTTCTTGTCTCGTTCGCTCTGCCACTCTGGCAATGGAGGAGGCAAGCCGGCATAGATGACCATCTCGATTAATTCCCGTCCCTCATCGCCGTTGACCAGATGATCGCGGAGCCTTAGCCAGTCCAACTTTCGACCGAGTGCTCGAACCGAGCTGACGACGTTGGATTCATCCACAAAGACCAGCACCCTCGCAGTTCGCATAGAATCAGAATGTCTTCTGTCCTTTTCGGTGGAGCAATTCCAAATCGATCACCGCGATCCAAGTCTATGGTTTCGTCCAGTGATCTGGTATCTTCTATTCCATCTCTTATCATTTTGCTTAGGGATAAACTGTGCGGCATACAGACACTGAAGGATAGATCATGAATCAGCCTCCTCCTCCTAGCGCGATTTTAGAAACTTGTCTCTATGTGACGGATTTAATGAGGGCGCGCACTTTCTATGAGACGCTTTTTGGCTACTCCGTCATGGCGGCGGATGACCGATTTTGCGCTTTTGAGGCTGGCGAGCGGCAGGTCTTACTTTTGTTCCTTCACGGGAGTGATCCCCATGGATCGGTGATGCCGGCTGGAACTATTCCACCTCATGATGGCTCCGGTCCGGTGCATATTGGCTTTGGCACTTCTTCCGAGAGCCTGCCAGCGTGGCGCACGCGACTTGCCGAGTACGGGGTTGCCATAGAAAGCACCATCACATGGCCCCGCGGCGGCACGAGCATTTACTTTCGTGATCCCGACGGACATCTGCTCGAGCTGGTTACACCTGGGATTTGGAAGATCTACTGAGGCGCGCCAGCAACCACGGGGAATGGCGACTGCAGTTTGTGGTAACGCAAAGCGCGCAGCTCCGGATCGATTTTGAGGTTACGCCGGAATCAGACGCTTCGTCGGGACAGTCGCCGCTGATATCAGTCTCGCAGTTATTCATAAGCGAGCGAAACGGCCCGGTACAGCGAGGCGGAGCGAGCTTGTGAATAACTGCGCCGCAGGCGAGAATTTCGCCGGCGAACGTCCTGCCCCGGCTCGATCACAGTCACAGTCGCCGCACCCCAAGAGGGTTATCGGTAGGCTACTGGCCGAG
>DATNNZ010000225.1:0-2924 GCA_035601575.1 Chthoniobacterales bacterium
AGATCACAGACGTACCTTGTATAAGCTTCCTGAGTGTTTTTTGACCGGCCATGAATGACCAGGTCCCGGATGTACTTGGCTCGTAATGGTGTCATAGCTCGGCCATTATGCCGACCACGACTTCACCGCTCACGCCCGCCATTCATGGACTCCGCGTAGCGGCTTCGTTCAACCCACATTCCGGGCGGTTATCGTACATACGGGTGTCTGCGTAATACTCTGGAAATCAGGTCATTACAGAATGATGGTTTGAGCAAAGAAGAGCCGAAGCGCAGCGGGGTTCCTGAGTATTTTGGCCGAGGCGTTGACCGCTAGATAGATACTGAACTATTCTGCGGCCGTGGATTACTCGAAAATCATCACTATCGAGCCCGGCAAGCGCAGCGGCAAACCGTGTATTCGCGGCATGCGAATTACAGTGCAGGATGTTTTTGAGTACTTGGCCGGAGGTATGACGGAGGATCAGATTCTAGAGGATTTTCCAGAGCTTACCCGCGAGGACATTAATGCTTGCTTCGCCTTTGCTGCCGACCGCGAGCGGAAGCTCTTCGTGGCGCCGGCGTGAAGCTGCTATTGGATGAGAACCTCTCGGACAGGATTATTTCTCGGGTTGCTGATTTATTTCCTGATTCGACGCACATCAAGGCAGTCGGTCTGAGAGAGGCGGATGACTTCGTCGTCTGGGAGTGGGCGAAGAAGCATGGGTTTACGATTGTATCAAAGGACACAGATTTTCATCAAAGGGCTATTGTGTTTGGCCACCCGCCGAAGTTCATATGGCTACGCGTCGGGAATTGCCAGACTGGCCTGATCACGAATCTTCTGAGATCGCGTTATCAGGTTATTCGGCAGTTTATTGAGAGCGAGACGGAGAGTCTACTAATCCTCGAACGACCGGAGATCTGAATAAGCCATTGCAGCCCACCACCACCGGTCCTTGAGAAATCAGACGGTGCGGTCGTCAACCGCCAACTCACGGCCACTCTGGGCAACAAGCACGTTTGCGCTATTCGTTTGCCGCAACTCAAACAATATGGTTAAATTCCCACAAAGGTACCAGAACTCTCACAGGATATTTCGCAACCCTCTACTCTTGAAGAACTTTGGGCGATTCTGCAGCTCCGAAATGGCCACTTGTTTAGTCCAGCAATTTTGGGGGCTTAATACCGACCGTATCCCGCAACCGCTCCTCCGAAAAATCATACTCTCCCAAAAGGTTGACATGCTGCCATGATACTGCAGAACCATGGGTCAATGCGTTCAGAATCGCTTCTCGACGCTCGGGATCATCCATCTCCGCTAGCTGCTGGGATAGGTAGAGATAGTTCCAGCAGATGATGCAGTTCTTGATAAGCCGCTTGCACGCTTCGGCCATTTCTTGTTCTTGTTTTTCCGCCTGCAAAAACTCACGCGGATTCCCTACCGACACCGCCCGCGTGAAACGGTGTATATGTTCGACTCCATTGAGCACTCTTTCGATGGCGATACGCAGCGCCGGCTCGTCGATCACACGCAGGATGAAATGACTCTTCAGTATTTGTCCGAAGGCTTTGAGGGCTTGATAGAGTCCGTGCTGTTTCGAGTAGGAGTTGAGCCGCCGAAAGAGATCGGAGGCGGTCGTCTCCTTGAGTTTGATCGTGGCGATGAAGCGTAAAATGTCGTCCCAGTACTGGAAGACGCGATCGGTATCGCAATAGCCCGTGGGTTTGATCTGCCAAGTGGAACGATCGTCCTTTTGGCGATTTTTGAAAATATAAAGCCGTTGGCGTTTGAGGTTCTTGAAACGTGGCGCGTAGGAGAAGCCCAACAAGTGGGTGGTGGCAAATATCGCCTCGCTATAGCCAAACGCATCGGTGGAGTGGATGTCACTCTGGACGACATCGTTGTGCATCAGGCCGTCGATGACATAGGCACTCTCTCGGTCGGCGGCGCTGAAGACCAGCGAGTACCACAATAAATCGCGCTCGTCGCGAAAGGTATAGGCACTCACGCCCTGGCCCTTACCGAAATATTTGTACGAGTAGTTGGCATTGAGCGAATCGGCGCGCACCTCGAATTTCTGCCCGTCGCTAGAAGTGTGCAATCGATCGGCCGAACGGCGCATCAGGTTCGGCAATTCCAAGCGGTCCATGAATTGAAGCAGGCGATCGCTGGCGGCAATGAGGTTGTCGAGCGAAAAGTACCAATTGACGGTATGCTCCAATGCCGACTCGCTGATCGGGTGAGAGATCTTTGCCATTTTGCGGATACCGATTGTGCAGCCGATTCCGATAACGCCGGCGTAAACCGTTTGTTCCGAGGGGCGATCGTGATGGTGACGCTGCTGCCAGTGCTGCTCTTGGTCTTGTAGTTAACCCCCTGCGAAAAGTCGCACCTTGCTACCGCTTGCGCCCGGCGCGCTTCTGCAACTTTGCCGATAGAGTTGCGAGTCGCTCATTCTTGGCCAATGCCCACGATGTAATTGACTCCCGCGCGCTCACAAGCGCATCGGTTGTCGTATGTGCTGGCTCTGCATGAAGGGGGTTCCCAGAGCGATGGATCATCATTCTTCGGGCTGTTTACCCGCGGAGAAATTTCCCACATTCGCATCTGGTCGGCAGGACGGGGAGCAATAACGCTTTTAGATTTCCGTCGTCCATTTGCTATCGCCCCCAATCAGGAACGCTATTGATTACTTGGGCTGGTCGTTGGTGACGGCGTTGCGGCGCCAGTTGCCGGCGCTGGTGGGGTAACGTTGAAAGTTGTCATGCGGATCTTCCAAGTATCGCCCTCGCGAACATCTACTGCAGAAAAATAACCCCTACGTTGTACTGGGGAACCGTTCGGTACTTGACCAGTAACACTCCATTCTCCGGCCACGCATATTTCATTGCCAGCCGTACCTATCACACAGATGGAAGCAGGATCGAACTTCGTGATACGGT
>DATNNZ010000226.1:0-3176 GCA_035601575.1 Chthoniobacterales bacterium
TGGTCGAAGTTACCAAATCAAGGCCCGGGATTTGGAGGAACTGCTTCTCCAGGGGCGTGGCAACTGTATTGGCCATCGTCTCCGGACTGGCACCGGGATAACTTACGCTAACCTGGATGACCGGGTAGTCCACCGCAGGCAGATCGTTCACCGGAAGCTGTCGGAAAACCTGGACGCCGAACAGCGTGAGACTGATTGTCAAAAGCAGCGTCATAATCGGACGCCGAATGCAAAGTTCGGAAATGTTCATAAAGCTGGCTTGGGGCTGGCAGGTGGATCCACCTTGCTATTTGAATCCTCAGAATGGCGGCTTTGGGTAAGACCGCTAGAGGAAGGCGACCCGCCGGGCGTGCCCGTCCGATAGGGAGAAGGATTGACTTTCGCTCCGTTACCAATCGTCAGTTGTCCTTCTACCACCACTGTCTCGTCTGCCTTTAGGCCATCGGCTACCACCGCTAAATCTCGATAGCGGACTCCTTGAGTTACTAGTCGTTGTTCTATGGTGTTGTCAGGCTTAACTACAAATAAGTAAGGACCTTTCCCCCCTAGCTGGATGGTTTGGCTAGGTACAACCACCGCTCCCTTTAGAATTTGGAGTGTTAGCGCCACCTTCACGTATTGTCCCGGCCACAAATAATGATCGCTGTTCGGGATGGTTGCGCGCAGCAGTACAGTGCCGGCTTGCGTCGAGACAGCGTTATCCAGAAAAGTCAACGCGCCTGACTTTGTCACATCCGGTTGCGTAGGAACTACCACATCCACATTAAGTTGATTGCCTGGCATGTCCTCCCGAAGACGGGCAAGGTCGTTCTCGGAAATGTGAAAATCCGCATAAACCGGATCTTGACGCTGAATGTTTACTAAGCTGACTGCACCAGTGGCCACGTAGTTTCCCGCGTCCACCAATCTCCGACCGGTTCGCCCGTCAATCGGAGAACGGACATAGCAATATTCTAAGTTGAGTTTCGCTCGGTCAATCGATGCCTGGTCTCTGCCAACCGCGCCCTGATAGTTCTTCACGTTCGCCTTGTCGGTATCGATTTGTTGCTCCGAGACGAAGTGCTGCGTTCCGATCTTTTCGTCGCGCTGCAGATTGTTTTGATTGAGGTCCAGCTGGGCTGAATCGGATTGAAGTTGCGCCTGCGCTTGCTCCAAATCGGCTTGAAACGGCCGGGGATCGATCACGAAAAGCAGATCGCCCTTCTTTAGGTCCTGTCCTTCTGTAAAATGGACTTCGGTAATTCGACCGCTTACTTGCGGTTTCACGTCGACCGTCTCGGGAGCAGCAATCCGCCCAAATTCGTAAAGTTGGACAGGGACATCTTTGCTTAGCGCCTTTGTCACCAAAACGTTTTTGACCGTTTGCTGGGTGCTGCTTGGCGGACTCGAAGGGCCACACGCGGCGAGCGCGCAAAAAATTGGAAGGAAGATCCAAAGCAGGCGCATAAGGGGGGCTAGAATACTAAGACTGATCGCGCGGTTTACCTACTCGTTCATAGGTTTTTTCCGCCGAGGCGATCGACCGCACCAGTAGAACTAATCGGAGACTGCCTTCAGTGCAAAGCACTTATCAGCCGTCGGAAAACCCGATTACCCACACGATTACTTGGCAGCTTTATGCCACCATTGCCCGGCCCGAACTGACCTGAGGTTGCTCGCCGGAATTGACCGAACGGATGGCGTGGATCAGCGCGAGGCATCCGAGGACGTTCAGAGGTCCGTTACGTCGTTCCTCCAGCTTTCGTACTCGTGAATGCTTGGCCGATTTTCGGTTTCTACTGACAGAATTTTCGTCCGGGAGAATGGAGTCGGCCCATCGCCTCGTGTTTTGTTTAATAGCCATGTTTAACTACTCAAGCAAGAGCGATGCCAATAGAATAAAATGCGGCGCAACATACTCTCTACAAGGTGGTTATATCTCATAGATTCCAACTTGCCGGTCGAGATCCGGCTACTAACTTCCCGCTTTCGGGAAGCCGTCATCCCATTTTTGGGCCCCCATTGCGACCAGTCGAGCGCCAATATTCCGGAGCGTATCTCAGTCTTCCCCAATCTGCGCAGAAGAATTGGCGAGAGCCATCGCAAGACGTCCACCACGCCTGCGTACCATGAGCGGTGCTCCAAACGCCTCGGTCATTAAGTTCGTGACCACCACTTGCCGTACCGGACCTCGCGCCAAAACCCGCCCATCTCGCAGCAAGAGGGCACCCGAAAAGCAAGGCAGAATTTCCTCTACATGATGGGTGACAAGAATCAGATTTGGTGTCCCTTCCGAGCATGCTAGCCGGGACAAGAATTCGAGGAAACGTTCCCGGGCCACCGGATCGAGTCCGGCACAGGGCTCATCAAGTATCAAAAGCTTGCATCGCGCCATCAGGGCTCGGCCGATCAAGGTCCGCTGGCGCTCTCCTTGCGAAAGGTAGCCCCATGGGCGGTCCACCAAGCGCTCACATTCGACTTGCTCCAAAAGCTGCATAGCTTCTTTTCGCTCTGCGCCTTTGACCGGGTACCAAGAATTGATTTCGGCTCGGCGTCCGCTCGCCACAATCTCTATTCCGATCTGGTCATCCTCAATCATCTGACGCACGCTCGAGCTCACTAATCCGACTTCTTTACGCAACTCTCGCCAATCGGTTTTGCCATACTGTTTTCCGAGGACCTGAATCATACCAGCCGAAGGAGTGACGTAACCAGTTATGCAACTCAGCAATGTGGTTTTACCGGAACCGTTCGCGCCAAGGATTACCCAGTTATCTCCAGTTTGGACTTGCCAGTTTATGTCCTGAAGAATTCGAGTTTTGCCGCGGCGCACTTCGAGATGTTCAATAGAGACGATCGACATAGCAGCCTATCGGCCTTAAAGGCTGAGCTGAAGGGTAGCTTGTTGGTCTGTCATGAAAATCTCGGCCCTCGATAGGCTGCTCGAATTCCGCTTCGCAGAGAGGAATGATTTTCCTTTCGCGAAGCGATTTTTCAGCAGCCCGTCTATACGGCTCCCTCGCCTCTCGTCTAATTGAATATTAACGATGCCACTAAATACCAAATCCGACGGGCTGCTAGCTACTCAACCAAACTGGCAATCCAATGCAAGTGCCTGCTTCAAGAGCCGCATATACTTCGCTCTGGGGATCTCGACGGCGCCAAATACGCGGAGGTGCGCAGTAGTGTACTGAGTG
>DATNNZ010000227.1:0-7715 GCA_035601575.1 Chthoniobacterales bacterium
GACATTTCCACCTTTAAAGTTGCCCTCAATTTTTCTCCCACTTAAGCCTGGTAATTCGAACTCTAACTCATTACATTCTGCCATTAGCGAAGTCTCCTGTTGCTTTGTTTGTAATCGATTCAATGCTAACAGGTTAATTAAAAGACTTTGCTACTTTTTTGCTCCCATGATGAAATTTCCGGGCTAGCAGCGAACGACAGCGAACTCAATGGCCGACGTTGACGTTCGTTGGTGTTCACTGTCGTTCGTTGACGTTCGTTGCTAATGCGGACTGGGACTCGGCTTCGGCAGGGGAGTGGCCGAGTTCGGTGGGTTCGAAGTTAACTTGGCTTTGGAGGCGTCTATTTTGTTTGCAAGCTTCTGGTTGGTTGGATCGAGCTTGAGCGCCCTTTGCCAATAGACCTCAGCCTCGCCCACATTGTTCAGAGCCTCGTAGGTATCACCGACATGCTCGAGAACGACCGGGTCTTCCGGTTTCAATTTTTCGAGGGCACGGAGCAGCTCGGTCAACGCCTTGGGATAATCTGCAGTATGGTAGTAATACCAACCTAGACTGTCGATATAGGCGCCATTGTCGGGTTGTAGCTCGAGCGCCTTCTTAATCATCAGACCAGCCTCATCGAGATTCATGTTTCGGTCGACGTACATGTATCCCAAATAATTGTAAGCTTGCGCCGCTTTGGAAGGATCAAGTTCAATACATTGCCTAAAGAGCCCGGCTGCTTTGTCGATCAGGTTCGATTGTTCGGCCGCCACTGCGTAGTTAAAGTAGAAGGCGGCATCGAGAACTTCAGGTTGGGAAGTCTTAGCTTCCTGTAATGCTGCTTCGTAAATAGGAAGAGCGTCGGAATACCGTTTAGCCGTGCTCAGGGCTACAGCCAGACTGTAGGTCATCTGCGGGATCGGAAACAGATGGCGAGCTTGTTGTAGCGTCAGAACTGCGTCGTCGAATTTTTTGAGCTCCAGCTGCATTTCAGCTGCGTGCAAATAGTTCTCCGGCTGATTCGGAGTCAGGAGAATCGCCTGCTGATAATTACTGAGGGCGCGCTCAAGGTTTCCTCCTTCCTGGTACAAACGGGCCAGAAATTCATAGCTTTCCGGGCGCAAGGAATTCGTTTTGATCATTTCTTCCAAGGCGCGAATCGCTTCGTCTCGCTGACCCGTCTTCAGGAAGCTTTGGGCAAGCTTATAGCGAATTTCGGTGTTACCCTGGCTGAGTTCGAGCGCCTTCAAATAGGCGGCGATAGCGTTCGGGACTTCGTTAATCTCAACGTACCCGTCACCCACTTTCGAGAGAACGTCGACATCGTCCTTGGCCAATGAAATTGCTTTCTTCAGGTACGGTTCGACTGCAGCAGAGCGGTTAGTTTGGAAAACCCCTTTCTCATTGGAATAAAGGCGAATGCTAAGATCGGCCAAAGTGAGCCACGTGGTTGGATCTTGACTCTCCAATTTCTGCGCACGCTGCAGAATTGCTTCCGCATTCTTCTTGCGATTGAGAGCGAAATTGATCTCAAACAGGGTCTGATACGGAGCTAAACGGTCTGGCGCCAAACGCAAAGCCTGCTCAGCATATGGGAGAGCAAGATCCGGTTTTCCGAGTTGTTGCAGATAAATATCAGCGAGGTTGAGAAACGCCTGGATCTCATCGGGACGAACTTTGACGAGATCTTTCAAAAGATCGAGCGCGGAGGGAATGTTCTCGCGTTTGACGTATTCGTTGGCAACCCGGATCGCAATCTGCGGATTACCCCCCGGATCGAGTTGCAATGATTTGGTGTAAGCCTCCAGAGCAGAATCGTAGTCGCCCTCTTCTTCAAGGATTAAACCTTGCATGAAAGCGGCTTCAGCATCCGCTTTCTTCTCGGAAGGCTTGGCCAGCGACTGATCCGGAGCTGACGGCCGGGCATCGAAGAACAGGCTTTGCTCGAGATCGCGATTCTTCGGCGCAGGCTTATTCGGCTGGGCAATAGCACCCAAAGCCACGCCGGCACTTAGCGCAAGGCCGCTAAAACAGAGACAGAATGCGCGCACTAAGCATGAAGATCGGAGCCGATTATTCATCGGTATACCCGCTGACTCCGATCTTGCCATGGAGTCAACCTAAAGATTAGGACTTATACCGCAAACGCTTCTTGTGGCGATTCTCCTTCATACGTTTGCGTCGTTTGTGCTTGGCAATTTTAGCCTTTCTTCTTTTCTTTAGGGAACCCATAACGAGGTGCGATCACGCTGGTATTATTGGTTGCCGGACCAGCAGCCGGACTTAAAGATCCAAGTAACTCTAATAAACCACTTTATTCAACGGGTACTCGATAATGCCTTCGGCACCGAGTAGCTTAAGTTCCGGAATGATTTCGCGCACGACGGTTTCGTCGATGATCGTTTCGATTGCGACCCAACCATTCTGAGCTAAGGGCGAAATGGTGGGATTTCTAAGCGCCGGCAGCCGCGCGAGGAGATCATTCAGCTTAGCTTCTTCCAAATTCATCTTAAGCCCGACCTTGTCTCGAGCGTTGAGGGCTCCTTGTAACAACAAAAAAATTCGTTGGAGTTTGGTTTGCTTCCAAGCATCCTGCATCACAGCGTGATTCGCGATTACCTGAGGGTAGGATTCGATTAATACTTCAAGGATTCGCAGATTATTAGCCTGGAGTGACGCGCCCGTTTCCGTAATTTCCACAATTGCGTCCACTAACTCGGGCACTTTGACCTCAGTGGCTCCCCAGCTAAATTCAACTGCGGCTTCAATCCCGTGCGCTTGCAAAAACCGTCGAGTGATGCCAACCGCCTCGGTGGCAATCCGCTTACCGGCCAAATCCTCAATCCGCTGAATGGGCGAATTTTCCGGTACAACGAGGACCCAGCGGGTCGGATTCGAGCTGGTTTTGCTATAGCTAAGGTCGCCGAGCACAACGACGTTAGAACCGCTTTCCTCGATCCAGTCTTTGCCGGTGATCCCACAATCGAGGAAACCGCGCTCGACATACCGGCTGATTTCCTGAGCTCGCAATAACCGAACCTCCAGTTCGGGGTCGTCGATCACCGGTTTATAGGACCGTTCATTAAGTGTAATCCGATATCCGGCCTTCGCAAATAGTTCCAGCGTAGCCTCTTGGAGGCTTCCGGATGGCAACCCGATGCGAAGTTTGTTTTGGCTCATCAATTAAAAAGGGGCGTTTACGTACAGGCAACTTCCGTCACAAGCCAGAAAATTCTTTTGGAAATCGGACGTTTTTTAGATGCGCGGCGTCCGAGACCGTGGTTATCAGAGAAAGATTCGTATGGCACTGAATACTAAACTTCTTACGCGGGCCGCGACGGAAGCGCGCGGATTGGCAATGGACTCAGTCCAAGCGGCTAGTTCCGGTCACCTTGGCTTGCCTTTGGGCGACGCGGAGATAGGGGCGGTTCTCTTTGGACACGCGCTGCATTATTACCCCGATGATCCTCGTTGGCTCGGTCGAGACCGGTTCGTTCTATCGGCCGGGCATGGCAGCATGTTTTTGTATTCTTGGCTGCACCTCGCTGGCTTTGATATCTCTATCGAAGACATCCGCAACTTTCGACAACTGCACAGTAAGACTCCTGGGCATCCAGAGTTTGGCGAAACACCGGGAGTAGAATGTACTACCGGCCCACTGGGGCAAGGAGTTGGAAACGCAGTAGGCATGGCGATTTCAGCGAAGATGGCGGCTGCTCGTTTTAACACCGCAAAGCAGGCGATCATTAATCATAAGGTGGTATGCATTGCCGGGGATGGCTGTCTTCAGGAGGGCGTAGCGGCCGAGGCATCGGCGTTCGCCGGTCATTACAAACTCGACAACTTGATCCTGATCTACGACTCGAACTTGGTCACTCTCGATGCGATGGCAAAACTCTCGCAGAGCGAGGATACGGCACAGCGATTTTCCGCCTACGGTTTTGACGTACAGCAGGTCGACGGTCACAACATGGAGGAATTTCTCGCCGTCTTCGAGAAGGCGAAAGGAGCGACCAGCGGCCGCCCGCAATTCATAGTTGCGCACACCATCGTCGGGAAAGGTATCCCCGAAGTTGCTGGCACCAGCAAGGCGCACGGTGAGGCCGGCGTTAAGTTTGTAGACGCCGCTCGAAAAGCATTAGGCTTGCCCGACGAGAAATTCTACGTCTCTACTGAAGTCAGAGACTATTTTGCAGAACACAAGCAGACGTTAAAGAAAGCATACGACGCCTGGCAAAAGATGTTTCGTGATTGGCAAGAAGAGAATCCAAAACTGGCGGCTCTGCTTGAACAGGGCATCAAGAATGAGATCCCGCACGATCTATTGCAGCGTGTCCCGGAGTTTCCCGCTGACGCGAAGATCGCGACCAGGAAGGCCGGAAGCGAGGTGTTGCAACCACTTGCCCAAGCCTTACCCCTGTTAATTGGCGGGAGTGCCGACCTGTACGGCTCTACTCTTAATTATATCGAATCTGATAAGGATTTTAATCCGGAGAATTGGTCGGGAAGGAATATCCGGTTCGGAATCCGGGAACACGGAATGTGCGCGATCCTAAACGGCATCGCTTACGACGGAATTTTCCGTCCTTCCGGGGCGACGTTCCTCGTGTTTGCGGATTATTGCCGTCCGTCCATCCGGTTGGCCGCGCTGGCCAAGCTTCCGGTAATTTACATCTTTACCCATGATTCGGTCGGCGTCGGTGAAGATGGTCCCACTCATGAGCCGGTCGAAACGGTCAGTGGTTTGCGGGTTATTCCGAATTTGGACGTTTACCGCCCGGCCGATCCAGAGGAATGTGCGGCCGCATTTGTCGCTGCTCTCGAGCGGACCGATGGACCGACATTGCTGGCTTTGACGCGTCAGGCCCTGCCCAATTTGACAGAGATCCCGGCCAATCAACGCCGGCAAGGAGCAGTTCGCGGCGCTTACATTTTGCATAAAGAGACCTCTCCTTTGCAGCTCATTCTCATCGCGACCGGTTCTGAGGTTCAGCACGCTTTAGCCGCTGCGAAAGAGTTAGGCAATGGGGTGAGAGTCGTCTCTGCACCTTGTCTGGATAGGTTTGACCGCCAGGATACGCCTTATCGAAACGAAGTTTTGCCGCCTTCTTGCCGGAAAAGAGTATCGATCGAAGCCGGTGCTACTCCACTTTGGTACAAGTACGTCGGTTTGGACGGAAAGACCGTGGGAATTGATCGGTTTGGATTGAGCGCTCCGGGTGGGAAGGTCATGAAGGAGCTCAGAATTACCGCTGAGCACCTGATCGAGGTAGCGAAAACGCTCCTCTAGCGTATTCGGTGCGGTTCCGGCCGCTACCGGATCCGACATAGTCCGGTATTGCGAGGTAGTCTCCTGTTGGGAGTGGGACGACGTCGGATCCCGATAAGCCAACTGGCGTGACCGGAACACGGACACCAGCGGAGCTTTTGGCTTGGGCTGAGCCTGGCCGGAAATAGTATTTGCGTATTCTCGGTAGACAATTAGAGATTATGCTCTGATGTCCGTCTCCGAGCTTCTTTCAAGTACCGAGATCAAGGCCCTGGCGCACAAGTTTGAATCTGCTGCCCCGGCCGAGATTTTGGCCTGGACGGCCGACACGTTTCCGGGGCGCGCTGCGATAGGGACAAGTTTCCAAGGAGCGGGCTTGGTGACAATTCATCAAGCGGTTACCGCTCAACTAGATCTGCCGGTCTTTACTATCGATACAGGATTACTTTTTCCTGAGACGCTCGAATTGAAGAGTCGTCTTGAAAAGTTCTTCGGTATTGATATTGAGACGCTTGAACCGGAACTCACCGTGAAGGGTCAAGCTCGCGAACTCGGTGCGAATCTTTGGGAACGAAATCCAGATCTCTGTTGCACAATCCGAAAGGTGATGCCATTGCAAAGAAAGCTTTCAGAGCTGGATGGGTGGATTTCGGGGTTGCGTCGAGACCAATCTGACACCCGTGCGTCTACTCAAGTACTGGAACTATACGAATTCGATAAGTTGCACGGAAAGCAGATCGTAAAAGTGAATCCTCTCGCCACATGGAGTTCCGCTCAAGTGTGGGACTATATCCGTGAACATCGCATTCCTTACAATCCGCTAAAAGACCGCGGCTTTCGGAGTATTGGCTGCTGGCCATGTACCCGTTCGGTAGGTAGCGGCGAATCGGATCGCGCCGGCCGCTGGATTGGATTTGAGAAGAATGAGTGCGGAATTCATACGTTTCTAGGCGAGAACATTTGATGGACGAGCGGTTTGCACATCTGGACGCTCTCGAGAGCCAGAGCGTATACATCTTGCGCGAGGCTTATCGAAAATTCCGGCGCCTGGCGATGCTTTGGAGTGTTGGAAAAGACTCTTCCGTACTTTTGTGGCTGATGCGCAAGGCGTTCTTTGGTCATTTGCCAATCCCCTGCGTCCATGTCGATACCAGTTTCAAGATTCCCGAGATGATAGCTTTCCGAGACCGGTTGGTTCGGGAATGGGGGATCGATCTCGTGATCGGCCAAAACCGGGAAGCGCTTAAGACTGGGCGGACATTTCCCCAGGGTGCATTGACCCGTGTCGAGTGCTGCGGATTGCTCAAGCGAGATGCGCTCCAGGCGGTGATTGAGGAACGTGGCTATCAAGCGGTGATCGTGGGAATTCGAAGGGACGAGGAGGGAACGCGGGCGAAAGAACGTTACTTCTCGCCTCGAGATAAAAACTTTGAATGGAATTTTCGGGATCAACCACCCGAGCTTTGGGACCAATTCAAGACGGATTTTGACCCGGGAACCCATATTCGAATTCATCCGTTGCTGCATTGGACGGAGACGAACGTATGGGAGTATATAGAGCGGGAAAACATCCCGGTGGTGGACTTATACTTTGCCCGGAATGGCTTTCGCTATCGGAGTCTGGGATGCGCGCCGTGCACGAAACCTGTACAATCGGCCGCAAGTTCGGTTCCAGCCATTATCGCGGAACTCCGCGAGACTAAGCTTTCGGAAAGGAGTACGCGTGCTCAGGATCAGGAATCAGAAGACGCTTTTGAACGGTTGCGAGCCAGTGGCTACATGTAAGAACAGTCGCAACGGTCGCTTGCTCTGCGAGCATTACCTTCCGGCGGTTGGTGAGCAGTACAGATGAAGGTCAGAGAGGAAACGGCATCGGCGACAGATCTGTCCGAACAAGCTTTGTCCGACGATTCGGATCGCGAATTCGTCGAACCAGCGTTTGGAGAAAAGGCTTTTCGTGTGGTTATCGTGGGTCATGTTGATCACGGTAAATCTACGCTGGTCGGCCGCCTTCTGTATGAAACGGGGTCCCTTCCGGAAGGTAAATATGAGGAGATCCAAACGATTTGTCGCCGGAGGAATATGCCTTTTGAATGGGCGTTCCTCATGGACGCGCTGCAAGCGGAACGGGATCAGAATATAACGATCGATGTCTCGCAGATTTGGTTTCATAGCGCTCTCCGCAACTATGTGATTATTGATGCGCCCGGGCATAAAGAATTCCTCAAGAACATGGTCACAGGTGCCGCGACCGCGGACGCAGCGCTCCTCTTGATTGCGGCCAACGAAGGAGTTCAGGAGCAAAGCCGACGTCACGCCTACCTGTTGAGCTTGTTGGGGGTAGGTAAGGTGCTGGTCGTGGTCAATAAGATGGATCTCGTGAGCTATTCGTCAGACGTTTTCGCTCAGATCGAGGCCGAGTATCGTGCATTCTTGAAGCATTTGCGAATAGAGCCGATCCGT
>DATNNZ010000228.1:0-7419 GCA_035601575.1 Chthoniobacterales bacterium
AATTCATTCATGCTCTGCCCCATGCTCCGCGCCAAGTCGGGTAACTTTTTCGCCCCGAAGAGGATAAGGACAATAGAGAGGATAATCAATAGATCCGGGCCAGCTAGATTCCCAAGCCCCAATGCGAGAGTATTCATACTCAGTTAAACCGTGTGGCTCCGTAATTTATTCCACCGATTGTTTATGAAAGGTTAGTGGCTTGTCATGGCCTAGAAAGCGAATGCTCGCTCGGTTCGGTTACCCGTCACCGCTTGCTTGTTGGGTCAACGACCGGGAGGGTGAACGGTCACGATGGTTAGCATCTCTGCTGCTAGTCGCTTAAGTACGCCAAATACTTGGGCGTCGATATTCAGGACGACCTCGAACAAATTTGTTTGCCTCCGCTGCGGGCAAAGGCGATTTCGATACACCTGTGTGGTCAGGCGACGCTCCTTTTTTCACCTTCTTTAGTTGAGATCCGGTCCTATTTCTCTGGCGCGATCTCTTTCCTTAATTGCAGCCTCATCCAAACAAGCCACAGGACAACCGACTTCCAACATGCCCGATCCTCAAGAGTGTTCTTCCTGCTGAATTTTAGCGAACTCGAGAAGTGCTCCGGGCGCAGCATCGGATACGGCCCAACAATCGAGACCGTTCGCGTTCCAATAGACAAGATTGTAGCCCTGATAATCGAATGATTTTTGCTCCGGGGCTGCCTCAGGAGTCCGCTCGGGGCAGATGAACAGGCTCACGTACTGGTTCTTAAACCGATAAACCAGAACGGCGACGTTTTTGCCTCTCACATAATCGAGACGGCCACCGACCAACTTAAAACCTTGATCGGCGAAGTCACGCACGGGTGGCGAGAAATCGACTTTGCCGGCAAACCAAGGTTTTACCGTATGCTGGTCACTTGATTCGACATCTATAAGATGCGTACCGATAAGCGACCGAATGTGATCGGATGCGACTTCTGCTACCAATGATGGTGTCTCGCCAGGAAGCAACCGCCCAATGTTCGCGTATACGAACGCTCCGAATACCGCAGCTGCAGCAACCGCGGCCGGAATCCAAGCGGTTATCGGAAACGAAAGGATCTTTCTGGTCGGGCGATTCGAGAGTGCCAGTTTCTTGCGAATTTGGTCGGCTAAACCGTTGGGGGCTGCGTAGCGCAAATCCGGATCATCAAGTCGACTCCGGAGCGCTACTCTCAGCTCATATTGGGAGCGGCAGTTGGCGCAAGTGCGAAGCTGCTCTTCGATCGCAACGGTTTTCGCCAGATCAAGCTCATTGTCGAAGTAGGCGTCGAGCAAGGTCAGTATTTCTTCGCAATTCATTCGTTCTCTCTTTCCTCTCGCAGCAGACCGGCGAGTTGTTGCCTCGCCCGAGAAAGGCGAGACATCACCGTACCGACCGGCACGCCCACTATGTCGGAGATCTCATTGTAGGAAAATCCATCAAATTCTCGGAGAATAATTACGGTTTTGAATTCCACAGGTAGAGCCTCAAGCGCCTCTCGGATTCGCAATTTGGTTGAATTCTGGATCGCCAATACATTTGGGCTGGGCTTCGAATCAGGAACTTCGGCAGCCGTCTCTTCATCGAGCGAGACCATGTTGCGCTGCGAGTCCCTGGCCCGCAAAGCATCATAACAAACATTACGGACAATCCGAAGCAGCCATGCACGGCCGGAGTCGCCGTGAAAAGACTCAAAATAGCGAAAGGCCTTCAAGTAAGCGTCTTGAACGGCATCGCGGGCATCGGGTTCGTTTTTCATCATCCAGCGGGCCAGGTTGTATGCTTCCGACATGAGAGGCAGCATTTGATTTTCAAAGCGTATGCGGCGGCTTTGATCATTCATCCCGTCCTGATCGGCATCCACGGCGATGATGATTTTATCACCCGTCGTCTCATTCTCCACGACCGCGCATTCGCGACTGGTCTTTTCGCTGTCGACCGCATAGCCGCACGATGTCGTATAATCGGAAAGCAAGGCCATCACTAGCAATACCTGCTTTCAAGAAATCTTATTCCTGGAAACCACAAATTAGCGCACCGAATCGCGGGAAAATATCCAGCGGTCGACTGGTAGTACTTCTCAGCGGCGCGTTTTTGTATTGATTCGGCGGAGTGGGATAGTCACTTCGCCGGGAATAAATACGAACGAACAATAGTAGTTAACAGTAAGATTATCACGATAGAATGAATCGACATATAATGAAAGCGGCAGCAGCACTTGGGGTGACTGTTGCGCTGGCAACAGGATGCTCTTCAAAGGGCACTGGCATTAACGCGACACTGGCAAGTCCAGATCTAACTACCACGCAGAATTCGGATCCTCAGGGCGGGGGATACCAAACACCGCGGTGTCCCGAATTTGACGATGTCTTTGGCAGTTGAGTGAATCCCGAAGCTTGCGAACAAAAGAGTGGTGATCGTCAACAATGGAACCTTTATATAATGAACTCACTTGCTTTGTTCATGGTAGACTTACAGATGGCGCAGGGAAGACTCCTCCGAGCTTTCGACGTGTTAGATGAGATGTCCACAGCCCAAACTCCCAAAATTAAAAAAGGCCAACGCGCGGGAAGCGGGTGTGGCGTGCAGCGAAAGCTCTTTGGACGTTCGTGGATCAACGGCTTTGATTTCAGAAAAGCGATGGAGATTGGAATCCACAGAGCGGCACGCCTAAGCAGTCGGGCAGCGTTACGATGAATCCAGTAGGGGCTCTTAAAATGAACATCATCATCTGCTTTCGCCATTTGAGGTGCATCTGCCGCAAGTCGAGGAGGGGAATGGACTACTCTTGGCATGTGCAACATCTGCTTCGCGAATTCGGCTGTGGCCGGTTTGCAGTCACTACGAAAGCTTCTCAGCTTTAGAAATTGTAGATAGCCGGCTTAGCCTTGTCGGCGAAGTCAGTTGGTGGCTTCCAGCCGATCGACCTGCGGCGCTGAGTGGGCTGGAGTTCCGCCTGGAACGGGATGATGCGTGGCGAGTGCGTGCATGAGGCGAGAATGGCTTCATGAATGTCCATTTGGCTGATGGCGGTTATTACGATAACGCCGGCGTTGCCGCTCTCGTCCAGTGGCTGCACAACGGTCTCAGCGATTTAGCTGATCGCAACCCGACGAGGCTACCTAAGCAAATTCTCGTTATTCGAATTAACGCATTCCCGGCCGCCGAACAAGGATATGTAAAAGAACATCGAGGCACCTTTTTTCAATTCTGGGCACCGCTTCTTACGATGAATACGTTCCGGGGAGCCGCGCACGCATGTTCCGCTGATCGCGAGTTGCAACTACTACGCGAGCGGTGGAGCGGCGAGGTGCTGGCTGGGCAGAAGGGCCAGCATCGAGACGGGGTGAGAATAGAGACCGTTGATTTCACTTTCTCTCCAAGCGCGACATCAAGAAGCAACGCCCGCCCCTATCATGGCACTTGCGAACGCAAGAACAGGCCGAAATCGAAAATGCTTGGAATGGCATTCGCACCGGCGAGCAAGTTCAGAAAGTGTCAGAGTATCTCGCCCTATTTCCTTTCTGCCTCCAGCGGACAACACGTACGACGTTGCGTAATGGACACTTCAACCTGACCACGCTCGTGCAGCGCTCGACAGACTCTCGCAAAAGCTAACGATGCTTGTGGTGGCAGCCAGGGAATAAGGACGGGTGAAAAAGGGTAGTTAACTATGGAGTTATTCAATGCAATCGAATCAACACATAGAAAAAATGGCCCTTCCCTGGAGCAATGCGAGAATGCTTAATGACCGTTGTTCTGGCTTCTTCTTCAACGATACGGGACGCGCGGCACTGCTGGCGGTAATCTTCGGTGTAGTGGTCATGCTTGCGACAGGTTGTTCCTCAACGGGCACAGGATTTAGTACAGGACTGGTAAGTCCAGTTCTAGCAACCCAGGGCAATTCGGATCCGCAGGACGGCGGTTGGTACCAACCACCGCGAAGTCCCGGCTTTAACGATTTAACTGGGAGTTAAGGAAGTAATAACAGGTTGGCGATAGCAAGTCGATGGGGCACCGGTATTATGCAGTCACTTCCTATATTCATCGTTGAGTTGCAGACGGCGAAGAGAGAGTTGCTTAAAACTTCGAATTGCCAGATGATTCCAGACCTCACCAGAACGCCACGCAGAGGCGCAGGGTTGTGAAGAACGGACGATCTTTAACCCTAAACCTGGAAGCGATATCAGATTTGGCGTAGTGCTGCATGGGTAATACCAAAGCCAGGCCCGTTTGGCGGCGGGCCTGGCTCTTGGCTTGTATTTGAAGTAGTGCCGCTTCGTTTGGCAGGACAAAACTCCACCGGCTAATTTCGCCGTGCCGGCGAATTCGGGAAACCGGGAATAAAGCGCTTCTTTTCGCAGTAAGTCATAGTTAGGGCGACACCGACCGCTCGAGCGCATTTAACGCGCTCAAACCAGGTCACCGTCCGAAAAAATGCAATCCAACCTATGAACGAAAAAAACCTACCTCGCATGCAGTCCTCTGAGAAACGCTCCGCTTCAGCCGAAACCCAACCGGTTCATCCGAATCCGTCTCGCGTCAGGCGACGCTCATTTCTGCAGCGCCTCGGAATGGCCGGCGCGACGTTGCTGCCAGCCAGTGCACTTTTGGCGACCAAAGGCAAAGCGCAAGCCGACGAGCGCAAAGGCAAACTCTCAAAAGGAGACGTCGCGATTCTTAGGCTCCTGGCTGCAGCCGAAATTATTGAGACTGATCTGTGGCAGCAATATAACGAACTTGGAGGAATCGGTGCGACCGGTTCGACAAGTCAACCCTACATCACTGACCTTCAAGTCCTTGATGGCGACATGCCCCAGTATATCGCTGACAATACCGATGATGAGATGAGCCATGTAGCTTTCCTAAACGCGTTCTTAGCGTCTAAGGGCGAACAACCGGTCAACTTCGATGCGTTTCGCAATATCCCACCGAGTAAAGTGACGGCTGTGCCGCAGACCGGACGCCTCACAAACCTGAAACAGCTCAGTGTGGACACCAGTTGGTGGGTTCGGTATCGCAGCACGACTAATCCCGATCTAGGCGCGGTCTTCACTAAACAGGCAGTGCAGGGTTTGAATGTTGGGCAACATCCGGCAATTCCGGTTACCAATGCCGATCTCACCTCCGGTAACCACCTCCTAGCGATCGCCTTCACGGCGGGATTTCACTTTGGGTTTATTGAGCAAGCCGGTACCAGCCTCTACGCGACTCTCAGTCAGAAGGTAACCAGCGCCGAGGTATTGAAAATCACCCTTAGTATTGGGGGATCCGAGGTTATGCATTTTCAGGTTTGGCACGATAAGGCAGGCAATGCGACTCCGTTGACTGACGATGGGATAACGTTTGTGGATCTCACTAAAAACCAACCGGAGACGTTGCAGGCCAACCTGATCATGCCCGAGCCATGCGACTTCATCAGCACGGCCCTACCACAATGTGCGATCATTCGCCCTACCTCTCCCGGACAGCTAGATGCAAGAGGCGCAATAAATGGCTTCATTGCCGACGGGCTTTTTATCGGACAACAACGATCAAAAGAGTTTCTTGATCTGATAATTGATATGGCAGAACAAGCCGATGCGGCCCGACGCGAGTTGGAGGAGTAAGAAGTAAAATTAGCACATGAGGAGGGTCAACCGCGGCAGGTTCTGATGCGGTTGCACCCTCCTGAAGCCTTACCGCATATTTTTAACCTACAGAAAAGTTATGAAACGTTACCTCAGTTTATTCACAATCTATATCATTGCGACAAGCGCAGGTTTCGGCGCAGGGAGCGCAGCGGGAGGCGGCGCACTCAAAAGGGAGCAAGGCGCTCAACCAGTACAAGTCTACAACCAAGGCATCCAGCTCATGCATGCCAAGAAGTTCGCCGAAGCCCAGGTCAAGTTCCAACAAGCGCTTTCCGAGAATCCCGACTTCGCCGAGGCCCACAACAATCTCGCCTATTCGCTGCGCAAACAGGGACCACAAAATTACGCTAAGGCTCTCGAGCATTATGATAAGGCCATTCAACTCAGACCAAACCTTGCGGAAGCGTACGAATATCGTGGGGTGCTTTTCCTCAAGTTGGGCCGGAAAGTTGACGCCGAAAAGGATCTCGCGACGCTAAAGACCTTGAACCCCAAGTTAGCTACCGAGCTAGAGCATGTAATTCAGACTGGCAGCGAGGAGTATTAGCAGCCGACTCCGAAGCGTCCCAGAACAATTATGGGGAGCAATGAGGAATAAATTCCCGCTCAGCCTGGTACCAGATTACAAACGAGTCGGAGCCTGGCCGTATTGGATTGAATCGATTCGCAAGAAACGCACCTGGTTGCTTGCCCCTTCACGCAAACACCATACGGCCGATCCAAACTCGGCGATCCGGTTAAAGACCGGTCTGGTTTTCGACTAACTCTGGCTTCGGCCCGTGACAAGCCTGTGAACGACGATCCCAATAAGACCTCGACTTTCGCCGCGCTGCGGAATCCGCTGTATCGGAAGCTCTGGTTTGCCGTTTTGCTTTCGGGAACATGCGTCGCGGCGCATGACACGGCAGCCACTTGGACGATGAACATGCTTGGTTCATCAACATTTTTGCTCTCTCTGATGTCAACAGTTGCTTCGCTGCCGTTCTTCCTCTTCACCCCGCCGGCCGGAGCCTTAGCCGATATCGTTAATCGACGCAAGCTCCTCTGCTTCATTAATCTTTGGTTAGCAGCCGCGGCCGGCTTGCTTTCGATCCTTGGTTTGTTCCACCTAGTGAACCCCTATGTCCTTCTGTTCTGCGTGTTTTTAATCGGCGCAGGCTTCGCGTTTCACTCCCCCGCTTGGTCCGCAATCGTTCCGGACGTGGTTACCGACGAAGAACTGCCTTCCGCCGCGACCCTTGGTGGATTGCAGTTGAATGTTTCGGGAATCATCGGTCCAGCGCTAGGCGGTATTCTGCTTTACTTTTTCGGAGCGAACTGGGTTTTTGCGCTGAACGCCCTCTGTTTCGTTGTGGTAATTTTCGCTCTGTTACAATGGAAAGGTGCTAAAGCGGAATCAGAGATCCCGTCGGAAAATTTCATAGAATCGTTCGCCAATGCGATCCGGTATGTTCGGTATGCGCCAGCCATTCAAGTGGTACTCGCACGAAACATTCTCTTTGCATTTTTTATCTCTGTTATCCCGGCTTTGATGCCGGTCGTCGGACTCAAGGAACTTCATCTTCAACCCTGTAGCCTCGGGTTACTGTTTACGTCGATGGGAGCCGGTTCGGTTTTCGGCGCTATCTTCGTTCTGCCCTGGACCCGACAGAGGCTCTCTTCGAACGCTTCGACAGTCCTGGCAAATTTCCTTGTCGCGGTGGTTTATCTTCTCATGGCATTTGTGCGGCAACCGTCAATCTTCATGATTGTTGCAGCCCTGGCTGGGATTGGATGGACTCTCGGTGCA
>DATNNZ010000229.1:0-7561 GCA_035601575.1 Chthoniobacterales bacterium
GCTTATCTCCGACCGGCGTTCCGGGACGGTCGTAGGCACAGACCCGAGTAAACTTGGCGACCTCGGCAAAGACCGTCGGCACTGGTTTCTCGGCGATATTCCAATCCTCGGCGGAGGCCTTCAGGCCAGCCACCAACACGACGGTAGGGGATCCTGTGCCGCGACACTCCAGGTACATCTTGCGGCCCCCGCCGATGTCGACCAGGCCGGCGAAGTCCCCGCTTCCCGCGCTTCCTGTCGCTGCGCTGACGAGCTGGACGCCGAAGGCCAGCATGAGGAGAGTCATGCTGCGAAGCAATCGAGTCATGGGGAGTTCTTCCAAAGTTAGTCTATCAAGCAGGGCACGCTGATAGCGATGAGCAATTTTTCGAAACTGAGCGAGCAGAAACGTGTGAATGATCGCAGCGAAAAAAATGACACTCGCAACAAGGTTGAGCGGCTCCCGCTCAATCCGGTGCGCGAGTTGTGCGAAAATCGACGGAATCTGTACGTCCTGGTAGCTATCGACCGGCCGTGGAAAGTCTCTAGCCGGCACCCCTGCAGCTGTGGCCGCCGGCGTAGTCAGACCCGAAGACAATCCGAGACTCAGAGGATACGGGAAAAGCGGTCGATCGGAGAAATACGGCACCATCGAACAATATGCGGAAGATCTGGCCGATCTTTGCAACCAGCTTAATATCCAAAAGGCAATCATCATTGGCCATAGCATGGGTGGAATGGTAGCCGTAGAGTTCGCGGCCAAATACCCGTCACTTTCAACCGCAGCTGTTTTAATCAGTTCAGGCGTTCTGTTTCCCCGTGCTGCCCTCGCTGATGAAGCAAATGTTCTTGAGGGACTGCGAAGTCCGGCATATAAAGACGCGCTTTGCGGATTGATTAACCAGATCTGCTTGCCAAGTGATCGTTGTAAAACGTACGCTAAGGAAAGCTTTTTGGCAGTTCCTCAGCAACAATGGATTGCGCACTTTGAGACGATGTTCGCTTGGAATGATAAAGCCGTCGACCGTCTCAAGGTCTGTAAGTTACCGATTCTGTATATCGAAGACGACGGCGGCCGTTACAGTGACCTGGCGCTCTTTTCGGAGATGTGTCCACAACTTGTAGTCGGCAAGGTAGTTGGTTCAGGCCATTTTCCAACCCTGGAGGTACCGGACCAAGTTAATGCCATGATCCAGCGCTTTATAGCGGTTTACGTTAAACTTTAGAGCCGTTACCCATAGCACTTCGCCGAAGGGCTTTCACTGCTCTCCTCGGCGTGTCGCCTGCCATTCAGCGCGAACTTTTGCGATTTCCATCTCGTCTCTCTTTCCAGATCTGCCGACGTAGTTGACGCACGGAAATGTTCAACCTGTTGGCACACTCATCGATTCGCTAAATCATCCGACCAGACCGCTGCGCAGCACTCAGCCGGAAGGAAGGGAGCGATGACCGTACTGTTCTTCGTCGTATTTGCTGTCGGTCTTGCCATTGCCTGGACATTTGGCGGGTTCAGCGGCTAGATACCACAAACGATGACTGCTGTCCCTGACCAAGCCCAGCGGCCGCCAAATCTCCTTTATGCTGTCAATGAATGGCCACCCCCTTTGCGTCTTGCCTTGCTTGGGCTGCAGTACGCAGTGATGGCAGCAATTTACCTCGTTCTGGTTGCCATCATCTTGCGCGATGCCAAGATGCCGCCGAGCGCCAGCATCGATGCCATGGGCATCGCGTGTGTCGGGCTTGCGATCGGTACCGCATTGCAGGCTCTTCCTCAGGGGCCGATTGGTTCGGGTTTTTTGGCTCCTCCAGCTTTTTCAGCTGTCTATCTCGCGCCCTCCGTTCTGGCTGCGCAAATCGGAGGCATGCCGCTTGTCTTCGGAATGATCGTCTTTGCTGGCGTCGTCGAGGTTCTATTCGCGCTGGCGCTCAACCGGCTCAGGGTCGTGGTCACGCCCGTTCTGAGCGGACTCACTGTTTTCGTCGTGGGACTCCAACTCGGAGTGGTCGGGATCGGCGCCGCTCTGGACGTGCGTTATGTCAAAATGCCCGGGTTTCATTTGCATCTGCTAGTCACCTTACTCACGCTTTTCGTCTGCATTGGCCTGAGCATTTGGGGCCGAGGCACGGTGAAGCTGCTTTGTTCTTTGCTTGGATTAATTGCCGGAATGACGGCGGCCTCGGCGTTCGGTCTTCTCAATCCTGTGCGGCTTGCTGCGCTCGGCGAGTCACCCTGGATTAGCTTGCCACACCCCAGCTTTTTCCATTTGAGCTTTGATACCGGCTTGATGCCAGCATTTCTTGCTTCCGGCGTCGCTGCCTCATTGCGAGCAGTCGGCGTCATCACCACCTGCCAACGAATCAACAATGCGGCCTGGCGAAGGCCGAACATGACCAACATTCGGAAAGGGATGCTGGCGGATGGATTATCCAATGTCATCGGGGGCTTGGTAGGCGTCCCCGGTATGAGTATTGGTCCGAGCATGGTTGGTGTCTCCGCAGCCACCGGAGCCACTAGCCGCTACATCGGGTTTACCGCTTCGCTGGTGCTGCTAATATTCGCCTCTTCTCCAAGATTGTCAGGTCTCTTCCTAGTCGTACCAGAGAACGTTGCCGGATCTCTGCTAGTGTTTACAGCGTCTTTTATGATCTCCAGCGGTATGGAAATTATGCTGTCGCGTTCAGTTGATACTCGCGCCGTCTACGTCATCGGTGTTTCTACGCTGTTAGCGTTAAGCGAGAAAGTCTTTCCCGATTATTTCCGTGCGCTACCTCCAGCCGTGCAAAGTCTGACCGCTAGCCCGCTGGCGCTCGGTTTAATGTTTGCTATTGCGCTCACATTGATATTCCGCCTGGGAACGCGCCAGACGGCGCAGACCGCCTGGTCCGAGTCGGCCGATGCGGCCGGTACCGCTGTCGCTTTCATCCAAAGCAAAACCAAAGCATGGAATCTGGCAGCCACTTTAATCGAAACGAGTGCCGCGCATACCGGAGAGGTCATCAGGTACATTCTGACAAAACATTTGAGCTGGCCGGAAGGTAGGCTGCGTTTAACTAACAATGGGGTCGAGCTAGGAATTGAAATCAGCTACCAAGGAAGCCGCACCAGCCATGTTCCTCCTTCCCGAGAGGCCCCCATCCCAATCGCTAACGAGCTTGAGAACGAGGAGGGACCCGCTTATGCGGGGTTACAAAATTTCCTGCGTAGCCTAGCAGTAGATCGACACCAGATAAAAACGCGAAACGGCAAAGTCATTGTGCGCCTCTTCTACGCGATCTGAAAGATCGTGAACAACCGCCTGGTCTGACCAGCTTTACCAATCTGGTCATTGGCTCGACTTCAGTGACTTCTTTTTACTGTTGCGACATTTTTCCGCGTAGATTTCTTGCCGAGGCGCTATCGCCGATTAGATTTGCGGTCTCGATTAATCTGGCTCCGCTTCGAGGAAGGGACGCTTTGACGTGGTATTTGCTGGCTCACCATCTCTATACAGAAAATGGACGAGCGAATTATTACAAGCCTCGCAGATACGGACCTATACAAAATTACCATGCAGCAGGCCGCGCTGCATCACTATCCTGCGCTCCAGACTACCTGGCTCTATGATTGCCGAAATCCCGGCGTGGATCTGCGGCCGATCCTGCCAGAGATTCGCGAGCAAATAGCCCATGTCGCCGCGCTGCAGTATACCGAGGAAGAATTGCGCTTCCTGTCGGGGCTGAGCTACATCAAGCCAGATTTCATCGATTTCCTGCGCATCTTCCGCATGAACCCGGATGCGGTTGAGATTCGCGAGACGGGCGAGAAGGTGGACATTCGGGTGCATGGCACCTGGTGCCACAGGGGAAAGTGGGAGATCTACATTCTTTCGATAATTAGTGAGATTTACAACAGGCGGACCTATCCCGATCCAAATTATGAGGAGGGACGCCGCCGGCTCCGTGAAAAGGTGGCGATGGTAAAGGAGTTCCTGCGACGCAATCCCAGCATTATCTTCCGTTTAATCGAGTTCGGCACCCGACGACGGTTTTCGAAGGCTTGGCAGGAAGAGGTGCTCGGGTTTCTAATGGAGAGCCTGCCGGAATGCCTGGTCGGCACGAGCAACGTGGACATGGCCCGGCGGTTCGGATTGCGACCGTTTGGTACTTTCGCCCACGAATGGCTTCAGGCGCATCAGGCCACCGGTGTGCGGCTCGTAGAGAGCCAGAAGCTCGCCCTCGACGTCTGGTCTCGGGAATACCGTGGTGAACTTGGCATCGCACTGACTGACGTGATTAACATGGACGCCTTTCTGCGCGACTTCGACCGCTACTTTGCGAAGCTCTTCGACGGCGCCCGGCACGATTCGGGCGACCCTTACGAATGGACGGAAAAGCTGCTCGCCCACTACCGCAAGCTGCACATCGACCCGCGGACGAAGTACGCGGTTTTCAGTGACTCACTCGATTTCCCGAGAGCACTCGATCTGTGCGCTCGATTCGAGCCGCAGATCATGACCAGCTTTGGGATCGGTACGAATCTTACGAATGATCTCGGTCACACTGCGCTCAACCACGTGCTCAAGATGATCGAGGTCGACGGGCAGGCGGTGGCAAAGATCTCAGACGCTCCGGGCAAAAAAAGCATATGCCAGGACCAGGTCTTCCTTGACTACCTGATGCATGTCTTCGAGGTCAGCGCGAAGGAAGTTCCCGCGCCAACACCTGAAGTGGGCAGGCCGATCGGCGCCGGATTAAATCAATCGCCGCCGGATCATCGGTAAAGCTCCGCGCTCGACATTGCCCGGCCGGTAGGCTTTTTTTACGGAAGTTAGAATGCTGGGCCTTGTGAAGGACCGGCACCTAGTGAGATTTATCAGTTTTGTTATCTTACGTTTGGGAGCCACCCGTATTCTGTAACAGGAAGCAAAAATCGAGGCATCAGTGTATGGCGTTGCAATTCTGGTCGATCGCTGCGGGGCGGAGCGAAGTCCGTCAAACGGGGAAATCATCACCGTCTGTGGGAGCTTATGGTCTAGGGGTGTTCTGTTGGTTGCTATCGGCCGGCGTCTATATCGTAGTAAAGTATACGGCAGCCGAAATGCCGCCCTGGGCGCTCTGCTTCTGGCGCGTGGCCATTGCCGGAATGATTCTGCTTCCGACGACGTATTCTCACTGGGGGGCGGCGGCGACAACTCTACGAAAACGGTGGCTGGAACTCCTGGTGATCGGTGGTCTCGGACTCGCGATTACCCCGGGCTTGATATTCATCGGGCTCAACTACACCAGTGCGGTCAATGCTGGTCTTATCTTCGCGCTCATGCCAGTGATTACGCTCATTCTCGCCCGTTTCCTTCTCGGGGAGGCGCTGGGCCCCTGGCAGGTGATGGGCTCGGTTGTCGCCTGTGTCGGAATGGCGATTATCATCGTGCGGGGTGACCTTGCCGTGCTTCTCCGTTTCGACTTCAACGCAGGCGATCTTTTCATCGTGGCTGGAGCATTATGTTTCGCGCTCTATACGGTATTGCTTCGGCGGGCAAACTTTGACCTCGGGCGCTTGCCGTTGTTAGTAGTACTGCTTGCTGCCGCAGCCACTACCGCTTTTCCGTTCTATCTCTGGGAAATGGTGCATGACGAGCGAACCTCGCTCAACACTGCCGGATTGCTGGCGCTGGCCTACATAGCCGTTCCCGGTGGCGCCCTGATGTACTACCTGTTTAACCGGAGCATAGAAGCGCTCGGTGCCTCAAAAGCCGGCATGCTCCTGTATTTGCAGACGATTTTTATTGCCGTCCTGGCGTATATCTTTCTCGGCGAGCGCCTGTACCTTTATCATGTGCTTGGCGCCGGCTTCATCATGGCCGGCGTGCTCTTGGTCATGTTACTCAAGCCCCGACCGCCGGTTTCAGTAGCCGTTGACTCGAAAACCGAGCCTTGAGCGCTCTGCTGCGCTTCCGCGCGACGATAAATCGTCGCCACATGGTTAAATTCCCACAAAGGTACCAGAACTCTCATAGAGCCTGATTTCTGGCATTATTGGGTCTTATCGCAGCTTCCTTGTGTAGCCCCCTTCTGGCCAGCGCTGATTGCCGGCATTGTCATTGCATCGGTCGCCGGCGTCGTGCTCGGCCTCACCTCGTTACGCCTCGGCGGACATTATCTCGCGATGGTGACAATCAGTTTCCAGCAGATTCTGATGCTCGTGCTGACCAACTGGATTTCCCTAACCCGCGGCCCGGACGGTATCCCAGGAATTGCGCGTCCGATTGTGTTCGGCTTCTCGTTTGCAGACAGTGGTACCTACCTCGCCCTCTGCATTGGAGTGCTCTGGGTAGTTGGCTTCTGCGTCGGGCGGCTCAAGCACGGCAAGCTCGGCCGCGCCATGCAAGCGGTACGGGATAACGAGCTGGCGGCCGGTGTCGTAGGTGTTGATACATACCGGACCAAGGTGATTGCGTTCACCCTTTGCGCACTTTTTGGTGGGCTGGGCGGTGGGCTCTTCGCTGGCGGCTTTACATATATCAGTCCCGACCAATTTGGCTTTGCTGGGTCTGTAGTGTTCCTTACCATGGCGCTTCTGGGAGGGGTGCGTTCACCTTTCGGCGCAGCGCTTGGTACGGCACTTCTCATCCTGCTGCCTGAGTCGCTTCGCTTCCTGAAGGTCACGTATCTCGCCGTTTATGGTGGAGCGGTCATCCTACTGATGGTCTTCATGCCCGAAGGTATCTGGGGCTTTCTTGAAACGCTCCGCGGGTTCCCGATGAGAGTGAGCGACAGCTCAGTGGGAGGTGACGCGGGCCAATTTCACACTACGCGCTGGACGCTGGTGTTCCACACGCTTCCCACACCCAAAACAAGGCGGTTTAACGCCTCCTGGTCGCCATTCCATAGCACACCGAATCTGTCTTCCGATTGGATACAGTTGTGGTGGGTGCACGTTCCTTCATCACCAAAAAAGGAAGACGATCAATGCGAAACTACCGCAACCTATGGCGGATTATTTCCAAGCTGCCAATGCCCACAAGACGGACGCCGTGGTTGCTGCCTTCGCGGAGGACGCACTCGTCACTGACGAGAACCGAGAGCATCGCGGTGCTGCAATCAAGGAGTGGAGTGATGAGGTGAACGAAAATACAAGCCGCACGCCGAGGTCACCAACGTCGCCGAAATTGGTGACAAGACGATTGTCACCGCTGACATCAGCGGCAGCTTTCCAGGAAGTCCGGTCCAACTCCGCTACAACTTCACACTCAAGGGCGACAAGATTGCCGCGCGACGTCTTCAAGTCGATTTCCGCATCGATTGGAGCAAACTCTCATGAGTCCAGACGAAGACGAGAAAGATGCAGCTCTTTTTGCCGCGCCTATAAGGTAAGCCTCAATGCTTCCAGAACTGCGCGTACGCTGGTACGTTCTGCGTCGAGCGGTTCTTGGGATCGGGAGGTGTCCAGCCGGTGGCAGGAAAGGTCCCGGTCTCAAGGGCGTACTCCATTCGACGAAGCCGTTTCTGATTTACCTTCGGTAGCAGGCTTGGGAATCGCTTCTTGGCTTCTTCCCACTCCACTCTGGGATCTTAAACCGCGCGCACGCAGCGGCCTCCACGATTG
>DATNNZ010000230.1:0-3883 GCA_035601575.1 Chthoniobacterales bacterium
ACCTCTGTACCCGTAGTGATCTCCGTACCCGTAGTGACCTCCGTGCCAACCGTCATGTGCGAACGCGGCGGTGGGCGCGAGCGCCAGAATGGCGGCCAGAACCAGACCGACCAATGAACCCTTCATCAATTTCATAAGCAACCTTCTTGGTTGCAATTTGGCCTCATTGAACGGGAGAGAGCTAATCGGATACCTTGATCGCATATCAGCGGGCGTTATGGCACTAGCCGACTTTTCGGCAAACCCACCTCACCACTCACAATCAAACCTGCTGTCCCTTTCCCTAACCACCCCTTTGCCTCGCTAGCGACCAACTAAGACCAACGTGTTGGACTTCGGCGAGCTCAGTCGAGCCGTCGAAGCGTCAGGAATAGTATCTGGCTGGTTAAGGCCGCAGAGGAACGTTGAGCCGAAACGACAAAAGCAGAGAAGACATTTTTAAACAAAAAGGAAGCAAAGATAGCAAAGTTTCAGACTCCTAAGATGACCTTGGGCTAGTCATCTAGAGGCACTGGTTAGCGACGGCTGGCGACAAACACATTTTTTGAAAAAAGGAGTCCTTCTGCCTTTGCTACCTTTGCTTCCTTTTTGTTTAAAAACCTAATTGTTTACTTCTGTCTAGAGGTGTTCTTCTGTTCAGATTACGAGCCGATCAAAGTGGCTGTTCTCTGAAGAAGAACCTCTTTTTCCGGCGCAGTCCGGGAAAAGGTGTGTACGGCTATAGTTGGGATTCTTGTTTTTTTGCGAGGATCTTTGTCTTCGTCGCCGTGGTCGGCGGTCGCGGAGTGACGCGCCCTACCTCACCACGGCTTCGACGGACGGTTTCGAAGGGCGCCGCCAAGGCTCGCGTGTGAGGACTGCACCCACATTCGGAAAGACTTTCTTATTTCTCCTGCTGTGATTTTCCCTCTTTTCCTAGTCGCTTGCGAAAGAACTCAACGACATCTCCGACGGCCTTTTCATTTTCAACTATCGACCAAGCACGAGAGATTTGACTGATGTTTCTATTTCGTAGGTGCCAGGACAGCGGCGGATCCTCTATCGGCATCATTCTAGGAAAAGCAATCGCGACGAACTTGATATTAACCCGGTGTTTAGGTTCCAATTCCCATCTCTTGGTCAAGAAAGAAAAATCACGTTGGGAAAATCCCGCTTGGACCTCATTACGCACATTTAACACTGCCTGCAGCGGCGATAGCACCTGCACAAAGTGAGAATGAGGCTCTGAATCATCGCCCTGGCCAGGATTAGCAAACGGTAAAATTTGAATCACGAGTATGTCTGCGGGCACTGGAGATGGTTTTGTCACTAGGTCCTTCAATGCACTGTCCAACCAGGTAGAAAGAGCTACCAGCCCGGAGTTGTCGAAATAACCGCCATCAACAAAATGCAAACCATCTTTATCAGTTTTGCCGCCAAGCGGTTGACCGCCAATGCAGTACGGACGCGCTGCCGGCGACACAAACGGAAAAGTCGCTGAGAGTCGAACAGCGGTAACGATATCGATATCCAACCCGTCATAGTGTAAGTCGAAATCGTCCTGACCCTGAGCAATCTGATCTCGCCTAAAATGAGACGTCGAAAAAGAGAATCGTTGACCAGTCTCAACGACTGTTGAATTAAAGATCACTGCTGGTTTTTCTCCCTTGTTGAGGTCCTCTCGCCATCCCTTGAGAGTCGCACGGGAAAGCGACAAGATGTTCATCGACGCAAAGGCATCGTCCCCATTTTCAATCCATGCTCTCTCTAGAGCCTGCGCACGATCGTGAAACTTATCTTGAATGAAAAAGGGGACAAAAAAACGATGCAAATCTGTATACGCTAATCCTTGCACCGCGCTTTCCAGACTGGAAGATTCCGCCGCTTTTAAAGCAGCGTCTAAGCGCTTTTCTTCCGTCGGTGCGTCGGTGAATGGATAGGCGCTATGTACATAATACATGACCCCGGTGCTGCCGCCCGAGACTCCACTAAGCAGCCGGACCGATTGCGCGAAAATTCCTGGCTGGAGATCATCCAGTTTCTTTTCCAATCCGGACAGGACTTTAACTGTCCACGCTGATGCTTGAATACCTCCTCCAGCAGCAGCGACGAGTACGATTGGATTGCCGTCGGACCGCGCTCTGGCCAGCAACTCTCCTGGATCGGTCGACCCGATCTTTTTGCTATCAACCCTGAGGGGAAAAAAATGGTCTGTTTTGGGATGGCCTGAAACTATCCATACCCAGATGATTAGGGGGAAAACGATCGGAATCCGATATGCATCGAAGAAAAAAGCTAGTGCTCCGAGAAGCCATATCAACACTGCTGCCGCCAACGCCAGGTAGCATGGAGTTGCTAGCCTAAAAAGCCAAGCAGCGAGGTATAGGGCTAGAATGAATGCGGCGGCCACAATCGCCTTCACGTGGACCTTTGAAAGATTGAGCCCTTGACCTGACGGACTTAGATATCCCCGGCTAAGCCATCGAGGCACATTAAAGGTCTGACCAGCTAAGCGAATCTCAGCATCGCGGGCCGCTACACGCGGCCCGGGCTGATCATTTTTCCGGCCCCAGGGGAGCTTTATTCGTTTCTCCAGATAATAAGCGAGTAGCCCGGCCAAAAAACCAGTCCAGAAACTTATCCCAACTGCGAATCGATTTCCTTCGCTCGCGTAGCGCAGGGCATTCCAGTTTAGAACTGCAATCGTAATGACGAATGCGAGCCGAAGCCATTTGACTCGCGCGACGTTCACGGTTATTCGCTGGCGAACGCGGAGCTTTCCCGCTTCCAGTACCAGGTTGGAAGTGGCACAGACCGCCCAAATCGCAAGAAATAAGCAGAAGCCGAAAGCCGCGCTTCCCAGATTGTCGCGAACATCATAAGCTCCTAAAAGGAGACTTCTTTCAGCAGTTACAGCCAAAACTGCGGTCAAGCCCAGGAATAGGCCCCCGAAAATACTGACCCGGCACAAGTACATCCACTGAATGCCAGTCAAACGGACAATTACAACGAATGCGACTATCGCCGCGATCAGCAAGATCCAAACAATCATTGTCTGTCGAATTCACAGTATTGAAGCTGATTCCATATTCCCGATGCAATACGTTAAATTGCGTATTTCACGGTTAAATCGGCCTATCGAAATTCAGGCGGCAGCCACAGCGGTTTTGATTATCATACAGGCAATGCAAAATCCAGGCTAAGTCCCCCTCCCAAAGAAATAGGCGCTCCAAGGTGGAAAATCCTTTCATTTGTTGATTAGCGCCGGGCAATATCTAGCAAAGAGCGATCAAACCGAGACCAAGCAACCAATCAGGAAAACAGAAAACCGTGAAACAGATTTTGAGCGGCTTCAATCTTGCGTCCGCTTTCGCCTTCATAACCCTGGTTGTCGGTTGCGCCCATACGCAGCAAACAGAGAGTTTGCTTTCCGCGGCAGGCTTCAGAATCGTCATTGCTACCACTCCTAAGCAACAACAACACCTTAAGACCCTCCGACCATATAAGGTGATGCGGGTCCAGCGAAATGGGAAGACCCATTACGTCTACGCAGATCCGGCTCACAACCTAATCTATGTTGGTGGCCTATTTCAGTATGATCAATACCGGGACCTGCGCCTGGCTAAAAATATGGCCGCGGAAGATCTTCAAGACGCCAGATTGAACGCCGAGGATGAGGCGGGCTGGGAAGCGTGGGGGCCTTTCTATTGAACTGACAGACCCGAAACTATTTTCTGGGAGAGTTGGGACTGGGTTGAAAATCTGCTCCGAACCCTGCATTCCAAGGTCAATACAGGCAAACGGTCGCCTCTAAACATTACATTACACTCATGGCCCTCCTAGTGTAGCAACCCGAATCGGGTTTAATGGATATAACGGTTGACTGTTAGAGCTTCTACCGCCT
>DATNNZ010000231.1:0-2715 GCA_035601575.1 Chthoniobacterales bacterium
TGAGAAGACGGTTCGATCCTTGATCGGGTCCCGGGCAAACCAAAGGATACAGGCCGGCTTGGAGAAACCGTCGTCCGCGCCGCGCCACAGATCCCAGCCTTTTCAAAACTCTCGGATCGATTTTTCAGTTTCTTCGGTCATATGCCTCGATCCTTTGTCAGGAGCAAATATTGTGGTAATAGACGGATGGCTAATTAAGGCCCGCCGTCCTCGTATGGGGGCGGCAAAGAAGCTCGGATAAAAACCGAGCCTTTTTTGTGCCTAAATGCGATCTCGGCGCTATTCCGGATCGGGCTTGTGCGATTTGCACGATAAGAGCATCTTCAGTCGAGGTTCTTCGTAAACCTCTAACCCCCAGAGAAAGACAAAAACTATGATCAAACTCAGGTCATTAATAGGTGCTGCGTTGGCTGCTTGGCTGGTAGCTCCTGCGGCTGTAATGGCTCAAAAGCAGTTGCATATAATAGTCGTGACGCATGGCGCGGCGTCCGATTCATTTTGGGCGCCGGTTAAGAACGGAGCTGATGAAGCAGGCAAAGAGACTGGTAGCTTGGTAGAATATCGAGCCCCGGAAAAGTTCGATATGGTGGCGATGTCACAGCTGATTGAAGCTACCGTCGCCGCAAAGCCTGACGGGTTGGTTGTTACTATCCCTGACGCCGACGCGCTGGCCGCTCCCATTAAAGCGGCTCTCAGTGCCAAGATTCCCGTTATCTCGACCAACTCAGGATGGGACGTGTCCAAGAAGCTTGGCGTCATTTTGCACGTCGGTCAGGAGGAATTTATCGCCGGCAAGGGAGCCGGAGAGAGAATGAAGGCGATGGGCGTAAAGAAGGCAGTGGTGGTCAACCATCTGGTTGGAAATGTCGCTCTGGATTTGCGGGCTAAAGGATTTATTGAAGGCCTAGGTCAAAATGCCGAGGTGCTTGCCACCAAGCTCGATTTTACCGAAGGACGAAACGCCATTTCCGCGTATCTCCAGAAGAATCCGGACCTGGAAGCCATTATGACCCTGGGCCCTAACGGTGCGGAACCGGCTATCCAAGCGCTCGAATCGGCCGGCAAACTCGGCAAGTTGAAATTTGGGACCTTCGACCTATCGCCAACCATCCTCGAGACTGTGGCCAAAGGCCAGATGGATTTTTGCATCGACCAACAACCGTTCCTGCAGGGTTACCTACCGGTCGTGTTCCTGGTGAACTATATCAGGTACGGCATCATACCCTCGCAAGATACCGTGTTTACCGGGCCGAATTTCGTTACACCGGAAACCGCGGCGCGGGCATTGGAGCTGAGCAAACGCGGACTCCGGTAGTCCAATAACGCCGAGAACGACGTCATCGCCGAGGGCGACCGCCTCGGTAGACTTTCTATCGGTCTTCAAGGGAAAAAAAGAATGGTTAGGATTGCTGAAGCTGAAAGATCCAGGAGCCGTGTTGGAGTTGATTGCGGTGATGGAGCTCGGCATTGTAAGGAAGGGAAGCGCTATGTGTGGGGCGATGAGTTCCGCCCCACTGGTAAGCACCTAGCCAACACTTGGCAAGGTCTCTTTCCCGTTACAAACACTGCCGAAGATGGATTTGTCGTCGTAGATTTCAAATACGAAGGCCCAGGCCTCGGCAAAGGCGGCACCGCTCTGTTGCTCGTGGACGGCAAGGAAGTCGCCAATGGTTATATCCCGCGCACCATCCCGTTTCGCATCTCAGCGGACGAGACGCTCGACTTCGGCGAAGACACTGGCACCCCCGTGAGCGAAGATTACAAAGTGCCTTTCAAGTTTACCGGCACGCTGAACAAAGTGGTCATCAGCCTCGGCGACTCCAAACTCACGGACGCCGACAGGAAATCGATTGAGGCGGCGGGTGAACAAGAGGCCGCGGCCGAGTAAGCCGCCGATCCATGAAAGCAAAAATTCGGAATTATCATCATCACAAAAATGGTCGCCTAACCTTCTATTGACAGCACTTGGGAGTTCTTTCGCGGCCAAACCTGCGAAAGCGAGCCCAGACGATGCGCTCAAGCGCCTTATACAGGGCAACGCCCGTTTTGTCGCCGACACCAGTGTTTTACTTCCATTTATCCGTCGGGGGGGACATTGAGATTTGAAAAAAGTCATTATCTGCGAATTTCAGCAAGTGCTTGAATTCTTCCAGCTCCCTGGTGAGTGATTCACGCATAGGCTGCAACTCAATTCTGAACGAAGTCCTCCGCTCGATCTAAGCCGTACGCTTTATCAAATAACTCCTGGCTCGCCGGCGAAGGCCCTCATCTGCTGGGCCGGAAGCAGCAGTTGCCACGGGTCACCCCCTGACAAACCAAAAGAACTGAGATAGTCACGGAGTTCCTTCTCGGGTATCCATGGGCAGAACAGGTCTCTTATTTCTGACGCGGAATACGCTGGCAGATCGACAGCGGTACGTTCCTTAGCATTAGGCGGTCGACTGCGGAGACTATATGCGGCCGCTAGGACTTGCCACTTGCGTTCCTTTTTCGGGATCAATCCCAATGCTTCCGAATCGGCCTTAGCGGTGTGCGCGTTTGTTTCAAACCCATTCGGGCTTCTGCAAAACCCATACCCGACATCCGTCGACGGTGACGGAAGTTGTAAAATCAAGCTTCGTAGGATCGATCATAACGAACGTCGCCCAACTGGCGTGTGCCTTGAAGATCGGGTTATTCATGATTTCCGTCCGCGCGGCTTTCCTTGCCACGGAT
>DATNNZ010000232.1:0-2884 GCA_035601575.1 Chthoniobacterales bacterium
CATTCTCGCTTCGCGAGCTCAACCTTCGCCGAAGCTCCTATCACCATCGACTGCGCCTGCCGAACCTCAGGGCGGTTTGCCAGCGTGAGCCGGCGTAAGCGCTCCGGCGAAAGATCTGGTGGCAATGCCTCACTCGAGACCGGCCGGGCCAATGGGGAAAACGGGTCTCGGTTCATCAGCACCTTCAGTTTCGTTTGCTCTTCCGAGAGTTTCTGTTCCAAGTCGCGCCGAGCTTCGATGATTTTCTGTCGCTCAACGTCAGCGGTTAAATAGTCGGCTTGTGATTGCGTACCGACCTCGAATTTCGCCTTGCTTGCATCCACGGTCTGGGAAAGTGCGGCTTCTTCCTGGTCGTTGAGATCCAGGAGCAAATAGATGTTAGCCAGACGGAAATAACTCGCCTTTGTCTTCGAGATCACATCCAGCTGTTGGCGCCGGAAATCCTCGAACCCCGCAACCGCTTCCGCGGCGGCGATTCGCTCCTTGCTCCGGTTCTTGCCGGTGAGCGGAATCATCTGCTCTACAGTCACCATTTGGTCCGCGAATCCGTTTCGCGAAATATCGACAAAACGACCAAGTAGTGAGTTCACGGTCAGCTTCGGATCCTCCCAAGCTGCTGCTTGGGGTATTCTTTGTCTGGCAGATTCCCATTTAGCGCGGGTCGTTTTGATGGCCGGGTTGTTCTCCAGGGCGGCTGTCACAGCATCGCTCAACGCTAGTTGACCCATCTTCGTCTGCTTAGCCTTGCTCATCGGCTCCTGAGCCAAAACCGCTGCTCCAGGAGTAAGAACAAAAATCATGAGTGCTCCAAGTTTCATGGACTTAAGTTTGAGAACGTCGCTTGCTTCCCTATTCCGTTGCAGCTCTGACCGCGGTATCGCTGGTTAAGGCCGGTTGGATCACTCGTGATTTCATTAAACGGAGATAATTCTGGCCATCAGCGGGATTCATTTGCGCACTCACTTGGTAGATGTGTGCCAACATCTGCTTGCGGCAGTCTTCTTGTACTAATCCCGTGTCCCGGATTGCAGCTTCCAGCTCGGGTGTCACTCCGCGATTCTCAGAAACGGCCCGATCTAGCTTGGAGTTGGCTTCCGTGATCTTGCGACACATGTCGTCGCAGACCGGCGTGTATGCTGACTGCAGCGTTGCAATTTTTGCGAATTGCGCGTCACTCAGATGAAATTCCCGCCGTAGCCAGTCCAACTCACCATTGGGAGCTTTCGCCATCTGACCGAGGTCTCGTGTGGCAAAGAAGTTAATCCCGCAAAAAGTAATCGCTGCCGCAGCCACGGCGCCGACGACCGCGAAAAGCAACCAATACCTGATGCTAGTACGTTCGTAGATGCTCGTAGGGGTCGATGGATTGGACATATTTCGCTTCTAAACTCTTCCAGTTTCTTGAGTTCGCCTGAGATGACTCGACAAGTCCCAGCCCCGTCCCGACGAAACTTCCGAGAATAATGGCGCAGGTCGCTAGTCGTGGCGTTCGTAGCCACCAATGGTTCCAATTGCCGAACGACAGCAATTTCGGCTTTGACTCGCGAACCGCTATCTTCTGCCAAACGTTACGCTGGAAATCGGGGGGGATTTCTGGTCGAACCTCCCACGAGGCCAGCTTCTGCCTGAGCTGATCGTCATCCATACGTTCAGTAAAACACCGAGTTAAGAGAAAACCCTCTGCCTTTTTCCGCCAGAACAACCCAGCCATCCAACGTTCTACACTCCAGGCTCTCCAAACCCTCAAAAATTCTTTAAGTGCGATTCCAGCCGCACCGATTTTTTCTTGAGGGTTTTGGAAGCTGCCGGGGTTTTACCCTGTGTCGGCGCAAGAACGCGCTCACAAGAAAATACATACCAATGAACACGATGATTAAATTTGGATTGGCGGCGCTCGCTTCGGGAGCGCTTTCGACTTTGCCGAGCAAGGCTGAAACACCAGACACTTTCACCAGGCACGGCCTCCCGATTCCTGGAGCCTACTTCAAGAACAAACAAAGCCAGCAACCGGCGACGGTTGCGGTTAGCAAATCAGGACAAGGTGTCGGAGAACAGAAGCAGACAATATCGAAGGCTGGAAAAAAGCATACCACGCGTCTTCGGCCGGCAAATAGCGGCTCCTAGCGAGAGGCAATCCTGATTTAGACAAGATCCGAGTCGGCGCTGATTGCTTAATGATTTTCAAAAGGAAGCCGATGTGGAAAGCGCGAGAGAGTCGATGGTGAGACAAAGACAAGCAGAGAAATAGGAAAACATTACCGCCGGCGAGTTAAGCCAGATCGCAGAGCAAGTTTGGCGAAGCCACCCGCGTTGGCGGGAAGGAGATAACCTATGAGTGAATCTGTTCCTCAAATTTACGTCGTAGACGATGATTTGTCCGTGCGCGAGGCCTTGGGGAGTTTGATCAGGTCAGCTGGGCTAAGCGTTAGGACATTTGCGTTGGCGCAGGAGATGCTGGCCAGTTTGCGAAATGAGCTGCCGAACTGTTTGGTGTTGGATATCCAACTTCCCGACATCAATGGCTTTGAACTACAACAGGAGCTGGCGACCAAAGACATTCAGATCCCGATTATCTTTCTCACTGGTCATGGCGACATTCCGATGTCGGTGCGGGCAATCAAGGCCGGAGCAGTGGAGTTTTTGACGAAGCCTTTTGATGACGAATATCTGCTGGAGGCCATCCGGAGCGCAATTGCACGCGACAACAAAAACGAGCGGTCTCCTGGAAGAATCGCCAAAGAGTATTTTGAGGAATGTACCGGAACGGACGGAGCATCAAGAGCCGTGCCGAATAAGCCCGAAATCGTGATCTCCTCACACCTCAACGGGAGCGGGAAAGCGCCTGTGGCATTTGCCGAAATTATAGGTCAAGGTGGAGCCTGGC
>DATNNZ010000233.1:0-19429 GCA_035601575.1 Chthoniobacterales bacterium
GCGTTTTCGCAACCCTGGCGAGCGCCCGCACTATTTACGGGGAAAGCTGACGGGCGATCATTTTGCATTGGTTGGTCCACAAGAATCGCATGCGCTGTTTGCGCTCGCCCAAGCAGATGCGCTCGTTCGGTTGGAGCCCAATCAGGAAGCGGCGGAGGGGGAAATGCTGGAAGCATTGCTCATTAACTGACATTTGGAGAAGACGAACGTTGGTCGGACTTTTGCAATCGATAACCCGTTAGTCTGCGCCGCGGGAATCCGGGATATGACAGTTCTCCGGACGAGGCCTGAAAAACCCAGCTCCGGATCGGCAAATCAAAAGTTACGCAACTGGCTGCGGACGCGGTATCGTAGCAATGTAAGGGCAGACCTGATGGCTGGCGCAATTTCGCGAGAAAAAGGGGGTCATTACGAGGGAAAGAGGGGGCTCGAGAAAACGAGATTGAACCCTTCGGGGTCGAAACCTATTATAGTCATTATTAAATTCATTACATGGTTGCATTAAAAGAAGGCTACGATCTGGCATCCGAGGTCAGAAGGCTGAAAGTCGAGCGAAGAGCTGTTATTCTGGCGCATAACTATCAGGTGCCCGAGATTCAGGACGTTGCCGACTTTGTCGGCGATTCACTCGGGTTAAGCTATCGCGCGAAAGAGGCCGATGCAGATGTCATCGTATTTTGCGGTGTGCATTTCATGGCCGAGACGGCGAAGATAATCAATCCAACCAAGAAAGTGATCCTGCCGGATCTAGAGGCAGGTTGCTCGCTTGCCGATTCGTGTCCGGCCGACCAACTAGAGGCTTTTTTACAAAAGCATTCGCACAAGAATTACTACGTCGTTGCCTACATCAACTGTAGCGCCGGTGTGAAAGCGCTTTCGGACATCATCTGCACCAGTGGCAATGCAGTGAAAGTAGTCCAGAACGCCCCAGCTGATCGCAACATTCTCTTTGTTCCAGATCAAAATCTTGGCTCCTGGGTCATGGAGAAGACCGGGCGAAAAATGGATCTGTGGCGAGGAGCTTGCTACGTGCACGTCGAGTTTACTCAAAACAGCATCAATGCGATCCGCGAAGTCTATCCAAGTGCTCCCGTTGTCGCGCACCCGGAATGTACTTACGCGGTCCGAATGTTAGCGGACGAAGTTTGCTCGACCGAGAAGATGGTAAGCTTTTGCCGATCTTCCAGTGCGGACACGTTCATTATCGTCACCGAGTCCGGGATGCTTCATCGTCTCAAGAAAGAAGTGCCGAACAAAACTTTTATTCCGGGTCCTACCGACAACTGTTCCTGTGCGGACTGCCGGTACATGAAGCGGAATACGCTCGAAAAACTTCGGGATGCTCTCGATCTTCTCCAACCGGAGATCGAAGTAGCGGAGACGGTCCGGCAACGGGCGGTCTTACCGATCGAACGAATGCTGGATTTGAGTCGGTGAATCAGCACGGAGCGCTGGTGATCGGGGCCGGTCCGGCTGGTCTCCGGGCGGCGGAGATTTTGGCAAGCGCCGGGATTGAGACGCGGATCTTTGAGCAAAAGTCTTCGCTGGGGCGTAAGTTTCTAGTGGCGGGGCGGGGCGGTCTCAATATTACGCATTCGGAAGCATACGATCTCTTTGTGAGCCGGTATGATTCACCGACCCGTTGGGAGCGCATACTCCAATCGTTCCGTCCGGAAGAACTTCGAGCTTGGTTTGAAAGACTGGGAGTTCCAACGTTTGTCGGGACTAGTGGACGAGTATTTCCGAAGTCACAGAGAGCCCCGGAAATTTTGGAACGCTGGTTAGAACGGCTCTACAAGCTCGGTTGCGATATTCGCACTGGCTACAAATTTCATCATCTGCTGGGTCAAAGCCCATTCGATGTCGTTTTTCAGAAAGGCTCTGAATTTGCGTTTGAAACCGGCGATGTCGTCGTATTCGCATGCGGAGGCGCTTCTTGGCCGCAGACTGGCTCAGATGGAGCCTGGGTCGAGCAGTTTACCTCGATGGGAATTTCGATCACTCCATTTACTCCGTCGAATGTGGGATGGGAATGTCCTTGGTCCGCAGAGTTTTTGGCAATTGCCGATGGTAAACCGCTCAAAAACGTGGCGGCGACTTGTGCCGGAAGAACCGTTCGAGGCGAACTGTTGATCACCAAGTACGGGTTGGAGGGTGGCGTCGTTTATCAACTTACCCGAGAGTTGCGCCAGGATCATAATATCACAATCGATCTCAAGCCCGATTTAGACCCAACAGAACTGCGCCGGCGCTGGCGTGAAGGTGAGTCAATCAAAGAGTCGGCCGCAAAAAACTGGCGGTTGAGCGCAGCGGCCATCGCTTTGCTCGAAGAGAAAAAATGTTTTTCCGATTTTCCTACGCTACTCGCTGGCATAAAAAGAACTGAAGTGAAGCTGGTGGCGCCGCGGCCGGTGGAGGAGGCGATATCCTCGGCCGGTGGGGTTGATTGGGACGAGCTCGACGATGAGCTAATGCTAAAAAAATATCCCGGAATGTTTTGTGCCGGCGAGATGATTGATTGGGATGCTCCCACCGGGGGATATTTGCTGCAAGGCTGTTTTGCGACCGGAACCATCGCTGGACAAGGTGCGGTGAAGTGGATTGCACAGGATCGGTAAGCGTGACAGCTTCCTTTCCGTCTATGGAACTTCAGATTGGTGATCCAGCCCCGAATTTTGAAGCAGTTGCGGTCGGAGGCATTTATGGTGCCGGCCAGCCGGTGAAGTTGTCCGATTTTAAGGGATCGACCCTGGTCCTTTATTTTTATCCTAAAGACGGTACTCCCGGATGCACTCAGCAAGCGTGCGACATTCGCGATGATTGGGCCGATATTCAGTCGAAGGCTGAATTGTTTGGTGTGAGCATCGACACGGTCGAAAGCCACCAGAAATTCATCAGGAAGAATAGCCTTCCTTTCCCTCTCCTGAGCGACGCGGACAAGGCGTTGGCACACGCCTACCATGTCTGGGTGGAGAAAAGCATGTACGGCAAGAAATATTTTGGATCGGAAAGGACAACCTTCATTATCGGCCCTGATCAGCGAATTGTGCAGATTTTGAAGAAGGTTAAACCTTCCGAACATATTAAAGCGCTTCGTCAGGCATTGTTCGTCGGTGAAGCGGTTTGACGCGCTAAAGCTCGGTCTGACGCGGAGGGTGACCCGTTTATGCGGGAAGAGCCAGCCGGCAAAATTCCATCCGCGTCCTATGCATCCACAGCTTTGCGGTCCAGAAAGGATTTTCGGTTTCTCGATCGAAGCGAGGAATTCTGAGAGAACTCTAAGCGATGAATCAGCAAACTTTACTGGGCATTTATGAGAAGATCGAAGCGCTGATCGCCCGTCTGCCGGGTCCGTTGCAAAAAGCGATCCTGCAAGAGTTGCGACCGATCAAGCAGATCTTTCTGGCCCAGCGCCCGGCCCGTCTGGCATTGCTGGGGGACGCGAACGCGAACGCCTCTGCCGTAATATCAGCGCTGCTTGGTTCTGAATTGACTTTGATCGCACCTCACACCGATCCAGGCTGGATTAACTACGAACAACGGCTCAAAGGAGGGTTTCGCGTTCTCGATGCGCGCCGCCTGAATCAGACCTCTTTGGCCTGGAGTGATTTAGCGAGGGCTTTGTCAGAAGAGGACCCTGACGTGATCGTGTTTTTGGTTAGTGGGACCGCTTCGGCCGATCTCACCTTTGAATGCGAACAAGCTACCCGGGTACTTGATTTTCTCCATCAACGATTCCAAAAACGAGTGCCATTGATCGGAGTGGCCGACCTCCCCGCCGCTACGAGTCCCGAGATTGCCGATAGGCGTCGAACAGAATTGCAGGGCTGGCTGAGCAGCCAGCCGGCATTGGCTTCGCATCTGGTGCGCGCTATCAACGTTTCCTCATTTGTGCGGTTCCGGCTCGATGGCTCCCTCGATATAGAACGGGACGAACGGCGCAACATTCGCGAGTTGGCTGAATTAATGACTCGCGAGCTTCCTGATGACGCTCAGGTCGAGATGGCTCGACTCTTCGGCGCTAAAGATGTGCAGAAGGATCTCAGTAATCGATTGATTCGTGCAGTGACTGCGATGTCCGCCGCGATTGGAGCACAGCCGATTCCGCTCGCTGATTTCCCAATTTTGACCACGCTTCAGTTCATGATGGTGGCTGGAGTCATGCATATCAGCGGTCGGGAGCTAAGCCTGAAAGCGGCGGGTGAATTTATTGGCGCCCTCGGAATGAATATTGGCGTTGGCATGGTTTTTCGTGAGGGCGCACGTGCCGCGGTAAAGCTCCTCCCCGGTTGGGGAAATGCGATTTCTGGAGGCGTCGCCGCCGCCGGGACTTACGGGATCGGTCGAGCCGCCGGCGCCTATTTCATCGATGGAATCTCCTTGGGTGAGGTTCGCAAATTGTTCCGGCGAAGACGGCGAAAGGAGATCCGGCAACTGAAAAGCGAGAAAAGAAGTCAAGCTGATTCCGGCAAATAATGCTGTGAATAACTTGTTCAAAACTGCGAGTTTGTGGAGAAAAACCTGCTAGCAAGTGACGCCCGCCGCGCCCTCGGCTAATGAGCATCCGGAGCATAGTATCAACCTTGGAGCAGTTGGGAGCGTCTCCACGTAAATCCTTTGGGCAGAATTTCTTACATGATAAAAACATGGCCAAATGGATCGTGGATCAACTCGCTCTTCAGCCCAGCGATCACGTCGTCGAAATCGGTCCAGGATTGGGGGCTTTGACGGCAAATTTTAGCCAATCGGGGGTGTCGGCAACTCTGCTGGAAAAAGACAAGCTTTTTGCGGAATTCGTTGAGAACACCTTCGCTGGCGACCGGATTCGGGTGGTGAAAGGAGATGCGCTTGAGTGTGATGTGCGAGATTTTTTCCCTCTCGGAACGGTGAAGGTGGTCGGGAATTTGCCGTACTATGCTTCCACGCCGATCCTGTTCCGTTTTACTGCTGATCCTTCGCCCTTTGAGCGCTTGGTTTTTACGGTGCAACGGGAAGTGGCGGACCGCCTGGTTGCTACGCCAGCGACTAAGGAATACGGAGCGATCAGCGTATTGTTGCAGGCCCGGTGGAATATCGCCCGGCTTCGGGGGCTTGCTCCGACCCTTTTTTTCCCACGGCCCCAGGTTGATTCGGCAGTTATTCGACTTCTGCGCAAACCCGCGCAGGAAATGCCGGAGATCGATTGGCCGCAATTCAGCCGATTAGTGAAAGCCGGGTTCGCTGAGCGGAGAAAACAGCTGCGAAAGAATCTTAGCAAACTCTTTCCGACCGCTACGCTGGAAGACGCGTTCAGCGCGATCGGCTTAAGTTCGTCTTGCCGAGCAGAGGAGCTCTCAGGACGGAAATGGCTGGAATTGGCGCATCAAGTAATTGCCTCGTTTGGAGAAGGATCTCATCCCACGGAGAAGCTGGTCCTAGTCGACGATTCGGACCGGCCGATCGGTGCCGCAGATCGTCAAGCGATCCATGATCAAGGTTTGCGGCATCGCGCCGTGCACTTGTTCATTCTCAATCGGGATCGCGATCTCTTCCTGCAAAAGCGTTCCTGGCGCAAAGATCAGCATCCGCTTCGTTGGGATTCGAGCGCTGCCGGCCACGTTGATGCGGGAGAATCGTATGATGACTGCGCCCACCGGGAATTGTGTGAAGAGCTAGGCGTATTTGCTGATCTCGATCGAATCGGAGCTATCGCCGCATCCAAAAAAACGGGACAAGAATTTATCTCGATTTATCGGGGAAGCCACGATGGTCCGATCCGATACAATGCTCTGGAGATTGAAACCGGCGGATTCTTCAGACTGGGAACGATCGATGTTTGGATGGAAAGGCGACCGGAGGATTTTGCGCCAGGTTTCCGCGAATGTTATCGCGTGGTTCGTCCAAGCCTGTAGGATTTTTAAGTCCGGAAACTCGCTGCGCAACAGGGACTGATTTCACGCAAAGACGCAAAAGCGCAAAGAAGAAACCGGGTCCGGCGAGTGGGTTGTCGCGGCCAACCTTCTAGAGTAGTAACGTCTCCGGCTGTTTCTGCGTGGAGTGCGTCCAATCGGATTTCAGGAGACTGTAAACCTCCAGGTCGACAAATCGATCTCCGAGCCATTCCGCTTCACGAAGAATTCCCTCGTGGCGGAACCGCAATCGAATGCAAACGGCGCGACTGGCCAGGTTTTCTGGCGCAATCCGGATCTCGACTCGGTTGAGGTTCAAGTACTCGAACCCGAATCGAACCAAGGCGCGAACGGCCCCAGTCATATAGCCGTTTCCGGTGTGAGTCTGTGCTAACCAATAGCCAACCGTACTACTGCGATGAAAGTGATCGATCGCGTTAAACGCGATAACGCCAATAATTTCCTGGCGAAACGTGATCGCGCAGTGAACCGCCCGCAGCGACGCCTGTTCTTCAATCGCGTGCCGAATGAACAAAAAAGAATCATTTGGCGTGCGAGTAGCCTCAACCCACGGTAACCATCGTAAAAGATGCGCGCGGTTCCGGTCGGTCAACCTGAAGAGCTCTTCCGCATCGTTTTCTTCGAGGGGGCGCAGCCGGAGGTCAGGGAACTCGGTCGGAAACGGCCATAAACCGGAGGGCACATTTGATGCAGGCGTCACAATTGGATAAGAGGAGCCAAGAAAGATGGCCTCTTTTCGGCGGAAGCAAAGAATTTCCATAGCAAAACTTGCGTCGATTGAGCACTCCACAGCCGTAGACCTCGCAATGCGAAAATGTTGCCGGGCTGCCCCCGATCGCAAACCGTCGAGAAAGCGAAGGGCTACTCGACCATGATCCCGAAATGCCTCTGGAAGGCGACTTTGCCATTTCCAGTGATGGTAACGACTCGAGAACCAGCTTCTCGCTTGATCCACTCTCGCTTGCGAAAAAGATCAAGCAGAGCTGCTCCGGTGGTTCCAGCGACATGGAATTTGCGTTCGGTCCAATCGAGACACTTGCGCACAAGGGGCCGCTTACGGTTGGCGCGCAACCTATTCAGATCAATCCCGAACTCCTTGAACCAGCGCTCTCCTCGGGCCGTGAGTTGGAAGGTATCATCTACTGGCATCAAGAGCTTACGTTCTTGCAATGACTCACAAACCTGCACCGCCACCTTGCCCGCGAGGTGATCGTAGCATGTCCGGGCGATGCGAATGGGTACCGTTGAGCCGTCCGCTGGTGCTTGGATCGGTCGAATCGCATTACACAATGTACCCAAAGCCTCAATGGCAGCCGCCACATCAGGACCGGCCAGCCGGTAGTAACGGTGCCGTCCAAATCGATTCATTGTAACCAGGCGGCCGGCCAAAAGCTTGCCCAGATGCATGCTGGCCGCTTGGGCGGAAACTCTGGCCCTGAGAGCAAGCTCCGAAGCGGGCAGACTCTGGCCATCCAGCAGCGCGACAAGCATAGCGGTTCTCGCTGGATCGGCGAATAAAGAGGCGGTTTCGGCGATTGGATATTTGCCATCCATATTTCAACATAAACTGAAATATCAACCGTTGCCACTCGGTTGCAACCGTTCGATCGTGTATCATGAGCACGACGCGAACGCCCCAAGTGCCGGCATCTGAGTCCATTTCTCCGAAGATCCTTTACTTCGGGACTCCAGTTGCTCTGATCACATCGCTTAATGAGAATGGTGTTCCGAATATTGGTCCCGTTTCCTCGGCCTGGGCTTTGGGTTGGACGCTGGTCCTCGGGTTGGAAACCACGGCAAAGACCACGGCTAATCTAGGCCGGAACCGCGAGTGCGTAGTGAATCTTGTCTCCGAGGAGCTTCACGAAAAAGTAGAAAAACTCGCGCCGCTTACGGGCAACAATCCGATACCAAAACACAAGGCAGAGAAGTTCCGGTATGAACCTGACAAGTTTGCGGCGGTCGGTCTTACCGCATTAAAATCCGATGTAGTGCAGGCACCACGAATCGGTGAATGCCCAATTCAACTTGAGGCCATCGTACGCAACTTCTTCGAAATCGGCAGCCAGGATGAACGGGTTGCTGCCGGAGCGCTGGCGATAGAAGTGCAGGTCGTCCGAGTGCATGTGGCAAAAGAACTGATTCTTAGCGAGCATTATATTGATCCTTCTCGGTGGCGGCCGTTGATCTACAACTTTCGGCACTACTACGGATTGGGAGAGTCACTGGGTAAAACCTTTCGTGCCGAGGTTTAGCCCGCAAATCCCGCGCACTCTACGCGTCCACACGCTCATTGCAGGCTAGTCGAAAATAAATTCGATCCAATCGCCGATAGCATCATAACCGATCTCGCCGGAGCGCCAGCCCAGGTGTGCATAAAACTCGCACGCATTCCGGTTTCGCCGTTGGCACTTCAGTCTGGCCGGACGGCCAATCTGAGTCAACGCGTGATCAAGCAGCGCTTTCCCAATGCCGCGGCGATGCCGTTCCGGTAAAACGTATAAGTGGTGGATGAAATGCTCCGGGGACCAGATTCCGACGAAGCCTACCACCCCGCGATTGAACTCCTCCGCGACGGCTATGGATTCTCCTTTGATGTCGGCCGAAAAGTCTTTGAGCCGGAACTTCTTGGAATCGATCCAATGGAAGGCGGTTGCTCGAGCAATCTGATAAATCTTTTGGCAGATATCGAGATCCGAAGCTGGATCGAAACTGCGAATGTGCACTTGGGCCCGTTGGCTGGCATCCACATGGAGCTGACCGGAATCGCTCATGTCTGAGACCTATCCCTGCTGGCAAAAAAGACGCAAGAACTAGCGTTAGAAGAAAAGATGCAATCGGGAACGACGATCGCGTCTACTCCATGAAATCTGACCGTGAAAACGAACTCTCCTCCATTTTATCGGATTGCCTGGTGGTTGGTGATCGCGCTCTTCATTTCGTTCTTCCTGACTGTCAGTATCGAGCGAAGTCTCGCCTGAGGAACGATAACGAGGTGAAATGTTGGATCACCCAAGCTTCGCTAGTCGATTGTGGGCGGCATTCACCGCTTTTGATCGACCGAAAGCCGCGATGCGGTTTGGACTGCTGGATTGAGCCGCGTTAATCAGATTATGCCCCACCTTCAATCGGATCGGTCTCAAACCCGGTACTGCGGTCCCATTTTGAACGCGACCATATGCCAGCTACATATTGCCCTAACCTGGCGCGGCGAGGGTTATGGGGTAGAGCGAAGAGATAAGTGCGCAGCGTGGCTGCGCACTCAAACTGATGGTGCGAATTAACGCCGCGGACGGCTGAAGCTCTCCTTGCGGGAGCCCGAACGTGGCGCATCCGTTTTCGGGCGAGCTTCGTTAACCGCAATATTGCGGCCGGCAAAGTCTTTGCCATCAAGAGCGCTGATCGCCGCCTGCGCTTCGTCGGCGTTACCCATGGTAACGAATGCGAAGCCACGCGACCGGCCAGTGGCTCGATCGGTAACGAGGCCAACTTCGGCCACCGTCCCGTACTCAGAGAACAAATCTTCCAGGTCGTTTTCCGTCGTGGAGAACGAGAGATTTCCTACAAACAATTTCATAACAATTGAGAACGAATGTCAGGGTCAGAGCCGTACCCGCTCATCGGGCTTCAAATCACCACTGAGATATCTCAACTGACGATCTTCCGTGCTACGAACAAAACAAACGCGCAGCACCTAATCGAAGAAAAACGAGCATGATGCAACCAAAAAGTCGGAACTGGTTGGTGGAATCTCCCATTCACGGAAGGTGAGATTCGGTGGTTTCGTCCGCAATTTTCGGGAGTTTTCCCTTCTCCTTCAGCTACTTCCGGCGAAACGACCAAATATCTTTGAATATGGTCGGGCGAAGGCTCGTCTCACTCGCCAATGACTATGAAAGCGAAATTCCTAGTTGCAGCTGGAGTCGTAGGTCTGAGTGGAATGGTAGCGGCTTTGGCAGATGATGTTCAGTTTGTCACGTTGCCGGAGACGGTCAGGACCGCGGTGATTCGGGAAACCCGAATCCCTGACGTATCGCGAGTAACCAGGGTCGTACGAGATGAAAATGGCTTGTACGAAGTCACCGTCCGTCGCGAGTCCGATAATGATGTGGTTTTTGTGGATCCCTATGGCCGAGTGGTCCGCCAGCAAACCGCCGCATTCTCGCAACCGGTCGGAGCCAACCGGCAAGTTGTCACCGAGACAGTTACGGAAGATGCTGAATATCCGACGGTCGACACGTTCGTTCGTTCCCTGGATACCGCTCGGTTCCAGTTGATCGAAAAGAAGGACAACAAAGAGGTCTACCTTGATCGCCGAACCGGGAAAAAATGGAAAGTGAAAGTCGAGAGTGACGATTAAGTCGAAAAATTCTTAAAACTTTTCACCCGAGGCAGGCAATTAGCCTGCCTCTTTTTTTGGTGAGACCGTGGGAGCAACGTGGGATGGCGATACCGTCTCGCTGTCGCGCGTCTACCGATCTCCGCGGCTATCAATTCCTCTCTTGCGCGTTCGAGCGCCCGTACGAAAGATTACTCATGTTCATCGTCCATGTTTTTGTGCAAGTAAAACCGGACTGCTTAGCGGCTTTTCGCCAGGCAAGCATCGAAAACGCCCGCCATAGCATTCAGGAGCCGGGCATAGTGCGGTTCGATTTTATTCAGCAACGGGACGATCCCACGCAATTTGTACTCGTTGAAGTATACCGGACCGAAGCAGATACCAGTTCTCATAAGCGAACGGCTCATTACGCGAAATGGCAGGCAACTGTGGAGGAGTTATTGGCGCAGCCACGGTCACGAATCTTTTACCAAAACATCTTTCCTGAGGACCAGAATTGGTAGAAATGCAGTTCGAATTCGCTACCAGTGGTCGGATCGTATTTGGCGCGGGTACCCTCCAGCGAGTTAGCGAGTTTCTCGGCGATTTCGGCTCGAGACTTCTAGTAGTCGGAGGCAAGGAAAGCAGCCGATCCGGACTGCTGATCGAGCAGCTTGACAAGCTGGGCATCGAACGGATCGAGTTTCGAGTCGCAGGAGAACCTACGGTCGACTTAATCGATCGGGGAGTTCGCTTGGCGAGAAGTTCTGGCGCAACCGGTGTCGTTGGTTTCGGTGGCGGAAGTGTACTTGATTCCGCTAAGGCAATTGCCGGTTTGACCAGGAACCCGGGCGAAATCACCGATTACCTGGAAGTGATCGGTAAAGGGAAGCCGCTTGCGACATCGGCCCTTCCACTTTGCGCCATACCGACCACGGCTGGGACAGGAGCAGAAGTGACTAGGAATGCTGTTCTCGGCGCCCCAGAATATCGGATGAAAGTGAGTTTGCGTAGTTCCATTCTGTTGCCGCGCGTTGTTTTGATCGACCCGGAAACAACCGTTCCGCTCCCACCAAAAGTGACGGCCTCAACCGGGCTCGATACACTGACCCAGTTGATTGAGCCTTACGTTTCAACGCGTGCGAATCCGATCACTGATGCATTCTGCTCATCAGGCATACCGCGAGTTGCGCAGGGGTTAGCTCGGGCATTTTGTGACGGGCACGATCGTTCCGCTCGCAGCAATATGTCGTTGGCGAGTCTGTTTGGTGGTATGGCACTGGCAAATGCGGGCCTAGGGGCGGTGCACGGATTCGCAGCGCCCATCGGCGGCATGTTTGATGCCCCGCATGGAGCGATCTGCGCTGCGTTGCTGCCACATGTCATGGAGATGAACATCCGTGCGCTGCGGCGCCGTATGTCTGATAGCGATGCGCTCGGCCGGTACGATGCTTTGGGCCCTTTGCTCACGAACGCGACAACTGCGAAAGCCGACGATGCAGTAAAATGGGTGCGTGAACTTTGCCGAGGGTTGAATGTTGGAGGGTTAGGGGAATTTGGGATCCGGGATGAACACATTAAGGAATTGGTCGAAAAGGCGCAAAAGGCGAACAGCATGAAAGCGAATCCCATTTTGCTGGAATCTGATGAGCTGGCGGAGATCCTGAGAGCAGCGCTTTGAGAAGATAGCCAATAGCCGATAGCCGATAGCCAATAAGGAGAAAACCAAGTTCCTATCGGCTATCGGCTATTACCACCGTCAGCACTGTCCGCGGAGTAAGCTCAACGTAAAGCACGCCACCCGAATACTTCGCCTGATGCGATGCTTTACCGTTTATTGGTCCACTCGCGTCGAAACCGCGGATCGAGGAAATTCTTCCCGGAGGCGCACCATCAAAATCGACCTGCAGGTTTCGAGTTGTCGATGTCAGATTCGCTAGCGCGACGATCACTGTTTTTGATGTTTGGAACGCGGCTCCGGCAAATCCAAAAAGGCTTTGACCCGGACCCGCTGCCCGGACGTTTTTAGGTAGTAGCTGGAGAAAGGATTGAAGAGCGCTCGCGACGGGTTTGCGTTGGCCCGTTTCATCAAGCAACCCAAATGAATCATTGGTCCAGGAAGGATCTTCGGCCTGCCAAAAGGAAACCTGGCTCGCGCCATCGGCAATCAGCTTCAGTGCTTCGCCCGCCACCGAGACGCCAAAATCGGCCGAGTTGGCTGCGTTATTCTCGCTGCGGGCCTCGGGTCCGGAGTCGTAGGGAGCTCTGCTCCAGCGCGGACTTTCGCTGGTAAACTCGGTGACGACGATCGGCAATCCGTGAACCTGGCTCAACAAATTAAGCGGGACGCCGGCAAAGCCGGCTGGTTCCGGGCGCTTGGTTGTATCGTAGTCGTGCCACGAGAGCTCTTGCAGTATCGAAATGTGTCCGGTTCGTTCCAACTCTTGCAGATACGCGCCCGTGGTGAAACCGGTGCTGACGCCAGGTCCTTCGATTCCAGCCTTGATGCCATGTTCCTCAAAGTTTGCTTTTACGCTGCAGAGTAAGGAATCGTACTCCTCCGGAGTGTAGTTGGTGTTCGAAACTCCGTCTGGCTCGTTGATCAATTCGACCGCCGCGGGAGCGATCCCAAATCGTTTGAGATAAAGCAGGTGGGCCACAATCCAATTTGAAAAATCCTGAATATGGCCGGGCTCAACGTGAATGCGTTCCCGGCCGTCGCTCCCATGGACCGAGACGCACCAAGGCGGCGGCATCTGCCAAAAAACTAAATGGCTTACGACTTTCAGCGCGCCGAGTTCTTGTTGAAACTGTTGCATCATTTCGGCCTGCTGCTGATCCTCATGTCCAGTAATGACATTCAGAATCTCGCTGACCGACATGTGGTCTTTGAGCTGATCTTCGGGGATCTCGGGCGTGATGCTGAACCGGACCCAGCGAACATTCAGATCGCGAATTAAAGCATCTCGTTCTGCTCGATGATCGGTCCGTGGCCATACTTGAAGGCCGAATCCGTTAAATTGATGAGCTGCTTTGAAATGAAAGGTGATGCGGTCCTGTGCGAGCCCACTGACCGGCCCACTCAAAAGATGTGCAAGAAATATCACACTCAAAAAGACCGGTTGATGGATACAACGCATGAGGAAGCCAAAGGTGCGCGAAAGACGGCTGTGCACAAGCGGGAGTAGCCATGCCGTAGCCTGATCCTTTGGCTATCGGCTATTGGCTATTTTTCTCAAAGCGCAGGCTGCGGCATGCGCGCTCACGCATCCGCCTATGAGCCGTTCTCCGGCATTCCCGGAGAATCAATAAACGGCAGCGATTGCTTTTTGAGACCAAGTTCGGCATCCAACAGGTTCCGCGATTGTTCCAAGCTTGTCTTCAATGATTGGTAGGTGGCAACGAGCGCAAATGCACCGGCATGTCTGGCGTAGGTGGTATCAGCGGGAATACTGGGCGGCTCGGACGCGTGGGCCGTCATTTTGTCTTCGATTCGATTATAGTTTTGATATTGGTCAATCAAACGTTTGGCTCGCATGAAGGTTCGCACCAGACTGGTACGAAGCATTTCATTCTCGATCAGGCCAATTTGAGCAGCGTTAGAATCGAAGATGCTGAAGTAGCTCTGGTAGCAGGGCCAATATGGTAGAAGCTTTTTCTTTGGATCGAGTGTTTCGATCGGTCGGGCGATGTCCTCGGCCATCATCAACCAAAGCTGAATCAATTCTTCCCGAATAGCGTGCAGAACGCCGCTGACCCGCTCTCGTTCCGCGGCGCGCACTCGTAAACGATGAAGTTCTGCTTCGTCGAACTGGATCTTACTTGCGTTCCGATAGGCGAATCGTGCAGCCAGCAGCGCTCCGGTTACCGCGATGAAGGCGGCAAACGCGGAAGTCAGCGACAGCAGCCAGGCGGAAGGAGAAAACTGAGAACAAAAATCGGTGATGGCGTGAAGCAAATGTTTCAGCAAAAATCCGGCATCCATTGTTGGTAAAGCAGATTCGATAGAAGACCTTTCATCTCAACCAAACGTCCAAGTTCAGCCGGATAGCGGCACGCCCGCTTCTCCATGTAATTAACTAAAGAGACGCTCCGGACCAGCCCAAAGTTTACGCCGGAGCCGAATTTCCTGCCCTCGACAGCGCCGGGAGCGACGCGAGCGACGTCAGCAATGAGAGGTGATTGGTGATTGGGGCGTTACCGGCGTTGTCGTCGTTATTCCCGGTTGAGAGACGGACTGATCCGTGCATCATCTACCCATGCAAGGGACCCAGGAGTTCAACGAAGACGATCTCAAATACCAACGCTCGATCAGGCGCAAGGTCATCTGGCGGCTTATCGTTTACCTTGGGGGCGGTGCACTTGTCCTTATTTTGGCCATCCTTTTCATCACCAACCCGGGATTGCTTTCCGGTCCGATGGAATATCTGCAATCCTTAAGTCAGGGAAAATCGCAAGCGCAAGCGCAGGCTGGCGCTTCCGCTACTCCGGCTGCCAACCAGACCCTTAACACGCCAGAGGACTACCTCAATCTGATAAGCACCGATGCTTCAAAGTTGTCGAAGGACCAATCTGAATTGGTCCAGATCTTCAACGAAGCTCTGAATCGGCTGACTGTGATAGACAAGAGCGAAGCAAATGCCAAAGCCACGGCCGGATCTATTATCCTACAAAGTGTCACTTCTGCGCAAAGCAAAGAAGACTTCGACAAGATCCGAACGGCCGCTGATTCTTTGCGCACCGACGCGACCAGAGATTTAAACTCTCTGCAATCATTCGAAAAGGATCTCACCGTCCCTTTGCAGGGGGCGGGAGTTAAACCCCCGATGGATGCGCAGGTAGCCAGCGCTCTCGCCAATAGGACCAATGTTCCCGACAAGATTCAGAAAGCGAATAACGTGATTAAATTCGGAGACGCTTCCAAGACTTATTGCGATTTCCTCGAGAAAAACCGTGAGGAATGGTCATTCAAAGGACAGGGTCGCGCATTTAAGGACAGAAAAATCCTCGACGAGGCGATCGCGCTCGGAAAACAGTTCACCCAATCCGCCGTGGACGCAGGGTTCCAGTTTGCCGTCGGAGAAAGCTCCGCATCTCCCTCTGCCTCGGCCTCGGCAACGCCGTGAGAGGTGAGAAGCGAAAGGTGATTGGTGATTGGTGACAAGGGGGCAACGGATTAGCGGCGCGCAACAAGTCCTTTGCCAGGCTTTTCCTTGCTCTATCAAGCAAGGCAACTTTGTCTTGGTTTACTTTTCACCGATCACTTCTCACTTCTCACCAATCACCGCGATCACCTATTACCCTCACCGATCCAGCCAAGCGGGAGCTTGATCCCACGGTTCGATGCGATGGCGCCCGCGGATGTCCAATTGGCATTGCAGGTGCCACGGGACGTTCATGATCAGAATCCGATTCCGTCCCTTCAACAACAACACGGTGCGAAGAATCGATGCTCGCTGATTATGCAAAAAGCTGTAGTACCAATGCGATTCGACCAGTTGAGGAATCAGGACAACGATTGAACTGTCCGGATTTTCTCGCTCCAAGTTCCAAATATAATTCAAAGTTGGAGCGACTACTTTGCGATAAGGCGATTTCAGAACTGCGACCTTAGGTTCGGGCAGTCGGCTCTTTCTAATCGAAGGTTTGACGTACTTATCCCAATCGGCTGCAAAATCTTGATCTCCATCCTCATGCTCAACGTGAACCACATGCACTTTTTTCGTGACAGCGAACGCTGCTTGGAGCGCTCGAGCCGATACCGTATTGAGATGATCGAGGGGCACGACTGCAATCAAAGGGCTCGGTTCACGCAGCGGTACGGGTCCGGATATAGCAATTTCTTCGGCGACTTCGCGATAGTGCCATTCGATCGCTCGCATGATCAGAAACAAGAGCGGAAGAACGATCAATACGAGCCAGGCGCCTTCCGCAAATTTTGTGACGATCACAATGATGAGAGTCAACCCGGTCGCAAATGCACCGATGCCATTGACGATAGCGCTCAGGTACGCATTTGGTTCTTTCGACCTTAACCAGTGCATGACCATTCCCGCTTGGGAGAGCGTAAACGCCAAGAAGGCGCCGACCGCGAATAAGGGAATGAGTCTATCGGTGACCCCGTTGAATACGAAAAGCAAGATTCCGGCAAGTGCAGTGAGCAGGACGATGCCCTGGGTGTAGACCAGGCGACGGCCGCGAACTCCGAACGAAGCCGGTAGAAATCCATCGATCGAAACCGTACGGCAAACGCGCGGAAAATCAGCGAAGGACGTGTTTGCCGACAGACAGAGTACGAGCAGGACTGCGACCATTGTGAGGTAGTAAAACACGCCGCGTCCAGCGACTGCAGCGGTGACCAAGGAAAGAATACTTTGGTAATTGGGGGAACCCGGCTCGGTGGCCGTAATGTGATATGCAGATACCAGGTAAGCGATCCCGATGAGCAGGATAATGAGAATCGCTACGATAAAGGTCAAAGTCAGCCGAGCCGATTTCACCACCGGTTCCTTGAATACCGGGACACCGTTGCTGACCGCCTCGACTCCGGTCATAGCGGTGCAGCCTGCGGCGAAGGCCTTCAAGAAAAGCCACACGCCAATTGTTGCTTGTGATTGGGACGGGGAAGGAAGCTCGGCCAGAGGTTGCGGATGTCCACCGCTAAGGACCGTTTTAACGATCCCGATCAGACAGACCAGCAGCAGGCAGCCTACGAACAGGTAAGTTGGCGGCATGAAAGCGAGCCCAGCCTCGCGCAATCCGCGCAAATTCATGAACGCTAGCAGCGCGAGCACGCCCAAGCAGAGGAGCAGGGTATGTGGTTGAAAGACTGGAAACGCGGAAACCAATGCACCGATTCCGGCTGAAATCCCGACCGCGACGTTGAGCGTGTAATCAACCATCAAAGCGACTGCAGCCCACAATCCGGCGTGTCTTCCCAGATTTTGTTTTGCTACGGTGTAGGACCCGGCGCCTTGGGGATAGGCAGCAATCGTTTGGCGATAGCTAAAATAGACGATCACCAGAATCGCGGAAACCGCGACGGTAATCGGAATGCCGAAGCCGGCTCCAGCCATTCCGAGCGGGATCAGGATGGTAAGAGCCGCCTCCGGTCCGTACGCAGCAGAGCTGAGGGCATCTAATCCAAACACAGAAACGCCGGAGAACGACCCGATGCGTTCTTGTTTATCTTCGCTGGAAGCAAGTGGACGACCGAGAATGTAGTCGAGCAAAGCCATGGGTTTCGATGGTTTGACGCGAGTCTAACCGCTGGTCTCGGGTCTGCACCTAAATCCTTTCGGAAACGAGGACCGGTTGGAAGAGCCGCGCTCGGAACCGGGCGGTGTCTGGCTGGGTCAATCAGCGGTCGGAATTCGACAAGCAACGTAGGGCTTTCCGGCTTGGCTGACTCTACTTTCTGTCCAGTGATTCACCTTCCGTTGGCGAATCCGATGAAAGATCGAAAACAGAAAGTTATCCGATGAATCAATGGTTTAGCTTAAGCTGTGACCGTTATGGTCACCTGACGACCGCTTTGGGAAGCTCATCCTCGAAAATAAATAGGCCGCGCGAGGTTCCAAATCCTGGACAAATCGCGTTGGCTCCATCAGTGACTCAATTCGCCAAAAGGAAATTGGAGAAATCAATTCCCTCTGATTCGCTCGTTCAAACTGGCGCGGAGGAGTCGCCCATCCGACGAATCCTTATTCCGATAGACGCGGACCGTGTGAAACCAGGTAACTTAAAACCTATTCTGAAAGTTGCCAGGACCTCACCGCGGAGCTTAGTGATCTTACTAAGCAGGTGCAAAAGCTCGTTCCGGTATGTAAAGCGGTATTCCTCGAAGGAGAGGCGGCGGGGCAAATTTCAGCGTTAGCGCGTGACGTAGATGCTGATCTGATTGTAACCGCCAGTCATCATCCGGGTTTTCTTGGGCGGTTGTTCAATCTCGATAAAGCACCCCAAATTATGCATCGGGCGCCGTGTCCGGTTTTAGTTTACCACGAGAAAAACCCATAGACGTTTTTGCGTCACCCGGGCGCGAAAATCCGGTGAAGCAGAAAGTGAAACCCGTGAAAATCTCAGACAGAGAAATTCGCGAGGAGGCGAGAGTGATGGAGCAGAATCTAAAGACGAAAACTATTCTCGCACCAATCAACATCGCAGAGGGATCGAGTGAGGCATTAGAATTTGCAGTTGAACTGGCCCAACGGTGGCAAGCGAACCTCTACGTCATGCCCGAAATCCCATTGGAGCCAGAGGTCGTGATCAATCTTTTGCGCGACGCCTACAATCGCGGCAAAGCGCACGCGATCGGAGTAGTTGCCGAAGGCGTTAAGTTCAGCGCGCATACTCTCGCGGACTACGCCAAAGCGCAGGAAGATCGGTTAGGATTCGATCTACGGGTGGTTACGCTCGGTCACGTTCAGCGAGGTGGGGCACCCGGTGCTTTTGACCGCCTATTGGCGACTCGCTTTGGAGTCACCGCCATCGAATTTTTACACCACGAGTCGCCTGGCGTTCTCGTCGGGCTGCAAAAGGGACAGGTAGTGTGCACGCCATACGCAATGATAGCCGGCAAAACCAAAGGGATCGATCAGAATCTGGTTCGCATGATCGAATTGTTAGCAGCTTAGTGCATTGAGCCTATTTGAAAACTCGCGAATCAAACGAACGCCAACGAACCGTGGTCAAATCGAAAGCAGAAAGGCAGATTTATGCGAGTCCCCTCTTTGCAAGCGTTTAGCAGCTACCTTCAGTCGCAGGCAGCCGCTCTGGAAAAAGCCTATCAGCAGCAACCATCGATTACTATCTCTCGAGAAGCAGGGTCGGGAGCGGTCACCATCGGGCAGATGTTAGTCGAGCGATTAAATGCCACTTCGAAATCGTCAGATAGCCCCAGCTGGACTGTTTTCGATAGTAATTTGGCGAAGCAGGTATTGGTCGATCATCAGCTCCCGGACCGCCTCGAGCAATTCATGGTTGAAGATTCCCGGCTGCCGGTTGAAACGATCGTCGAGGAATTGTTGGGTCTCCATCCAACCCCATGGTTACTCGTCCAACAAACGACTAGGACCAGTCGTCAGCTTATAGCTTGGCGACCCGGCGGTTATCCGCGGCGGTAATTCGATTGGTTCGTTCAAGAGAACATCGATGCCGGCAGCTATCAGGATGTCTCGAAATCGTTCACCTGCGATGGGAT
>DATNNZ010000234.1:0-3349 GCA_035601575.1 Chthoniobacterales bacterium
CGTTGGCGGTTCTACGAGCGATGTCCTCTCGGCTTCGCCGGCATAACGAGATTACCGCCGGGTGATTTTTAGGTCCGTTACCGCTGCTCTTCTGCCAAAATTTTGGAATTGATCGGAGGCGCATCGCTTGCGACGCCCGGAAACTATCCAGCGCACCGAGGAATCGAGCGCAAGGATCCTAGAGCGTTATAGCGCTAATATAATCAAGGGTACTTCGCAGGAGCCGCAAGCAGCTCCCTCCGAGCGCTGGGTCGTTCCGCCTTCTGGCGGAAGAACGGAGGCCATTCTGCTACCGTAGTTATCCAAAAAGAGATTAGCAAACAAAGTTGCCATTGTAACTGGAGGTGGCAGCGGAATCGGAAAAGCGATCGTGCAGCGCTTTTTTATAGAAGGGGCTCGACTGGCCATCGCCGATCGCGATACCGGCGCAGCGGCCGCGTTGGCCGAAGAACTCAGTCGGGACGCGTTTAGCGTTCCTTGCGACGTAACGGATCAGAAGTCGATTGATAACCTGGTAAGAACTACAGTCGAAACGGCGGGATCCATCGATATCCTGGTCAATTGTGCCGCAATCTATGCGCTTACGCCGATTACGTGGTTGCCCAAACCTACGGCGTCGATGGAGGCAACTGGATGGCGTAGCAGAAAATGCGGATTGCGGAATCCGGAATGATAGGAGGCTTCCCCAACCTGCTGTTCCGCATTCCGCATTTTAGAGGGGTTGCTTTGTCGGCTGCTCTTTGTAAAGGATTATGCAAAGCTTTTCACAGAGCTTTCAAAAACGAAAACCCCCCTAGAAAAATGCGTATCCCAATTAATCGCGCAGCAATAGCTGCGCTCGTTGTTCTCTGTTCGGCCTTTAATGGCCAGGTTCGCGCCGCGAATGAGGAGGTCGCAGTCGTGGTCAAAATCGGCGGCATTCCGTGGTTCAATGCTATGGAAAAAGGTATCCAGAAGGCTGGAAAGGAAGATGGTCTTAACGCTTATATGATCGGTCCGACGAGTGCTGATCCCGCCCAACAGGTGCGCGCGGTGGAGGATTTGATCGCTAAAAAAGTGAAGGTGATCGCGGTAGTACCCAATGATGCCAAAGCGCTCGAGCCGGTTTTCGATCGCGCCAAGGAAGCCGGCATCCAGGTCATTACTCACGAGTCGCCCGGGCAAAAAGGAGCCTTGTGGGATATCGAAATGATCGACAACAAAGAGTTCGGCGAACTCCACATGAAGAGCCTTGCGAAAGCGATGGGAGAGGAAGGCGAATATATTGTCTACGTGGGCTCGCTTACTGTGCCGCTCCACAATTTGTGGGCTGATGCCGCGATTGCCTACCAAAAAGAGCACTATCCCAAAATGAAGCTTGTCGCTGATCGTTTCGGGGTCGCGGAAAGCGTAGACGACAGCTACAAGACCGCCGTCGATATGATGCTTGCGCATCCCAATCTGAAGGGGATCCTCACGTTCGGCAGTCTCGGCCCCATCGGTGCGGGCCGTGCTCTTAAGGAAAAGAGCAAAATCGGAAAGATCGCCCTGGTCGGGGCATGTGTGCCTTCGCAGGGGCAGAAACTTATCAAGGAAGGTGTAATCCTCGACGGCTACATTTGGAACCCGGAGCAAGCCGGTGAAGCCATCGTAAATCTAGCCAAAATGTTAGTTGACGGAACATCCATCACAGATGGCGTTGAGATTAAAGGGCTGGGCAAGGCGACGGTCGATGAGACCACGCACGTGATCCGAGTGATCAAATATCAGCCGGTTAACAAGGACACGGTCGACCAACTTGTTGCGCTGGGCCTCTAGGGTATAAATCCCGTGAGCCGCAATGATTGAGCCACGCGAGCTTGCCGAGCACGACCCGTCTGAGGCGACTCCCGCATTCATCGAGATGCTGGGTATAGGCAAGCGTTTCGGAGGGGTCCGTGCTCTGAACAACGTCGACTTCACGGTTCGTCCCGCGGAAATCCACTGCCTTGCCGGTGAGAACGGGTGCGGCAAAAGTACGCTGATCAAGATTCTTGCCGGCGTTTATGCCCCGGACGAAGGGCAAATCGTTATCGACCGGCAAACGCATTCGCACCTGTCGCCCGCTGCGTCCCAGCGCGCGGGCGTACAGATTATCTATCAGGATCTTTCGCTATTTCCGAATCTTTCCGTGGCCGAAAACATTGTGTTCCGGCATCACGTCGAGAAGCCGGCCAAACTAGTTCGGCGACTCGAGATAATCAGACACGCCGGAGAAGTGATGGTGCGGCTCGGGGTCGATCTGCCACTGGAAGAAATAGTCGGCCAATTGCCAATCGCTGTCCGCCAACTCGTTGCGATCTGCCGTGCGCTGGCGGCGGAAGCTCGTCTAGTGGTGATGGACGAACCGACGGCATCGCTCACCCATCACGAGATCGACGCTCTGCTGGAGACGGTGCACGGCCTCAAGGCGCACAGGATCGCTACGATTTTCGTTAGTCACAAGCTGGAAGAAGTTATGAGTATCGCGGAGCGCGTCACCGTGTTGCGAGACGGCAATAGAGTCGGAACTTACCCGGCGGGCGAGGTTGACCGTTACCGATTGGCGGAGCTGATGACCGGCCGAAAGTTTTTCATGGCATCCCGCAAACCGGCCTTTTCGAGCGGAGCAGCCCCCATTCTGGAGGTCAGCGGATTGACCAGGCGCGGCCATTATGAAGAGATCGATCTTGTTTTGCATCCCGGGGAAATTCTTGGAATCACCGGCCGGCTAGGTTCCGGGCGGACAGAGCTCGCACTTTCCCTATTTGGTATGAACCCTCCCGATGCCGGCAAGATCCGGATCGCAGGGAAGCCTGTTCGCCTGCCGACGAATCGGGCGGCGATCCGCCGCGGGATCGGATATGTTCCCGAGGACAGACTCTCGCTCGGACTCGTGATGCCGCAATCGATTGCCGACAACATCATCGTTTCCGTCTTGCGCAGGCTGACCGGGGTCTTCGGCCTGATTGACCGCAGGCGACGGCGCAAGACAATCAATCGTTGGATCGAGGAGTTACATGTGAAAACCAAGGCCCTCGATCGGCCTGTCCAGGAGTTGTCGGGCGGCAATCAACAACGGGTCGTACTCGCCAAATGGCTTGCGACCGACCCGCGGATACTGATCCTTGACTCCCCGACGGTTGGCGTCGATGTCGGAGCTAAGGAAGGCATTTTCCAAATTGTTGATGCTCTGGCCGCCCGCGGAATGGCCATCATTCTCATCTCTGATGAGGTAGAAGAAGTTTTGCATGAAAGCCATCGCGTTCTGGTGATGCTATCTGGGCGGATCACTGCGACGTTTGATCCGAGGCAGGTAAGCGAACAGGAGCTTCGGGAGGCGATTAATGCG
>DATNNZ010000235.1:0-3395 GCA_035601575.1 Chthoniobacterales bacterium
CGTGAAAGATAACGCGCTCGCGTCGGTAGCTTTGCAGCGCCTTCTCGAAACCGGCCAGGTGATTGAGCTCAAGTACAAGAAGCAACGACTCTGCCTCCATTCGGCACACTTACCCCAACAATCCGCTCAGGTGTGTCATTCTCAAGAAACATCACCGGATCTAGATCACGATCTCTCGTTGCAGGAGGTTCATCAAGCCTACGACAGGGTGCGCGGGCGACAGCTCGGGTCCGCAGTTTTCATTTCGGATCTGGCGACCGAGCTCCAGATAGGCTTCCAAAAGCTACATGAATGGATTCGCAGCGAGGTAATCGAATCAGGTCACGGCTCCCTGGACGAGGGTCACTGGCCGACGGCGACAGAGAGCCAACGGGCGGCGGCGATCGAACATCTCGGTTCCAGGCGGCTTCTTATTCGGTTCTAACCGATGATTTCCATCGATGGGAGTTAATTATTATAACGTCCGGAAGACCGGGGCTGTCTACGATAAGTGCTGTTCCAGACACGATTTGCAGCCAGTGGATCGGCTTCCAGTCCACGAATTAAGTGCAGTAAACGGCCATAGTCTACGATTTAAGTACAGTGCGACACTACGGATTTCAGACGAAGTTGCTGGGCCTCACCCTCGTCATGCGTTCCATCGGGTGGCGTCGCGCGCTGGCCCAAGCTCACAGTCCGGCATTCTACGAAATGGCGAAAAGGCGCGCTCAGCCGGGCTGTTTTGCCCCACCATCTCACGCCTTTTGACGCGCATGGGCAGCCGCGGGACCGGCGATTCGCAATCCCCATAAACGTGATCGAACGCAATGGTGACTAGCGTATTTTGCAACTCTTGCTACAATAGGCGGCAGGAGTGAAGTTAGGAGTAGATTTCGGAACCAATCGGATCGTAGTAGCCGCTGCTGATCGTGGTAATTATCCGCTTGTCAGCTTTGAAGCACCCGACGGCGCTTCGCCGGACTGGTTTCCTTCCTTGATCGCAATTCGCGGCGACGAACGGTTGTATGGATGGGATGCCTACGATAGACAGAGCGACGAAGCCTGGACTGTCATTCGCTCAATTAAACGACTCTTGGAAGACGCGGGCCCGCAAACCTTCCTCGATCTGGGTGATCAAAAGCTGAAGCTCACCGGGTTGCTTGATGGACTCACCAGCTCGCTGCTTACTACTCTGCAGCAGCGTTCGAATCTGCGGATTCCGCCCGGGGAAGCACTCGAGATCGTGCTCGGCGTTCCGGCGCACGCAAACAGTAACCAGCGCTTTCTCAGTGTGGAATCATTCCGCAACGCAGGCTTCCAGGTGCTTGGCGTGCTCAATGAACCCAGTGCTGCCAGTATCGAATTTGGTCATCGCCAGCGCCAGAGCAGATCGAGTCCCGAAACCATTCTGGTTTACGACCTGGGCGGCGGGACATTTGACGCTTCGCTTGTCACGTTGGATGAAAATGTGCACCACGTCGTTGCTTCCGAAGGGATCCCGACGATCGGCGGTGATGACTTCGACCAGATCCTTGCCGAGCTGGCGCTTGAAGTTGCAGGGATCGATCAAAGGACCAGAGAAAATCTGCCAGCGGCGGCCTGGTTCCGTTTGCTTGAAGAGTGTCGCCACAAGAAAGAAGCGCTCAATCCGAATTCGCGCCGCATAACAATCGACCTGGAGCACGCACATCCGGGCTGGCAGCCTGTCCAGATTCCTGTGGCCGAGTTTTATGAAACTGCCCGGCCAGCGGTAGAAGAAACCATTCGCGCTGCAGAAGATCTGAGTCCCCAATGTGATGTGCTTTACATCACCGGCGGGGGCAGCGAGCTGCCGTTAATCGCTCGCATGCTTCGGGAACGTTTCGGCCGGCGGGTGCGCCGTTCCGCTTATGCACGCTCGGCCACTGCAATTGGTTTAGCGATTCAAGCCGATCAACCTGGTACCTATCGGTTGAGCGAACGTCTCTCACGTTCTTTCGGTGTGTGGCGAGAAGCGGACTGCGGTTCAACTATCGTATTCGATCCATTGTTTGAGAAGGGGATCAGCTTACCTTCACCCTGCGAGCCGAGTCTCACGATCTGCCGTTCTTATTCGCCGGTTCATAACATCGGTCATTTTCGCTTTCTCGAATGCACTCATCGTTCGCCGCTTGGTGCACCAAGCGGTGAAGTCGCCCTTTGGGACGAGATCCGGTTTCCATTCGATCCTGCCCTGGCGAGTGCACCCGACCTGCACACTACAGCGGTTGCCCACTCGCCGGAGGCGAGCTCGCAACTGATCGAGGAGCGCTACGAATGCGATTCCGGCGGTTCCCTGACCGTGACCATAGCTAACCGGACCGCGGCTTACTCTCGTACCTATTGCCTCGGTCGCTGGTCGCTCAATTCCAAATCGGTCAAACCCGTGCGTAAAGGAAAAGATAAACAGTAAACCAATAAACTCTTCTAGTTGGTATGCGTTCCAGCAACCCCATCTAGCGGCGAGGCTCTTTTTTGATCAAGTGGGCCAATGAAATTACAAAACGAAGCGTGGCGTCGCCGAAAACGACGTAGCCGGGAAGAAGTCAAGCGACTGGTGTGGATGAATTTGAGGCGAGCGGATCGGACAGGGCAGAGTTCTGTAGAGACCGGGGCCTGGCGTTGAGCACACTGCAGCGCCATCTGCGTACGAGGGCTCTGGGAGCGGCAACTCGCGGTGGTGGATCCCGATTGGCGGCGGTGAGAGTCACCCGGTAATCCAGCTTTTTTTAGGCGCCTTTTAAGCATGTCCGCGGCGTCGGTGCGCACCAGCGGCCGACGCGATAGCTTCCCGGTCTTTCCGATAGCCGCCGGAAAAAGGGGAGAATCCGGTTCCCTCTGGCTGATCACCAGATAATCAAAGAGCATCTTGATGGCAGCCAGGTGTTGCTTGATCGTTTGCGGCGAGCCGGGATGTTTCTCCATATAGGCCGCAACAAGCATGGGAGTAATCGACCTGATGTCATCAACGTGATTTTCTGACCACGCCAAGAATTTATGATACAATCTTGGGACGGGCAGGGAATAGCAAAATGCTCTTCAAGTTGATTACTGCGACCGTTCCAAATGACCGCCGCGCCAAATTCAGCGAAAGTCAGGCATCAGGATGGAGCGGATTGGAATCAGTGCCCGGCTTTGTCGCACAGATAGGAGGCTGGGTTAATGATCGCCCCGACTGTGCCGTTATCGTAGCCTACTGGAAAAACGAACAGTCCTATGCCGATTTCATGCGGGAACAATATGATTCGTTTGCCGATCGCCAGCGTGATGCCTATTCCGCGCTCCGGGTCAACACCGGTCATGTCATTTTGACGATCAAAGAAGCAGATCCGCGAGTCGCGATTGCGGAGACCGGGGTCATGCGGGTCTCGGATATCACTTTGCGGCAAGATTCTTCG
>DATNNZ010000236.1:0-3941 GCA_035601575.1 Chthoniobacterales bacterium
GTTTTCCCAACTGCTCCATTCCTCGGCTTCGCTCGGAATGACAGGAAACGAGAGACGAAATGCTAGCTCGACTTTGGAGCGCAGGATTTTAGTTTCAGTGGGCGATACGCATGGCCAACGACGAATTTCCAAAGAAGGAAGTAGAAACGCTCTGGGCACCGCGGTGGGGCGCGCAAGCGATGACGCCGGGTATCTGGTGATTATATGACGAAGGGATTTGCACAGTTTCAAATGGACAAGGGCGGTAAGCTCAATTTGCTGCGCCTCTCTACTAGAGACGGTCAGGCTTATGAATTCCGTCGCGAATAGGCCCTTCGATCGGAGCAGGTCACCATCCTTGGGGCTCGGTAACAACAGTCCCTTCCACGTAGGCATCGGCAGCACCATGACCCTCGGCACTCGGGTCTTCTTGCTCCTTGTTACTCTCGTTACCGCGCTCCGCCCGATGGCCGCCCATGCTGTGGGAAGCGGGGACTGCGCGGGGCTGGTCGACATCGGTGGCGGCCGCAAGATATATCTAGAATGCCACGGCACAGGTTCTCCGACTGTGGTGCTCATATCGGGCACCCGAGGCGCCCATGATGACTGGACCGATCTGATTGATCCCACCAACCCTGCCGGGGCTAAGAAGCCAAGTGAGTCGGCCGTGTTCCCACAGGTTAGCAAGCTCACGCGGATATGTGTCTACGACCGTCCCGGAACCACTCGGCTCGATGACACACGGACCGATTCCACCCCGGTACGACAGCCGACCACGGCACAACAGGGAGTGGCAGATCTGCATGCCCTGTTGATGGCAGCTAGGGAACCGGCGCCCTACGTTCTTGTCGGACACTCTTGGGGCGGTTTGATTGCCAGGCTCTTCGCGAGCACGTACCCCGATGATGTGTCCGGTCTGGTGCTGGTCGACCCGGCCTCGGAGTTTCTGAAGAGCTCGCTGACGCCTGCTCAGTGGGCGACGTATATCAAAGCCACGAAGAAGCTGATCGACTCCAGTGGCCTGGAAGCGCCGGACCACGAGCGCAGCCTCGCTTTGCTCCATAGCACCACCAGTGTACGCGTGATACCCGTTGTCGTGCTCACCTCGGACGAGCGATTTGACTTTGGCGCCGGAGGGTCGGAGGCAAGGCCAGCGTGGCGAGCCGCTCAGGATCGCCTCGCGAAACTTCTAAGAGCAAAGCACGTCAGCGAGACGAACAGTGGCCATGCCATCCAGATGGAGCAGCCCCAACTCGTGATTGACGCAATCCGGCAAGTGGTCGAGGCGGTTCGTAGCGGTCGGCAGTCGTCGCGCAACCAAACGCATAATGAGCTGCTTCCGATCGCCAAAAGCTCGCGTATCGCGCTTGCGGCGAATTTGTTTTGACACGTTAGCGAGATTTCTCGAAACTCAGCGTCCCTAAACGGATGTTCCTGAATCAGGCGGAGGATCATTTCCACGCTGGTTCTTCGCCTCTTCCGGACCTGCAACTGCGGAATCAACGCGGCGGGGAAACAGAAAGGAAATATTGGTTCTATGAATGTTAAATGGCGTGAAATTCTAATCTATTCTTTTTTTGCATATCTGTTTAGCTGGACTTATTGGCTGACCGCACTGTTGGGGAAAAATCCAGCGCATCCATTTTATTGGATACCTAACGGTTCAGCTCTTGCTATGTTTGGGCCTATGTTGGCTGCCATGATAATGCGTGGATTTATCAGTAAAGAAGGTTTCAAAGGTTCGGTAGGGGTAAATCGTCCATTTAAATTTTATGCAATTGCTTTTTTTGTGCCCTTCTTTTTTATACTGGCCTTAATCATATTTAATCAAATAAGTGGCATCGGTCATTTTAAATGGACCCATTCCATTCCGCTTTTTAGAACAATTTTGATCACAGCCGGGTTGGTTTTTCTACTACTTCCACTGAGTTTTGGAGAGGAATATGGTTGGAGAGGCTATTTACTGCCCAGGCTTCTGCCGTTAGGTGAAATCAAAGGCACTTTTATTTTAGGTGTTATCTGGGCTTGCTGGCATTTACCTGTGTTAAGCATGGCTCAAGAGTATTTATGGTTGAGTATTCCAATTTTCCTCACAGAAGCTATCTTGGTAGCCTTTCCTTTCACCTGGTTATATAGGGCATCAGGAGCAAGTATTCTGGTTTTATCCTTATTTCACTCCTCATTCGATGTTTGGGGAGACACTTTTACTTCCGCAGCGGCATATCCTGGACAAAAACAGTTATTGGTTGGTGATACGGGCCTTATATGTCTGATTTTTCTACTATTAATTGTAATATTGAAATACTTTGTTTTTAGCAAATCCGCACAGCAAACGGTTCTGAATAATCAGTAACGCCGCCACCACAGCAGACCCGCTGACAAAATCATGCTACGGCTTTTGAAATCGCCCCTGTGCTCGTGCGTCTCAATCACGCTTGCTTCATTCTAAACGCGCATCGCAGCGGAATATGAACAGGCCGCGAGACTTTCTACTCTTTCACGACGACCGGCGTACCTTCGGGACTGGCGTCGAAAAAGTGCTCGGCCATTCCTTTAGGTAAGCGAATGCAACCGTGCGACGCAGCATACCGCGGGACATAGCCCTCGTGCATTGCGTAGCCACCGTTGAAATGCATGCAATAGGGCATTCGCGCGCCATCGAAATGTGTCCCAGGCGGCTGAGGATCATTGCGCGAATCAATGTTCGATTTCGCCACATTACCGTAATCATCGACGTAATCGCCAAACTCGCTTGAGACGTGGTTTCTATCTTTCGACACGACGCGATAGTGGCCCGGAGGCGTGGAGAAGCCGGGTTTGCCGGTCGAAACGGGCGATTCGCCGACGACACGTTTGCCTTTGTAGAAATAAGCTTTCTGTTCGCTGATATGGACGACGATCTTGGGTGAACCAGGCACCCCGTCGCCGTTCCAATAACCAGACCGGGCAGCCTGCCACGGGAAAACTCCGGCGCGGAGCTCCTGCATATAGGATGGAACTTCTTCGCAGCTGGAGCAGAGTATGATAATTGCCGCGCCACTTAAAAGCTGGATGAAACGCCGAAATTTCACAGAGCGACGGACAATAATGTGCCATGAAACAATCATCAACTAAACCACCGCGCTGATAAACGTGAATCACAGCATCATGTGACCGGCTGCGATGCTTGGCGTAGTCGATTGCGTTTGGCTCGCCGTTACCACAGCCGACCGAATGGCAGCACCTCCGAAATCAGATCGACGCCGCGATGATCTTTGCGGAGGCGGACTTCATAAACGTGTTGGAGCTAGTCATCGGCCAGCGGTTGGTTGAGTCGTCTGGTTAGACCGCGGTCATATCACAGGAGGGTGTCGCGGTAGGCGTCAATCAGAGCATGTGCCGCTGCTGGCAAAACTAACGTACCGCTGCCTCGCCAACAAAAGGAAAGAGGCACTCCGACTAAAGTGTGAATTATGATCAGCGCTGGGATCGCTGCTGCAAATGCCGGTGCGCTGGGAGTGGGAAGTGTAGGTAGGTGCCAAATACCCCATAGAGCGGAGACAAAAATCGCCGAAAGCCAAGGCGAACTACTCGCCCGCCCATTGCTCGGAGATCGATAAAGGTGTGAATCGAGAGCACCACGAAAAGCCACCTCCTCCAGCGTGAAGCACACCGTAAAGAGGAGCAAGAATCGCTTGAACAGAAAAACCAGTTTCGGAAGAGGGATCTCCATCGAGCGGTGTCCAGCTACGGCGCTGGCCGCCATGATGGCGATGCCAATGAATACCGCTACCATGAAACTTGGTAAACCGCGACGGGCGGCGCTTGCACGCTGCCGGCAGAGCGCAAAAGCCGCAAAGACGGCGCCGGCCATGGCGCACACGAGCCATAAGGCAACAAGCCACGATCTCTTCGGTAGCTCGACAAAGAACAAATCATATCCAGGGATGAGAACAAGAAGCGCGGCAAGTAAAATCCCGATC
>DATNNZ010000237.1:0-13059 GCA_035601575.1 Chthoniobacterales bacterium
CGTGATTTAGCCTATGAAAGCTGCGGTACTCCATCAGTATGATACTACTCTCTCCAATCCGGAGTTTGTCGCTCTGGAAGAAGTAGCGGAACCGGAGATCCAGAATCAAACGGACGTGGTGGTCCGAATCGGTGGCGCCGGTGTCTGCCGCACCGATCTCCATGTGATCGAAGGCATCTGGCGGCAGAAAGTCGATGTGAAATTGCCGTACATTATGGGGCATGAAAATGCTGGATGGGTCGAAGAAGTGGGAAAGGCGGTCGACGGGTTTAAGCGGGGAGACCCGGTCATTTGCCACCCGCTGATTTCCAACTGTCACTCCCTCGCTGCCCGGCTGGGCCATGACATGCATGTTGAAGGCAGCGAATTTCCGGGAATCAGCACAAACGGAGGATACGCTGAGTTGTTACGCACCGGCGCAAGCTCACTGATAAAGCTACCACAGACGTTGGCTCCCAAAGATGTTGCTCCTCACGCTGACGCTGGTCTGACGGCGTATCACGTGGCTAAGAAAGCGGCGGCCGACCTGCGGCCGGGGGAGCGGGTGGTAGTGATTGGAGTAGGTGGCTTGGGCCATATTGGAATTCAGGTTCTCGCCGCCCTTTGTCCTGCGGATATCATTGCCGTGGATCGTTCGGAGATAGCGCTTTCGCTCGCTAAGGAGTGCGGCGCTCAATACACCGTTATGGCGGACGAACATCAAGTCGAGGCGGTTCAGGTTCTAACCGGCGGAAAAGGCGCAGAAGCGGTAATCGATTTCGTCGGGGAAGGTAACTCAATCGAGAGAGGCTTAGCAATGACCCGGAATAACGGTGCGTACTACATTGTCGGGTACGGCGGCGAGATCCGGATTTCTGCCTTGGATATGATTACTACCGAGAGGAGGATTATCGGGAACCTGGTGGGCAACTATTCGGAGTTAGTCGAGCTAATGGAATTAGCCAATCGAGGGAAGGTTAGGTTGGCAACCAACTATTATAAATTACACGAAGCAAACCAAGCACTGCATGACTTACATCACGGGAAATTAAAAGGACGCGCGGTACTCGTACCTTAATCCAAAATTAGATCACGCTAGCAACACCATGTTTACTACCAAATCCGGCGAAAAGATCTTGGTCGTTGATGGCCATGTCCATTTATGGGATGGCAGCGACGAAAACTGCAAAAATCGGTACGGCGAAGAGTTTATCAAATGCTTTTACGACTACCATAAGCTCAGCCCGAAGGAATACGTCTGGCCGTACAAGAAATATCAAAAGTATACCGATGAAGACTTCGAGCAGGACGTATTCGAAAACGGTTATGTTGATATTGCTATCTTCAATCCACAATATCTGGGAGATTTTTATCACCACGGCTTCTCCAGTCCGGATAGAAATGAGGCGTTCAGAAAGAAACATCCGGACCGGGTGATTACGAATGGCTTTTGGGATCCTCGAAATGAAGAGGCCGGGCTGAAGCAGCTCGAGCAAGATGCGCAAAAGTATGGTTGGCGAGGTATCAAACTTTATACGGCAGAGTGGAAAGGAGACTCGAAAGGCTGGAAATTGACGGATCCGTGGTCGTATCGATACTTGGAGAAATCACAGGAACTGGGGCTAAAAAATATTCATGTGCATAAAGGCCCGACCATTCGCCCACTGAATAAGGACGCTTTCGATGTCGCCGACGTCGACGAAGTGGCATCGCTCTTTCCGGATCTGAATTTTATCGTCGAACATTGTGGGTTGCCTCGGTTAAACGATTTTACGTTCATCGCGGCACAGGAACCGAATGTGTACGCGGGGCTTGCCGTGGCGATCGCCCTGATCCATACCCGTCCCCGTTACTTCAGTGAGATTATCAGCGAGTTACTCTTCTGGCTGGGACCTGACCGCATCCTTTTCGGCAGCGACTATGCGCTTTGGCAGCCAAAATGGATAATAGATAAGTTCATGGATCTCGAGCTGCCAGCAGATCTTGCGGCGGAAACCGGTCCGCTCACCCTGGAGATGAAGAAGAAGATTCTGGGCGAGAACGCGGCTCGGCTGTACCACATTGATATCGGCGAGCAGAACAAGAGATTTGGCCAGCCGATCTCCGAAAGGGCAGAGCCGGCAGGGATCACTGCACCAGTCGCATAGGTTTCGCCTGAGGTATCGCTCAGATGGCCGGTCTTGATCGAAGAGAGGAGGTATGGTCAGCGCTTAACGCGGTTACTGATCCGGAAATCGACGAGTCGGTCGTCTCACTGGAGTTCGTGACTGAGGTGAATATCGATTCGAGCAACCGGGTAGAAATCGACTTCCGGTTACCAACCTATTGGTGTGCGCCCAACTTCGCTTTCCTCATGGCAAGCGATATGAGAGATGCGGTGACCGCTCTTGGGTGGGTAAAAGACGTATCGGTGAGACTGTTTGATCATTTTAGCGCTGATCTGATCAATCGAAGTGTCGCTCTCAGGCAGGATTTCCGCGATGCCTTTCCCGGAGAGACAGATGATGATCTGAGCGCCATACGCCTAAAATTTCTAGGGCAAGCCTTCGAGCGAAGACAAGAGTTACTACTGCAGTATCTCATGGCGCGCGGATACGGGCCAGAATGGATCGCGCGTGCTGGTCTCTCGGAACTGATTGGTTTGGAGCTCGATCAGCAAGGAATTGCCCTGCGCAACCTTTACCTCTTCACCCGGCGCAAAATCGATCCCAACGCCGAAGAAAATGCTCTGGCGTTCACCACGCAGGACGGGATGCCATTGAATGGGCCGGAGTTGAAAAGCTACTTGCGAAAAATTGCGGCGACTCGCCGAAACGCTGAATTCAACGGTTTCATCTGTCGAAGCCTGCTTAGCGAGAGGGTAAAAAGGAGTCAGTCAGAAAATCCTGAAGTGAGCGGAGAGATCTCAGTGCCTGGGAAAAAGTCGACACCAGCATCGGCGGTAAAGGAAGGTATCTCTTTCACGAAAGGAGCACCAATCAGGCGTCCTCTAGGCAGCTTCGGTGAGCTTCGTTAGGCTCTCATGCATAGTCGACCATCCTTGCTCTCCCAATCTTCTACGGAGCTTTTGCTGAGCCTGATCCCAGAGCGGAAGAGCCCGGTCCAGGCGATCCGCGCCGCGCTGCGTGAGCACGACATTCCGCGTGCGGCCGTCTACACTCTCCACTCGAATCAAGCCCTCCTTCTCGATTCCAGTCAGACCGCGGGTAAGGGTCGTTCTCTCAAGGCCGAGCATGGTCGCTAACCGGTTTAAGGGAATTCCGCCCGCGACCCTAGCAGCGACCAGAACGGTGAACTGCGTACTGCGCAGTCCGACCGGCTTTAGGGTTTCGTCATAGGCACGGGTTACTGCGCGCGCGGCCATGCGAACCGTCTGACAGGCGCACGTTGTTGCTGCATCCTGGGCAGTTACTGAAGGTTTCTTCGGCATACGTTCAATCTATTTTGGTGGTCGTAAGAGGTTGCAAACGGGGTATCCGCGCCGCGATGCCGGAGGAGATCAGGCAGATGCCACCTGTTTTGTGGCCGAAGGGAGCGTCAGAGACATTTTGGTAAGGGACGCCAGGTGGAGCACAATCGATAGCGGGACCGCGAAAATCGGAATCATCACCAGCGGGAAGGAGCCAATGAGAAAGTCTGGAGCTTCCAGCGAAAACATTTGGAAGCGGCTGGGCGCGCTCAAGAATCCGGTCGCCAGCGCCACGACGAGATCACTGATGCCAAACCAGTTCCATAGCGTGACGAGCTGGTCGTCGCCGGCGTAGCGGGTGCCAATCAGTAAAGCCGCCAAACCAACCAGAACATCGCCGAAACCGGCCGGTAAGGCGAAGATTCCGGGTAACTGACCGACCGCATGAAGAACTAGGAACGTGGCGCCGATTACCCGATAGAATTGAAAAGCGACGAGCTGATTTTGGGGTACGGAGGCGATGATCTCTCGAACCGGTTTCAATCGGATAAAAAGCGCCCCAACGAGGATTGGAATGCCAATGGCGAGGGTTATGTAGGGCACCGGCTGGTTAAGGGCTGAGCGGAAAACGCCTTGCCCGGCGAGGAACAAAGCGAGGGCAAGCCAACCGAAGAGAACGAAACCCAGTGTCGAAACGATGCGAACATTATCGACTTTAGTGTTACCGAGGGCGAGTAACGCGCGTCGTACGCCGAGCAGGAGAAGGAGCACGATAATGATATCAGCTCCGACAATTACGGCGGAAAGGAACCAAAACTGTGGCTGGTCGAGCGAAAGAGTGTGCATACACTGGTGTATACACACGTATGCGCCAATGTCAATACGACTTTGTCGTAATGACGAATACCAGATGACAAATGACAGATTAGCAGGAAAACGCGGCTAGCGTTCGCCCGTCACCGAGTTCCCGCGAAGGAACTGCTCTTTGGACACTCCACCATCCCTCCGGCTTCCAACCACTGTTGCAGTCCTCCCTTCAATGAAAAAGCCTTTCGGTATCCCAACCGTTGCAGATGCTCAGCGGCCAAAGATCCTCGGTTGCCTACCGCGCAGTAGACAACGATCGGAGTGGTTGGATCCGGCGCGATCTCTCGTATTCTTGGTTCCAAGGTAGCTCGACTGATTTGCCTGGCTCCGTCGATGTGACCTCTCATGAACTCCGCTTCCTCCCGAATATCGATGATCACCGGAAGTGGTCTGATACGTGCCAGTTCGCGAGGCGTGATTTCGCGGACTGAAGCTGGTGTCTCGTTACCGGTACCGTCGATGGGCAAATCGTAGTCATTCATGGGAAAGCCTGTCACTTGTTGGGAGAATTGGTCATTGGGAGAAGGGCGGGAAATATTCCTACTCATTAAGTAGACTTTCATCGCGGCGCAACGTTTTTTTACAATTTTTGAATCACAATTCTCGGTTGGAGGCCGATCCGAGCATCGGTTCCAATTCATCCTCGCCTAGCCCCGATACCCAGGCGTTACCTGTGGTAGCATGCAATGCCGAATGCGCTCGAGTGAATATTAAAACATATTTCTTGAAAGTTGTATTAGGTTACGGAATGATGAACTCCTACTGTGAATTCGCCTCATAGCTCCATTCACGCGACGCTGAAAAATGTCTTTGGTTTTGATACTTTTCGCGAAGGCCAAGAGCCGATCATCAGCAAAATCTTGGAAGGGAAATCTGCGCTCGCCGTTTTTCCGACCGGCAGCGGCAAAAGCCTCTGTTACCAGCTCAGTGCTCTTCACCTGGAAAACCTGACTTTGGTCATTTCGCCATTGATTGCGCTGATGAAGGATCAAATCGATTTCTTGCATAAACGCAATATTCCGGCGGCGCGACTGGATTCCACGCTTGAGCTAGCGGAGTTCCGACGGATCGATTTAGATTTGCGCGCACGCCGGCTCAAATTGCTATTCGTCGCGCCTGAACGTTTTTCGAATGAACGATTTATTCAAAAGCTGCGCCAACTCCAAATCTCGCTCATGGTGATTGACGAGGCGCACTGTATTTCGGAATGGGGTCACAATTTCCGTCCTGACTATCTGAAACTGGCGGGCATGGCGCGCAGCCTCAAAGTCGGGCGAGTACTCACGCTCACGGCGACGGCGACTCCGACTGTCGCGGAGGACATCTGCCGCGAGTTCTCCATTAGCGATGACGCCTTTATTCACACGGGTTTTTATCGTCCAAACCTGACGCTGGAAGTAACGCCGTGCCGGCCCAACCAACAGATTGCCCTTTTGCTGAACCGTCTCAAAGATCGGCCACTAGGCCCAACCATTGTTTACGTGACGTTGCAGCGCACGGCGGAAATGGTTGCGGAGGAGTTGAGCAAATCCGGATTTCCGGCTCGCGCTTACCATGCTGGTATGGCCAACGATAAGCGAACTACCGTCCAGGATTGGTTCATGAATTCCTCGGACGCGATCGTGGTGGCGACGATCGCTTTTGGAATGGGGATCGACAAATCTGACATTCGCTATGTCTACCATTACAATCTACCGAAAAGCCTCGAAAACTATTCTCAGGAAATTGGGCGAGCGGGCCGCGACGGGAAAGCCTCCCTGTGCGAGATGCTAGCCTGCGGGAGTGATGTAACCGTCCTGGAGAACTTCACCTTTGGCGATACCCCTGACGCGACTAGCATCAAGGCTATTGCCGACCGCGTACTCGCGAATGCCAGCGAATTTGATGTTTCAGTTTACGAGCTGTCGCGCGCCCACGATGTGCGACCCGTGGTAGTTGAGACCTTCCTTACTTATCTTGAGTTGGCTGATGTTATTGAAGCAACTGAACCGTTTTACAATGAGTACCAGTTCACCTTGCTCAAATCGTCACGAGAAATTCTCGACCGATTCGATACTGTGCGGGCGGAATTTCTGGGCGAACTCTTTGCCGCCGGCGTCAAAGCAGAAAAGTGGTTTTCTCTCGATCTAGATAAGGTCGCAGGCAAACTCAAGACCACGCGGGGCCGGATCATCAAAGCACTCACCTTCCTCGAAGAACAAGGTGATCTGACTCTCAAGGTTGCGGGATTGCGGCAAGGCTATCGAATTAAGACACGCCCGGCTGATCCGCTCATCCTGAAAAATGGATTGATCGAACGGTTCGAGGCCCGAGAGCGCAACGACGTCAATCGTGTCCAACAAGTCGTACACTTGGTTGAGCATTCCGGATGCATTGTGCGCTACCTGTTGAACCATTTTGGTGAGGAGCTGGGACGTAATTGCGGGCATTGTCGTAATTGTTTGCGCACCTCAAGCGGAGCGATTCGCGTCTGGAGAGAGACGGGGGCGCCGAATTTAGACGAGGGTAAGATTGAGAACTTACGCCGGCGTTATCCCGAAGCATTGGCCTCGCCCAGACAAATTACTCGTTTCTTGTGTGGTCTGAATTCACCGTTGCTCACTCAGACGAAGCTCCACAAACATCCCGATTTTGGCGGTCTCGCGGGATTTCCATTTCAAGCGGTGCTAAAGGCAGTGTCATCTTTTGTATGAATTTCATCATTTTGCCTATCCCAACAAGACACCGGATGAGCTAAATTAGGTGGTATGTCCCCCCGAAAACAGAATCTCAGCGGAATCATTTTTGTCTTTTCATCTCTTGTAGCGCTCCTGGGCATTTCTGCGTTTGGCGCCGAGAGCTCGTACGATGGTGGGCAGCCGACTCATCCAAAGGATCTGAAGGGTAAGAAAATCGTCTTGGCGGATGTGCCCAAACTCATTGGGATTGGCTACTTCGCAGCCACTTCCAAGGGAGAGGCCGAAGCGGCCGCGGAGCTGACGAAGAATGGTCTCCCGACCGAAGTGACCACCGACGCACCGACCGAAGCGGCGATCCAGAAGCAGATCGAATATATCGACAACGATATCTCGCGCGGCATGGATGGCATCCTGTTTGCGGCCAACGATCCGACTGCGATCTCGCCGGTACTTCGCAAAGCCTTGAAGGCCGGAGTTCACGTGATCGGATATGATGCGGAATCGCAGCCAGATGCACGCGAGTGGTTTATCCAGCAGGCGACGCCGGAGGGAATAGGCAAAGCCCTGATCGATTCGCTGGTGGCCGAAGTGGGCAAGGAGGCAGACATCGCGATTGTAACCAGTTCGCTTACGGCGCCCAACCAGAACGCGTGGATGGCAGAAATGAAAAAGTACATTTCAGCTCAAGGTCTGAAGTTGAATATTGTGACAATTCTTCCGTCAGAAGAGGACCAGCAACAGGCCTTCAAGGTAACCGGGCAAATTCTCAAGGCCTATCCCAGCGTCAAAGGCATCATCGGCCTTTCGAGTGTCGCTTTTCCGGGTGCTGCGGACGCAATTACTCAGGCAAACCTGATTGGAAAGATTGCGGTTACTGGCCTTTCCACGCCGAACCAGATGAAACCGTTCGTCAAATCCGGCTGCGTGAAATCTGTCATCTTGTGGAATCCGGTCGATCTGGGCTATGCGGCGATCTACGCGATGCGGGCAGTTGTCGACGGCAAACTCAAACCCGGTGACACCGAGCTTGATGCGGGTCGGTTGGGCAAGCTCAAGCTGATCAACGGCAGCCAATTCCTGCTCGGACCGCCGTTCATCTTTAATAAAGATAACATCGACAAGTTTGACTTCTGACGAACTGCCAGCCTGCCGGGTACCAGTGCATCGTCTCATATGTGCCTGGCATATGGTCCGGCAGACGCCAGGCAGCTGCCCATGCGCGTCGACATAAGGCAGGACCGCCTAGGTTGATCTGCCTCTTCGGGAGCATGGTCCCGTGGGGGGGTGGTCGGGCTTTGAAATCGGTTTCGTTGTAGCGGCGACTGTCCCCACGAAGCGTCTGATTTTGGCACAACCTTGAAATTGATCCGGAGCTGCGCGGTTTGCGCTACCACAAACCGCAGTCGCCATCGTTTATCATGGCACCGGACGCGTGGCTCAGAATCAGCCTGAACAAATGTTCGAGAAGACCTCACGTCGTCGAAGACCCCGTACGCCCCCTTCAAAAACAGCCAACTGATCCGGCGTCTGGCGGACGAGGTCGTCATTCTGACGTAATCATTATATGTGAGACGGGTACGCTAGGACCCTGGCCGTGTTAACGCGACGCGAACCCAGGGGACGATTCTCGCCCAAGACATCTGTTTGCCGCGAGAGGTTTTCGGATTACAAGTTTGGACTATGACGCACACTGGTCTTCCGCCGCGCGCCAATCCTTGGCTCAATGATATCGTTAGCTACATTCCGGGTAAGCCGATTGAGGACGTTGCGCGGGAACTGGGTCTCAAGCCCGAACAGATCATCAAACTAGCTTCGAACGAAAACCCCCTTGGTCCCTCTCCCAAGGCGGTAGCAGCGATGCAGGAAGCGCTCCGAAACGCTCATTATTATCCAGACGGCGGAGGCTACCATTTGCGCACCGCTATCGCAGAGAAATTTCAGCTCGCGCTGGAAAATGTCATGCTCGGAAATGGATCGAACGAAATCATCGAGTTCCTGGGACACGCTTTTCTGCAGCCGGGCGACAACATTGTCGTTGCGGATCATGCGTTCGTTATTTACAAGCTCATGGCGCAGCTTTTCGGAGCAAAGGCGATCGAAGTTCCAGATCCGGAATTGATTGCTGACGTCGACGCAATGGCGCGAGCCGTGACTGCGCGGACGAAATTAATCTACCTGGCCAACCCGAACAACCCGACCGGAACCATGGTAAACGATGCGGCGATCGAACGACTGATCGAACAAGTTTCCCGGGAGGTGATTATCGTGTTGGACGAAGCGTATTACGAATTCTTGCCGGATCCTCCGCCGACGTTGCGGTACATTCGTGATCATGAAAATGTGATCGTGCTGCGGACCTTTTCCAAAATACAGGGATTAGCGGCGCTTCGGATTGGATACGGGCTAGCGCATCCTCAGTTAGTTCGAGTTCTGCAAAAATGCCGGCAGCCCTTCAACGCCAACACCATCGGTCAAATTGGAGCGATGGCGGGGTTGCAGGATACCGAACATCAGGAACGTACCCGCCGGGTTACCTTTGAAGGTCGACACTTTTTGGAAGAGGGATTTAGAAAACGAGGCCTGGAGTATGTACCCAGCTCGGCCAATTTTGTTCTGGTCAAAGTCGGAGACGGCCAGGAAGTCTTCCAGAAACTGCTTCGCAAAGGGACCATAGTGCGAGCGACCGGCGAGTACAAGCTGCCGGAATGGGTTCGCGTCAGCGTTGGAACGATGGATCAGAACCGCAGGTTTTTTGCTGATCTGGACGGGGTTCTCGCGGAGTGAAGGGGATCTGTGCTCCGCCGTCGTGCCGCTAACGCACCTCTAAGTGGTCCCCCTTGACCACCCTTAACCAGCGGAGACTATGGCGGGCAAACTGTCGTTTTCGAAGGCAAGTATTCTGCGGCAGGTAGGGCGTGTCGCTCCGCGACCGCTGAATCGAGGGCTCGATTGTTCCTTGTTAGGTCGATAACTGCTATCGAAGATTCAGGAGGTGGCAATATCGTCAGGCCTGACGGGATAGCGGCTTGCCGTTGGTGCTGCGGTCACGGAGCGACACGCCCTACCTGCCGCCTTCCTTCCGAGAGCCAATCTCACCAATTTGTGGTTTACTTACCTAAATGACCCTGGAAGACACAATTGCAGCGATCTCCACGCCGATCGGCGAGGGAGCAATCGCGGTGCTCCGCCTTTCGGGGAGCGAGGCGAAAGCAATTGTGAGCCGTATTTTCCGTGGCGGTACAAGCGTCGTAGACTGGGAACCGCGACGCCTTTACCTGGGTGAAGTTTCTAATCAGGATGGAAAAATTGATCAAGTTTTGGGGACCTATTTCCGTGCGCCGCACAGTTACACCGGCCAAGACTTGATCGAGATTAGTTGTCACGGCGGGATCCTGGTGACCCAGCAGATCCTCGCCTCGCTCTTGCGACATGGCGCCAGATCAGCCGAGCCGGGAGAATTTACTCAGCGCGCTTTCTTAAACGCAAAGATGGATCTGACCCAGGCAGAGGCGGTAATGGACGTCATCCATGCCCAGACCGAATTGGCCTTGCGCGCGGCAAATGAGCAACTGGCTGGCCGCCTTGGGTCGGAGCTTCGCCGGCTGCAAGATGCGCTACTCACGACGCTCGCTCACGTCGAGGCCTACATTGATTTTCCGGACGAACAAATTGACCCTGATACCGGCCTCACACTCAACGAGCGGTTGAAAGATATTGGACGAAGCCTGCAACGCTTGTTGGGGACCGCTGAACAAGGGCGCATCTTGCGGCATGGCTTACGCACGGTAATCTACGGCGAACCGAATGTGGGTAAATCAAGCCTGTTAAATCTGCTGCTTGGCTACGACCGCGCAATAGTCAGCGAAATCGCCGGTACAACCCGTGACACTATCGAGGATACGATCAACTTCCATGGCATTCCGATGCGACTGATTGATACTGCCGGCGCGCGCGAGTCGCGCGATCGCCTGGAACAAGAAGGTATTCGGCGTACCCGCATTGAGTTGGAACAAGCCGATTTGATTCTTCACATGGTTGATTCGAGCAGTTCACGCAAAGAGAATATTCACTCGGATCGGAAACGGCTCTTGATCTTAAACAAGGTTGACCTTGGTCTCCATTCTGATTGGAAGGGTGTGGACGGAATCCGATTTTCTTGCACGACCGACTTCGGCCGCGAGGCGCTGGAGAATGAGATTCGGAACCGAGTGATTGGTGGTGAACTGTCACTAGAGAATTCCCATATTGCGATCAGTGCGCGTCATCAATCTTGCTTGCGCGAAGCTGAGCAAGCGGTGAAAAAAGCGAGCGATGGGATCGGCCAAAACCGGCTACCAGAGCTGATAGCAGTTGATTTGCGCAGTGCCCTCGATGGGATTGGGGATGTCGTCGGTAAGCACGACACCGAAGATTTGCTGGGAAGGATTTTCAGCGAGTTCTGCATTGGGAAGTGACTGAGTTTCCGATGGGCACCATTTACGAACGGTTCGTGCGACCGTTGCTTTTTAGGCTCGATCCGGAGACGGCTCATCATTTGGCCATTCGATGTCTCGAGCTATCATCGCGGACACCATCGGTTTGGCATCTCATTCAGGGCAAGCCGGATCCAAAATTCGCCAAGGACCTGTTCGGTCTTCATTTTCCTAACCCGGTCGGATTGGCAGCTGGTTTTGACAAAAATGCGGTGGCATTACCTGCCTGGGCCGGATTGGGATTTGGTTTTGCGGAAGTCGGAACGATCACTTCCCTTCAACAGGAAGGGAATCCTAAGCCGCGGATTTTCCGAATTCCGGAAAGCGAGGCGCTAATCAACCGGCTCGGGTTCAACAATGAAGGAGCTGAACGCGTTGCGTTGCGCTTGGGGGCGCTCAAGCAATCGGGAGGATGGCCGGAAATTCCGATCGGAATAAATTTGGGAAAGTCGAGGATTATTCCACTCGAGCAAGCGGCGGAAGATTACTGTCGTGCCTTCCGGCCTCTCTCACAGCTGGGTGATTATTTTGTCTTGAACGTGAGTTCGCCCAACACGCCAGGCCTGCGCCAATTGCAGGAGCGCGATGCGATGAAAGAGCTGTTCTCGGCCGTTGGCCGGGAGGCCGGTGGAAAACCGGTGTTGGTCAAGATGGCCCCTGATCTAGACTGGCATGCGGTTGAGAATGTTTTGAGTATGGCAGAGAGCTCCGGATTGGCTGGCGTCATTGCGACCAACACCACGACCGATCACAGCGCCATTCCGGAACGATTCCGGGCGGAGGGCGGACTGAGCGGCTTACCGCTGCGAGACAGAGCAATGGAAATATTGCGGTTCGTCAAACAACGATCCAAACTTCCAGTTATTTCGGTAGGCGGGATCATGAGCGCAGATGAAGCGCTTCGCCGGCTGGATGCAGGAGCTGACTTGGTGCAGATCTATAGCGGCTTCATCTATCGAGGTCCTACTCTGATTAGGGAAATCTTAAAACGAATCCCGGCCGGCTAGCCTGCATTGCTCACAAATCCCTAGAGACTTGTGAGCAATGCAGGCTCTGACAGCGGAATCCTCCGGCTTACGCCGGATAATTCCGCTGCTTTTTTGGAGAGAGAAGAGTTTGAAAACAATTTGTTTCGATTCATTTATTTTAAATAAGCTCTTAAACAGACGTGCAGCGTCTGTTTAAGAGCTTTCTAGCCCGCAATGAGCTCGTCGCTTCGGCTTTTGCGTGATTTTTGCGGGCTAGGCAGAATTGCGTTGAATCTTAACGGCGACGGAAATCGCGATCTCGTCCGCGTCGATTATCTTTGCCCCCTCCGCGAGAAGAGGGTTCGTTCGTGTAAAACCGGTCCTGCCGAGGCTCTGGTGGGCGAGCCTCGTTGACTGTAAGCTGGCGATTATCGAGCGAGTAGCCATTGAATTTGCCAATGGCCTCGGTGGCCTGCTCATTCGATTCCATGGTTACAAAACCAAATCCCCGAGATTTTCCGGTGAATTTGTCCTGGATGATTTTAACATCAACGACCGTTCCAACCTGTCCAAACAGATCCTGTAGATCGAGTTCGGTCGTAGCGAAGGAAAGATTTCCTACGTATAATTTAGCTGACATATTGTGAGTTCTTCAGGGACGCCTCCTCGAGCAAGCCAGTCCAATC
>DATNNZ010000238.1:0-7046 GCA_035601575.1 Chthoniobacterales bacterium
TAATATCGGTATTTACCGCTGTCCCGATGCCACGGACCCGTATCGAAAATTTGCCCCAGCCCAACGAGTTGACCGACTGGATCACGTATGTTGCTGGGTCAAGCACAAGCCACATGCCCGGCTCTAACTTTCTGCATTTGATTGTTTTCATTGTCGGCACACGCTTTCAAGATCTCGCTCGTGAACGGTCGCGATCGGATTCCTTTTCTGGGTGAGTCTACCACCCCCCAAATTTTTGTCATGCTTTAGCCAGGGGGCTTGCACAGTCTCAGATTTTTGACACGCGTGTCAAAAATCAAAAACCTTGAAATTAGCTGACCGCGCAGCGCTTGATACTCCTGCTCTTGAACAGTTATAGGTGGGCCTGAAGATGAAATTCCTTCTTGTAAGCTGGACGGCTTTGCGGGTGGCTTTCAGTTAACAAGAAATTTATTTAAATACCCATTAGAACTTTTTTCTTGCTGACACCACAGGGTGATTTTATCCTCCACTTCCCGCTCGACGGAAAGAACGCCGGTAGATGCGAATAACATGTGAATAACTATGTTGAGCAAGCTCATTGACCGATCTAACGGAGGATGTTATTTCATCGCCGCTAAGTTGCTGATCGGTCCTGTCAGGGAACTCCCCGGTTGAGCTGACGTTGTAGATACCTCGACAGGAACGGCTTGGAGTCGTTTTGCCGTAAGTGGTCGAGGAATGCTGTGCTCTGGATGGAAAATGTTACGTCTCGCCACGGAGGAGTGTGAATAGAAGCACCTATGCAAGAGACTTACAATGAGATTTGGCGGGAAATAGCGAGCGGAATCAGGCTGCATCTCAGCGCCGATGCGTTCCAGCGGTGGTTTGCAGCGATTGAACTGGTGCAGGCGGATGAAATGGCGCTGACCTTCCAGATTCCGAACACCATTTATCAGTTCTGGATCGAGAGTAATTATTTGAATGTCGTACAATCCGCTGCGATGTCCGTGCTCGGAAGCCCGCGAGAGATCAAATTCCGTGCCGCAGATAGCGGAATGAGCGGTCCCGTTGTTGATGCCCATGCTGACCGGGTGAGCGAACCGTTGGCCCCTACATCCCATGATGAGGATTCGGAAGGCGCTATCAAGCACGGGATGAATCCGCGCAATAGGTTTGAAGCGTTTGTCGTGGGAGCGAATAACGAGTTTGCCCACGCGGCCGCCCTCGCGGTTTCTCAATCACCGGCCAAAACCTATAACCCGCTTTTTATCTACGGAGGCGTAGGTTTAGGAAAGACGCACTTGATGCAGGCGATCGGCCAGCAGGCGATCGAACGAAGAAAGATCCAAAAGGTGATGTACCTCTCGGGTGAACGGTTCACCAACGAGTTCATCGACGCGATCCAGCACAATATGCTGGTCAGGTTTCGAAAGCGCTATCGTCAGACAGATGTTCTGTTGATCGACGATATTCACTTCTTGGCCGGCAAAGGGCGGTCCCAGGAAGAATTTTTCCACACGTTTAATACCCTATTCGATGGCCGGAAGCAGATCGTGCTTTCAAGTGATCGTCCGGCAAGCGAGATCGCCAACCTGGAGCAACGCCTTGTTTCTCGCTTCGAGTGTGGATTAACAACGGAATTGCAGCCGCCGGACATCGAGACTCGCATGGCGATTCTCCGGAAAAAGGCCGAGGCATTTCATTTCGAGCTTGCTGAGGATATTCTGGCTTTTCTTGCGCAGCGTGTCCGAACCAATGTTCGGCGTCTGGAGGGTGCTTTGATGCGGGTTGCCTCTTACCAGTCGCTGAGTGGCCGAGAGATTTCCCGCGAAACGGTAGAACAACTTCTTCGGGATATTTTGCGGGAAGAAGCCAAGAAGACAGTTACCATCGATCAGATTCAAAAGAAGGTGGCCGAACATTTTGATGTTCGACTCGCGGATATGACCAGCAAACGGCGCACCGCGAATATTGCGTTCCCGCGCCAGGTGGCGATGTATCTGGCTCGGCGCCACACCAAAGCCTCCTTGCATGAAATTGGAGAAACCTTTGGGGGCCGGGATCATGGAACGGTGTTGCACGCTTGCAAAACTGTCTCTGTGCGCATGAAGAAAGAGGATCAAGTCCGCCAAACGATTGTCAGGCTCGATACACAGCTCGACAGCCAGTATCTTCCCAACTGACCTGGCGAATTGGATGGTGATTGGTTCACGGCACGAGAAGTTGCAGCTGTTCCAATTGATTTTGGTCAGGGCAAGTATTTCCTGGCAAACCACGTCAATGGGGGAGTGCCCATGGTGTTCAATGATCTCGATTGGCATGGGCACGCGCATTCCGGGATAGGCTGATAGGGCGGGAACGTAGCCGGTGGTGTAGAGGAGGTGATGTTTTTCTGCCAATCGGATTACTGTTTCTCTGACAGGAGGCTTTTGCCCGGTGCGGAAAACTCGGTGGCCTTTTTGTCTTTTCGGGCGACGCTCGGCTCAGACCTCGCAAAACTATTAAAGATTCGTGCCCAAGCTCCGTTATAAAAGCCACAATAATGATAGCTCGGCTAGAAATCCCTGACGCGTTCTTTCTGCGACCGCTGTTCAGTCCGTGGAGGAGGAAGCCAGGGACGATAACCCGAAGGAAGCAGCGGAACGCTGTGCTGAATCAGGCACCTTCCCAACACGATCCGATAGCGATGGGCAGGCTGTATCTATGATCGTCAGATAACCAAAGCAAAATTCCGAGTTGGTGCCCGTTGTTAACTTCCCGAACCCGGAAAGGGTCAGAATGTCGGGTATTGAGGATCTCCTGATTGGACAATCCATGCGCTGATACCATTGCCAGTAGGATTGGAATAGTCCGGCTGCCGAGGCGGAGCCATCTTGTCCGACAACCAGGCGTACGAAAGCCCAGTGAGGGGTCCTGTTGCGATTACCAATCGTTTCGACGCTGCGGCCATCAAAGCCGCATAACCTGCAAGATAGCTCGCCATTAGTGTGGGCAAGACCCCAGGCTTTCTCTCAAGTTCTAAATCGATCACTTTCTCGGGGATCTCTACAACGATTTTGATTGGTTGATCTGCCGCCTGTGACTTTGGATCAGATGAGACAAAGGACGCCAGAATCAGACTGATACTGTTCGCCATGAGAGTGAGCGTACCAAAGGACGCCTAAGAAGCGAATGCCTTTCCAACAAGATACTAGTCAACAGCTTTGACTGACCCCTTTTCCGCTAGATCTAGTCATTCCGCGTTAACTACAAGTTTCAAAACCTTCGCAACCGTCTATAAATAAACAACTGGCGCATACTGGACTTGCCTGAATTCTCCGGTCAAGAAGAGCTGATTCTTTGCCGAATAAGAAGACGGATGAAAATGGCATGAACGCGCAGGACATCCTTGATGCCCTGAGGCGCTATCTGAGCGAATCCGAAGACGACCGACGCGAGATCGCTACCAAAATCGGCGTTTCCTGGATCACCTTGTCCGCCTGGCTCGCTGGCGAAGCGGAGCCACCCAAACGCATTTTGGCACGGGTGGCGGGTTTTCTTAAACGTTTCGGATACCTCTAACGTTTTTCGCACGAACCCTTGGAGTCGAGTCAGCCGAGCCAATCCCACAAAATGAGTCGTCTTCCCGCAAAAGTACTTTCGAGTGAAAAACGAGGCGACCAGTACTGTTTGACCGTTAAAATTGAACTCGCGAATTTTCGACGCTCATTTAATAGTCTTCATTTTGGTGACCAGATTCCTTTCAGCGGATCATACCGGGACGGCAAGCTGGAGCTTCGCTACTACCAAGATCCAGGTCTCGAAATAGGACAGCAGTTTCCACTCCGGTTGAGCGAATTCCGCAACAAAGAAAGCCGATGGACGCCAAGCCATCAGTCCATCGGTGACTCGCTCGAGAGTGGTTCCTTCCCGGCGCTGAAATTATTTGCCGGACCATTCCGCCTGCGAGAATCCGTCTCCTGGCCATTCTCCCGCCGTTCTCGCAAATAAACAAGATGGCACCAGATAAGCGTCGTCGGGTGAAGGTTGGTGGTTGACAGTCAAAGTTGCCTATAGCAAACCATTCGGACTCGCCAAAATCGTTTTCGAATCGCAGCGTCAGACTTATCTCTTTTCCGAAGCGCAGGAGCCAGGCTTTTCCAAAAACCCCAGAAGCGCTGTTCCGGTACCAGATCCGCAAAATTGTTTACTGACCTAGTGTGGGTATTGTGTCTTCCAACGCTAGAAATATTCTCCGAGACCAGAATCAATTCTGATGCTGTTGAGTGGGCTGACCTGGAAAAAGGCCGATAGATAGACAGGGGTGAGATAGAGCGCTCCCCCCTTGCTGAAGCCTTTCTAAAGGAAATGTCGCACCTTCAAGGAGAGCGCCGACCACTGACCGCAAAATTCCTTTTAGGCGCACCGCAATGGAGCGAGCAGAGATCGCCGAACTGTTTTACAACGCTCTCATTGATCTCAATAATCTGGAAAAGCTGGCTCGATTCCTTTCTTCCAGAGTTCAATGGACCCTCTCCACGGCTGATCCCCAGACGCCAGGTGAGGAATTCCCTCCGAACGCCATTAAATTTTCCGGGAAGGAAGGTTGCATAGAAAGAGAAGGGTTTTCATTTGTTAATCGTTGTAGGTGGTACTCGGCAACACTGGCTTACCGAACGGATTTTATGCGGCTCGATCCTGCTCTAGAATGGCGCACGCGGTTGTGTAAGATGTTGCACAACGCTTGCGCCTCTGCCGCATAGTCTAGGGGGGTCCCGATCGGTCCTCGGCCGCAATTGGTTTTTAAGCCAATAGCTAACCGATGGATCGCATAGGATCGCTTCAATTTCTGTTTCGATCTGTTGTAGAGTTTTCATTTGTCTTCGGGGTCGGGATCGGGACTAATGCCAAGCTCTAGCCGTTCAAGTGCATCTTTGTAAGCTGCTCTTCGTTCGGTGTTGTTCCATACCCTCGAATGCACTCCCCACCTGGGCGAGCCATCCTCCTTCGACGGTTCAAACACGATATAATGACACTGGGTCGCGGTGAAGACGTGGCCTTCTGGTGCGGTGATGTCCCACCTTTCAGTGTTGAGAGTTGCACCAATTCTCGAACACTCTTTTTTAAGTTTTTGTAAGATAGTCATAAGATTAACGTCCGGTGCTGGGATGGGTTTGGATTTTGTTTTATGGGCGATAACCAAAAGCGACGAGAAGAGCGAAGATGATAGCAAGAGCGAGATAACCAGCTCGTTTTACTCTGCAAATAATCCAGACGATAAGGACAACGATAGCCGGTGAGTAGAAAAGTTAGTAATAGATCATCTAGGTTGCCTCCTGTCCCTTGTCTTGAATCATTCCGTCGTCGCGAATGAGTTGAACTTGGCGGACCCGCTCTCCTGCTGGGTAGTTGAACCAATCGCCAGGAGTGTAAGAGTCGAAATTTTTGAAGGCGTCTTTTCCGCTTCGGCTTCTGTGAATCAGCCTTCCATTCACGAAAAGCTGATAGGTGTGCCTGTTCATTTTAATGCCTTCGCTAAAGGAAAATTTTTGGCGGTTTTGTTCGAGTGCTTTTTTAAGAGCTGGATTAGACTTCAATGCTTTCTCATACAACTCCTCTTCCTGAGCGCGAAGGCGTCTATATTCTTCCCGCCAAGCTCCCGCCTGGGCGTTGTATTGTTGCGCCTCATCCCATACTTTCTCTACTCCCTGTACAAATTCTTCTAGTGACATGCCTGCTTCTATTGCCTTCGCAGTAAGCCCTAACAACAGGCACTGGTGGGGAAATTTTTTTGCTCTCGTTTTCATTTTTTGGTTTTCTTTTCTTGTTTCCGCTTTGCCCATCTTGCCTTCGCTGCCTTCGCTGCTCGCGCCTTAGCCTGGGGTGTTCCGGCAATTGCCTTCGCTGCCTTTGCCGCTGCCTTTGCTTTCGCTTGGGGATTTTCGGCTAGTGCCTTACCGCCTTTAGATCCGATGCGTCTAAGGTATTGCTTAATGGATTCGGCCACAGTATCGGCAATATACTACCTGGCGGCCAACAAGCAAAGGAAGCCTTTCAGAGAAAAGCGGTGCTACCCCTCGGATGGAGGATCGTAACTGGGAGCGAAAGCAACCAAGGCTGAAGAGGCGCTCGAAAAGTTTAACTTGCTGGAAACAGAAAGAGCCAGGGTACTATGAGTTCCGAAACTGTTGAGCTTGCGGTGGGTCGCTTCTGCCATTGCTGGAGCAACTGAAACCGAGGTATGCCCCAGTCATCTAAGGCAACAATCTCGCCATCCAAGATGGTAGAACGAACTTTTGCTTTGTTTACCGCCTCTCGGACCCTCGGAGACGTCGGTTCGAGTGGTAAGTGATCGCGAGACCAGAGCCGAGCTTCGCCGGGAATTGATTACTGCTATGGCCCGATAGCCGTCCAGCTTGGTCTCGAAAATCCAATCTGGATGTTCAAATGGATGTGTAACCACAGAGGCCCTCGTCGCCAGATGAATTCGGGAAAGGACGCATTCACATCAAAAACCTGCACCATTGCGCGGAGTTGCAGGTTTTCCGACTTCAAGCCTCTGAGGATCGACAGCCATGCATCTACATCGCTTTTGGAAGTGGCTCGGCAATATACCTGATTGAACCATTAGGGTACACCAAGAGCGCGGTTAATCATTGCTCATTGGCAACAAAACCATGGTTACCGAGCTGTAACCGTCATTGACGCCACTGGTAATGCGCGGCTCTGGTCGCGGAACCGCCTGCCGTTGGAGCCGAAATTCCCCACGATTCAACAGGCGCTTAAGAAGCTGAATTTGCGTTCCACCGTCCTAGATGGTGAGATCGTGGCGCTGGATAAGGATGGTGTCCCCAGGTTTCAGTTACTGCAACAATGGCAGAAACGTCCGACCGCACCGGTTGTCTTTTATCTGTTCGATCTGCTTTGGAGTGATGGGCGTGACATTACCGGGAAGACCGTCTTGCAACGACGTGACCGGTTGGAACAGATCATCAATCCTGTCCCCGGCATCCAAGTTGGCGGTTACATCGAGAATCGCGGAATCGATCTTTATCGCCTAGCCAAAGAGAAAGGACTTGAGGGCATAATTGCCAAGCGAAAAACCA
>DATNNZ010000239.1:0-9830 GCA_035601575.1 Chthoniobacterales bacterium
CGGCGGCTGAACCTCGAATCCTTGCGCGACCAGCCATCTCCGGACATCTTCAACGTCGGCGGAGGCAGGAAAATAGTTCGCCCTCATTTCATCTTGCGGGATGATTTCGCCCATGCCAACCCGCTCCTGGAGTTCGGCGAAGTTTCGCATTTTCAATGCGACTGAAAAATCGATGGTTGCCTGGCTTTCCGCATCGGTCAGTTGGCTCCGCACCACAGTTGGCACGTTCTTGTTAACCGAGGCATTGGCGGTCGCCGTAACCGGCTCTTTGATACTGTTTGTGAACGTGGTCTGAGTTGCGACGGATTGAGCTTGGATCGTCGATCCCGTTTCCAAACCGGCTATCAGGACGATTCCGCAAAGAAGTGAAGTCAACTTCCGTGTCGATCCGAGGATTGACGTTAGAGACCTCATCGCGAAGAAAATTTGCGCCTGTAAACATCTACCGAATCGGCAGAAATGCAGTGATCTTTACTCGAAATGAGAGTGCTTCCATTTCTGGCCGGTCAAGCTACTCGTATCAATCGGGTTCTGTAGGAAAAAACTGACCGCCCTGGAGCCATCGGTTCCCAAAAACGCATTTAACGGTTCCATATTTGACCATGTCACCAACGGTGCTATGGTGCATAGATGCGAATCACTGTGCGATTGGACGAGGATGTTTATACCGTGGCCCTGGCATTGGCCCAGAGCGAACGCATCTCGATCGCCGAGGCGATCAATCGGTTGGTACGCCGAGGAGTGGAGGGTCGATCGGCGGCAGCGCATGATCCACTTCGAAAGAGGACTGCTTCGAGCTTCCCCACCTCAGCGGGCAAACGGTTGATCACATCGCGCGATGTCGAACAGATCGATGCAGCAGAAGACGCACGAGTATTCGAACACAAATGACCTGGCTGTTGGATGGCAATCTCCTGGTTGCCCTGCGCATCGATACCCACGTAGGACACGACGCTGCCCAACGCTGGTTCAGCAGATACCGTCGTGATCGGTTTGCAACCTGTCCGGTGACGCAAGGGACGTTGCTCCGCGTGCATATGCGATTGGCTTTAGACGGCTCGGTAGACGCGGCTTGGGAAGCCCTCCAGGAGATCAACGAACATCCCAGGCACGAGTTCTGGGCAGACAATTTCTCTTATCTCGATGTTCCCCACCGATTGCTGCAAGGGCCTTCTCAAATTACTGACGCCTGGCTCGCGGAATTGGCGCGCCGGTGCAAGGGTAAACTTGCAACATTCGACCATGCATTGGTCGCGTTGCACCGCGATGTCGCAGTGCTGGTCCCGTCTCAGGAATAGCGCCGGCTTGTCCAACGAAGCCTTGCCGAAGTTTTAAACGACGGAGCGAAGTCGGAGAACGCCGTCATCATCGGAACCCCTCTGTTTCCTCCGTTAGCTCCTGTTTAAGATTCTGATTTCCGGGGGGCACCTAACCACGAACGCAATCGTCCGAGGAACTTGATTTCCGATGTCCGAATGCTTTCTGTGCAATTGAAACCGGATCGGACATGATCGTTGGGAGATGAAGAAACTGCTGGTAACCGGCTCAGGCGGATTGATCGGCAGCGAGGCAGTCTCTTTTTTCGCTGCGGAGAGCGCCGAAGTGCATGGGGTCGATAACAATCTGCGGGCCGATTTCTTCGGTGCGCCGGGCGACACTTCCTGGAATACGAAACGGTTGCAGCAGGAGTATCGGAACTTCCATCTCCACGATCTGGATATCCGGGATCGAGCTGCAGTCTTAGATCTGATTAAACAAATCCGACCGGACGCGCTCGTTCATACGGCCGCTCAACCCAGCCACGATTTGGCCGCTTTCCGGCCCTTTGATGATTTCGATGTGAACGCCGGCGGCACCCTCAATCTATTGGAAGCGGCGCGCCAATGGTGCCCGGAGGCCCCGTTCGTCCACATGTCGACGAACAAAGTTTACGGCGATGGACCGAATCGTCTGAACCTGGTGGAAACAGAGACTCGCTGGGATTACGCCGACCCGGAATTCGCCGCCGGAATCAAAGAGAGTTTTCCCATCGATCAATGCCTCCATTCTCTGTTCGGAGCGTCAAAAATGGCAGCGGACGTGATGGTGCAAGAGTATGGCCGCTACTTCCAGATGCCAACCTGTTGTCTACGCGGTGGCTGTTCAACCGGACCAAACCACTCGGGCGTTGAACTGCACGGGTTCCTCAGTTACCTGATCAAGTGCAATCTGGAAGGAAAAACCTATCAGATCTTTGGCTACAAAGGGAAACAGGTTCGAGATAACATCCATTCTCTCGATGTGGTGCGCTTCATAAGTGAATTTATCCGTCAGCCGCGGATCGGCGAGGTTTACAATCTGGGCGGTGGCCGAGAAAATTCGATATCGATTCTGGAGGCGTTTGATCTTATCGCCCGGATCTCCGGCCAGGAGATGGCGTACGAGTACGTCGACAAAAATCGAATCGGAGATCACATCTGTTACATCTCAGACTTATCAAAGATACGGGTTCATTATCCGTCGTGGAATATCACGAAAGGGCTGGAGACAATCTTCCGGGAGATCTACGAAGCCTGGCGTGATAGAAGCGCCGATAACGCCGGCAGCGCGCGGCGACGCCGATAACGCCGAACCTGAATAGCCGTGAAAGAAACGCAAAGAACACAAGAAGCAGCAACTTAAACCTTAACAGAAGGCAACGGAGCAAACCGAGAGGTTTTGTCTGTTAGGCGCGTGATCGAGATCGAGCATCAGCCGTGCTTACCAAACGGCGAGGCGCCTTCTTCCACAACCACTTTCAGTGCGACACTGGCATCAATAATGCGCGTCTTCACCCTGAAGAACATCGGATGGTGTCTGCCTCAGCCTGCTGGTTAGCCTGCGCAGTCGCGCCGCTAAATCTTCGAGAGCGGGCTCAACTTCTGCAGCTAGAACCCGCCGAGGAATTTTCCAGTGCTGTACCTCGGGCGAGCGGCCATGTCCAGCGCTCGCCTTTAGACCTGATCAATACCGATTATGCCACGCTATTGACTTTTAGAGTTCTAACGGGAAGCTGGCGGCGGTGTTGATATCCATTGTTGTTCCCGTCTACAACGAACAGGAGGCACTGGTCGAACTCAGTCAGGGAGTGAGACAGGAGCTCACCCGGTTGGGTCAGCCTTGGGAAATCATCTTCATCAATGACGGTAGCACGGACAACTCAGCCGCAATTCTGGACCAGCTGGCAGATTCTGATCGGCGAATTCGCGTCATCCACTTCAAGCGAAACTCTGGTCAAACCGCTGCGATGATGGCCGGCTTCGATTTTGCTCAGGGCGACGTGATCATCCCATTAGACGGCGACGGACAAAACGATCCCGCCGATATTCCGAGAATGCTCAACCTCATTGATCAAGGTTTCGATGTGGTTTCTGGTTGGCGGAAAGATCGGCAAGATAATGTCATTCAACGGAACATTCCGAGTATTCTCGCCAACCGGCTGATATCAGCGGTGTCCGGAGTGCGTCTGCACGATTTTGGCTGCTCGCTCAAAGCCTACAAACGAAAGGTAGTCGACGGGGTCCGTTTGTACGGGGAGATGCACCGTTTCCTGCCCATCTATACGTCTTGGCATGGGGCAAAAATCGCTGAGCTCGTAGTGAATCATCGTGCGCGGCGTACCGGGGAATCGAAATACGGTTTTGAGCGCGTATTCAAAGTGTTGCTCGACCTGCTGGTGGTAAAGTTCCTCGATCGTTTTGCCAACAAACCGATGTATCTCTTTGGTGGCTGTGCCGTATTCAGCCTGGCGGTAAGCGGCCTCGCCTTCCTATGCATGCTTTATCTCAAAATCTACCGGGATATTTCCTTCATCATGACGCCATTGCCGCTCATGGTAGTAATGACGTTCATGATCGCGATGATGTGTCTTCTGCTTGGTCTCTTGGCCGAAATGATCATGCGGACCTTCTACGAATCGCAAGGTAAGAGCGTGTATAATATCCGGGAGACGAGGAATATCGGAGAAGCTCATCGGCCGGTGATCGGTACGGCGGACGTAATCGGAAAAATGGATTCACCGCAGAAGTACCGAGAGGGCTGATAGAGGCGGCTCGTTCCCAATCTCTCGCTAGTCCGGGTGTGCACCTGCGCGTAAAATCGGATCGGTTTTTCCTGGATATCCGTACCTCAACATTCTGTCTGACTTAGGAAGCCTCGTGCGTAGCCGGGCTGCGACTACTTTACTGGCAGAGGCAGCGGCTTTATCCGCAAGGACGGCCGAGCCGCGACGTGAGCATCAAGCCGGCACAAAGCGCTGAATATCTTCTATTTATCGCTTGACCTCTACTTCCGTGTCCGATTAGAACGACCAAAACGTTTCTATAATTAAGTGGTCTAATTATGGATAGTATACTGGCTACGGCCGGACGTTTAATTACTCCCCCCCGCCAACCTAGACCGGGTCGCCTTGATCGATGGACGGTCGTCTTGGGCTCCATTATTTCACTCTTTGGACTTTTACTACAGGCACAAGCAGCTACCAGTGTCACACTGGCTTGGGACCCCAGCGGCGCCTCCGGCATCGCTGGTTACCGCCCTACGGCACCTCTAGCCGAAGCTACTCTCAGACCCGCGACCTTGGAAACACAACGACGACCACGGTCTCCAATCTGCTGCCTGGGCAAACGTATTACTTCGCGGTGACCGACTATAGCGCCGCTGCGGTCGAAAGCCACACTGGTCAATCGGATCTGGTTTGGGAAAGCGCCAGGGGGCTCACGTTATTTGGATTCTCAACAACGGCGTTTTTCAGTACGCAATCAGCCTTCCGAATGTGGGAGGTGGCTGGCATGTGGTCGGAGCTGGGGACTTCAACGGCGGTGGCCAAGCCGATTTGGTGTGGGAGAACGCGACCACCGGCTTGCGGGTAATATGGATCATGAAAGATGGAGGGTTTGTCTCGAGTATTAGCCTGGGCACGATTAATCCCAGCTGGCACATCGCCGCTGTCGGAGATTTCCTGGGAAATGGTCAGTCGGACCTAGTGTGGGAAAACACCACAACCGGCCAACGTGCGATCTGGCTCATGAAAAACGGAGTCCACTCTTCTTCCATCAGTCTCCCAACCGTCCAACCTCAGTGGCACATCGTGGATCACTAGCGCTCATTCGAGCTTCAGGCGAGAATGATTTGCTATTGATCATCATCACAGCTATGGGCTGAGGTCATGTGCGGGATCGCCGGATTCGTAGGAGAAGGGGACCGCGACGACTTGGTGCAGATGACCACTCGGGTGAGTCATCGCGGTCCGGACGGCGAAGGATTCTGGACCGGAGACCAGGTATTTTTCGGGCACCGGCGTCTCTCGATTGTCGATCTGGCCGGCGGCACCCAACCGATGAGAACAGCCGACGACGCTTTGGTGATCACCTTTAACGGCGAAATCTACAACCACGCCGAACTACGGAAAGAACTGGAGCAGGCCGGACATCAATTTCAGACCGATCACTCGGATACCGAAGTTTTGTTGCATGGCTATCGGGAATGGGGATCAGCCCTGTTGGACCGGCTCAACGGAATGTGGGCATTCGCGATCTTCGATCGAGCCCAAAACGAGCTTTTCTTGAGCCGTGACCGATTCGGCAAGAAACCGCTTTTCTATTATTCGGACGAGCGATGCTTCGCTTTCGCTTCAGAGCTCTCCGCTCTGCGGCAACACCCACGGGTTCCTGCTGCGTTGGATCCAATTGCTCTGCAAAAACTCTTTGCCTATGGGTTTATCCCTGCTCCCCTGACGATGCTCGCCCGCGTGCGGAAGCTTCCCGCCGGGCATTGGTTACGGGTGCCTATCTCCACGCTGATCCCAAAAATCTCCAAGTACTGGGAATTTCAATTCGACCCGTTTGCGACCGTTCCGAAAGATGCGGAAGAACAGTGGGGCACTGAGCTTATCCGCCGGCTGGATGAAGCGGTGCGTATTCGCCTCAACGCGGATGTGCCCGTCGGTGCATTTCTGAGCGGCGGTATTGATTCGACGTTAGTGGCCAAGCTTGCTTCACGTCATCAAGAGGCGATCCGGTCATTCAGCATTGGCTTTACCGAAAAGAGTTTTGATGAGCGTGAATACGCCCGAATGGCTGCTACTTCGATCGGCACCAATCATCGGGAAGAGGTGCTTTCGATCGAACGTTGTCTGGAACTGTGTGCGGCTACATCCAAACAGCTCGATGAAGTGATGGGTGACAGCTCGATCTTGCCTACCGGACTGGTAGCGCGGCTGGCGCGCGAAGACGTCAAAGTCGTCGTGACCGGCGACGCGAGCGATGAGCTCTTCGCTGGCTATGATCCGTTTCGTGCGCTCCGTTTCGCGGCTCCTTACCAGCAGCTGGTTCCTTCTGTTTTGCATCGTACCGCACGAATGGCGGTTGAGCGGATACCGGTGTCTCACGTGAACATGAGTTTGGACTTCAAGGTGAAACGCACCCTGCGCGGATTGTCTTACCGGCGATCACATTGGATGCCAGCCTGGATGGGGCCACTCGATCCGAGCGAGATCGGTCAACTCTTTGGCCAAAAAATCGATCCCGAGGAACTTTATTCCGAAGCCACCGATGCTTGGAACGAGCCTACCGCCCAAAACGACGTCGAACGAACCATGCAGTTCTATATTCGGCTTTATTTGCCGGACGATATTCTGGTTAAAGTTGATCGGTCCAGTATGGCCTACGGCTTGGAGGCGCGCTGCCCGTTCCTCGACATCAACGTGGTCGATTTTGTCCGGCGTATTCCCAGTTCCTTTAAGCTTCGCAACGGCATCACCAAGTATTTGTTGAAGAAGGCAGTTCGAGGACTTATTCCCGACGCGATCATTGATCGTCCGAAGAAAGGTTTCGGGGTTCCGATCGGACGCTGGTTCCAGTCTGGCGATCTCCGCTTTGCCAGCAATTCGTCTCCTGACTTACTCAATTGGGATTGGATAAACAGCCGGTTATCGGAACATCAGGCGGGAAAAAGGGATGATCGCGCGATGCTGTGGTGCGCATGGCTCCTCGCGCACGGGGCGCAGACGCGCCCCGTGCGCGAGAAGCCGATAGCCGATAGCCGATAGCCGAGACGCAGGCTGCGACCCATTCCGCAATCCGCGTTCCGCGTTCCGCATTTCTTCCTCATGCCTAGCCACTCAAACTACAGCATTTTAATCGGTTTGTTTTTCCTGGCATTTGTCCAGGAAGACTCTGCTGTGGTAAGCAGCGCGTTGCTGGGTTACAACGGTATATTTCCGTATTGGCTGACGTTTGCCGCGTGTTTCCTTGGGATGTGGGTGAGCGATATCGGGATCTACTTGCTAATGAAATTAGGTGGAAGACGCGTTTTGGAATCGCGTTGGGCGCAGCGATTACTGCCATTGCATAAAACCGACCGAGCTTCCCGTTGGTTTGATCGATACGGCGGATATACCCTGATCTTTAGCCGATTTATTCTGGGAACACGCACCGCGCTTCTTATCGTGTCCGGTTTATTAAGGTATCCAACCACTAAGTTTCTGATCGTTAGCTCGACCGGCGCGATTGGATGGTTGCTTTTGGTTTTTTCGCTGTTCGCGTCTCTTGGCCAATCCGCAATGTTCGCGTTTGGTATCCGCTGGGTTATTGCGCTGGCTGTTATCGTGAGCGGTAGCGTTGCGGTGTTGGCGGCACGGTTGCGTCTAACCACGAAGAAAGGTGAGGAAAAAGCAACCACGAATTGATCCGCCGTCGCTGTGGCGCAGCGAACGGACCCGCGATCGACAAAGCTATGGCGGACAGGCTGCGAATAGACGCGAATAAATAGATGCCTGAGCACAAACTGAATCTCCTTATTCGTGTCCATTGGCGGTTAGTAGAATAATTCTGACATCGAAATGAGCCCGCCTTTATCCGGAACAAATATTAGCCGCAAGAGAACACAGCGCGGCATAGCCGCAACCAAAGTGATTGGTGAGAAGTACATTAAATAGCGAAACGCTGGCCCCGAAAGGCTGGTTGGAAGCTACAGGAACACGGGAATGTGGAGAGCGCCGAAGGCGTACAAGAACTTAGCCCAGGGTGGAGGCTTGGCGGAACCCTGGGTATTGGTAGTAAAAAAGCGCGTAGCTCTGAAGGAGCGAAAGAATCCGTCGAACGCAGAGCAATAAAGGCCCCGCAATATTCGCTCCTTCAGAGCGGTCCGCGCTTAACATTGAATACCCAGGGTTCCGCCAAGCCTCCACCCTGGGCTAAGTTCTTGTACCGCCTTCGGGGTTATTTCTTTGCGGTCTTTGCGTTCTTTCGCGGTTATTTTCTGTCTTCGTCGCAAAATGGGTAACTTCCTCTTGATCAATTATGAGTATCCGCCAGTCGGAGGAGGAGCTGCTTCAGCAACAAGTAACCTGGCAGCAGCGTTGCGCGACCACGGCCATCGAGTCGTGGTTCTGACTTCTGCCTTTCAAAAACTTCGCGGTACTGTAACCGAAGATGGTCTCGAAGTCGTCCGCGTTCCCGTTGGTCGAAAAGAACCGCATCGAGCAAGTCTGCTACAGATGGCCCGTTTCGTAGCGATGGCCAGCTCCATGGCACGCAGCGTCGCTCGTCATCACTCGGTGGATCGGGTCATCGCTTTTTTTTCGATTCCAAGCGGCATCGTGGCCCGGTGGTTAAATCACCAAATGAGAATTCCGTACGTCGTTTCGCTCCGCGGTGGAGATGTGCCCGGCACCGAGCCGGGCCTTCGCCTTTTTTATTGGTTCCTTGCACCTCTTCGAAGAAGAATTCTGAAAGCAGCGGTCGCGGTCACGGCGCCGGCCAGCGGGCTAAAGGAGCTGTCGGAAAAAAGTGACGGCATTCCAGTGTTCGTGATCCCAAACGGAATCGACACGTCGGTTTACCGGCCGGAGAAGCGGCGAGAAATGACGGAAATAGTGCTATTATCGGTTGGCCGGCTCCACCCACAGAAGAGTCCGATTCGAGTGCTGGAAATCGTTCGTGCCATTCGCTTGAACGGAGGCCTGCCAGTGCGCGCATTGCTGATTGGCGACGGACCAGAAAGAGCCCGATTGGAACAGTACGTGCAGGAACACCAGCTACACACGGTTGTAAAATTTAGCGGGTGGCTAGGCCGCTCAGCAGTGGCGCTTGCGTACCGATCGGCTACATTTCTGGTGCAACTCTCTATTTACGAAGGCATGTCAAATGTTGTCCTGGAAGCACTGGCCTCCGGTTTGCCGGTCGTTGCTACCCGTATCCCGGGCAACGTTGATCTGGTGTTAGATCAGGAAAATGGTTTACTCTTCGCTTCTGATGAGAGTTGCGAAATGATCGCAGCGGAGATCGTGCGACTCTGGAAGTCGCCCGCTCGATGGCAGCGGATGAGTAACTCGGCACGGATCAGCGTCACCGCCAAATATGATTGGCCGGTAATCGCTACCCGATACGAGCGACTATTTGACTGCAGCGAGCCTTTGGCTGCTCAGAACGGAAAAGATTAGTTATGCGGATTTCTCGAAAAGCGGAGTATGCGCTCCGCGCGTTATTTATCATTGCTCAAGATCCCCCCGGTAAAATTCACCAGATTCAAGAGCTCTCGGAGCGAGGTCACATTCCGGTTAAGTTCCTCGAGCAAATTCTACTGGCGCTGCGAAACCATGGAATTCTCTCCAGCAAGCGAGGGGTGGGCGGGGGCTATACGCTCCGGAAACGAGCTTCCGAGTTGACCATGCTGCAAGTGGTCGAGTTGCTGGATGGCGAGATCGCCCCTTTGCCATGCGCCTTAGGTAAATGGGCGGACCGATGCGGATGCCCGGATCCCCTTCGTTGTCCGCTCCGGCCAGTGATCACGCAAACCAGAGAGATGATTCG
>DATNNZ010000240.1:0-10417 GCA_035601575.1 Chthoniobacterales bacterium
ACCGGACTGGGACCTTGTGAGTCTTCCACAAGTTTCCCGAGACCGAATCGACAGCTAAAAACGCTCATTTCTTAGTGAGAAAAAGGACACAAGTTCTACAGAACATTCTTAACCATGGCGATTCGCCGGGGCCCATAAGACCATCCGAGCGCTCAACCCCGAACCAATCAGTTCTGACCACCACCTTGATTGCCGGTATCGAATCCTTGTAACTCACCATTCTGAATCAGAAACAGTCGCTCATGGGTTCCGGCGAAATTACCAAAAGGAACGCGGATTATTTCGAGGCCACCGAGTTCACTGTCTAGGAAGGATTGATTTGGATAGGTCGTTAGATTGGTTTCTTCCTGTATTTTCATATTAGTGTTTCCCGACTAAGGCTTGCGCCTCTTTTCATGTACATTATCCGTCATCCAAGTGACGCCTGCTATTGCCAGTCTGGGGATATTATCTCACGCCCGAAAGAGCTATAAATTCTTTGATGCAGACGGACGTACCCGATCCAAAACGAACACGTTCTGGGACCGTTTACCGGCTTTTATCGTCCTGAAAGAGACGGAAAACGGCTACTCAGGATCGACGCTAACCACCTCGAAAGATTCGGTCCGGACGAAGTTCAATGCTCATCGCGACGTTGACACTCGCGGATTTAATGTAGCAGTCTCGGTTACCAAACCAGCAAACTTACAAACCCAAATACCTGACCAGTATGAGCCTACAGCAAGCATTCGAACAGTACCCCGAAGTTTACGCCGAAATCTTCAAACTCGGCGTCACGCTAGAGCGAACCATGGGCATTACCGCAGACGCGAAGGAGGCTAAATGAGCCCCAGCGACTTTCGAAGCAAACACCCGAAGATATTCAATCAGATCCTAGAGCGTGGTGCTCATGCCGAACGCATCAGGGCAATCTACGGACGGATCAAAGCCAAGAATCCGAACGACGGAACCCCGTTCCTGTATGGAAAGCGCAAACACGCTAGTGCAGTGTCCGCGAAACTCAATTACTTATTCGTGGCTTCCAGATCCTGTGTCTAAGCCACTTCAGGCCCGACGGAATGCGGTTCATACTTCGCGGACACTGCACTAGTGTGATCAGCCGACAATTACCCTTGCTCATCTAACAATTTCCCAGCCTTACTCACACGATAAGCCCGCCCGTTGCAAATGACGATCGGGCTTTGTCGTGTTTAGGCCGCTTTCTCGAGCGGTTTCCAGTCCCGGCCATGATTGCCTTGGAACTCCTCAGACCACACACACTAACCCAAATCTTTAGCCGCGAATATGATCTCTATCGCATCGTTCCGGCTCTTAAGAAGGTAAGGAGCGCCATCTGAATGGCTTGTAGCAAGATTCTGTTTAACTAGCCATATAGTGGACCCCAGAACGGCTCGTCATCTAATGGAGCATTATCCTCGTTATTGTTAAACAGCGGCATCTTGCAGATAGTTCTCGCGAGATTTGAGTCAGGATCGACTAACACCTTGAACCAATTTCTTAACTTCGGTGCGTTTTTGGCGAATTTCTCTGTTAGCTGCTTTCGCTCCTCTTCCACGCGCTTTTTCTCCTCCGCTAGTTCGCGCTCTTCCTCAGCTTCGAGTTCGGTCGCCATCGTGTCGGCTCCAATATATTCCAGCTGAGTCCGATCGTCCGCAAAAGGATCTCCAGTGTCGTACACTAACATGAGCACATCACAGCGTTTCACTCCGGCTTCTAGAACAACATCCGGTTCGCCTGCCGCGTTCATCTCGGCCTCGAACCATTCGAGGTACGGTCGAGAACCTTTTACGAGTCGGGGCATAGATCGCAGCATTTCGGGTAGGTAGTAATTTCGTCCGCAAACCATCCCTGTCGTAGGATGCTTCCGAATCGGCTGTTTGGCAGGCATCTGGGAGCATTTCCAGGCTGCTTTGTAGCGACGAACTGCCTCTGCCGCGTCGATCTCTTCGCCTAACTCCAGAGCACGAGCGATCGTCCATTTAGTCACCTCGCACGCGTCCGGCTCGATCCAGTTAAACCGCAGCGGCGGCATTTCGCTGAACAAATCCCAGTACTTGCGTTGTACGGCTGTGAGCATCAGCGTGCATTTCAGCAGCTGATGTCGTTCTTATTGGGTTTAGGTATTCGCGCACCTCTCCACGTTTTCGTGGTCCAGTCGAACTTGACTTATCCGTTCTTTCTTCCCGTCTCTAGAATCTCTTTGGCTCGGTAGTCCGTGCATTCGTTACCTGCCGCAATCTCCCTCTGTTTTATGCCTTCCAGGAAATCGCTCGGGTAAACTGCCGGTGCGTAATCGTGCCTGCTCCGCAAGCTATCGTTAGACTGCTCGCCCCTGGATCCATCACGCTCTAGTCCTACGCTCTCCCGTTTAGCAGGTGTTACTCGACCCCTGATCATTCCGGTTGCACGATCTCGGACGGACGAACACACCACGCCAGATCTTCACTAGCTGGTAGTTAGATGCTCCTTCCTGCTTTGCGTCCCTGTGCTTTAATCTAGCGGTCCGGGAAACGCTGATAAGCTGTTTCAGAATCTGAGCCGCCCTGTTTTTGATTGATGATGTTCCCGTACTCCTTTTCCTTTTTTTGGATATACCCGACCCAGTTATCATCATACATATTGGGTGCGGTGACATAGTTCTTGAAATGGCACTTGATTTCCATGGCTAGGCGACCTCCTGGGTTCTTGGGTCATCGATGGGTCCGGGATTCACTGCCGTAAGAGCGTGTGAATTGTCGTAGAATACTTCGATAGACCCGAAAGACTTTTTAGGTCTTCCATATACGAAGTATATATAGTGGTACGCGTCCGCGTAGTCCTCAGAAAGAGGTTTGCGGGTACGTGACCCAGGTACGCGTCGAAGTCTCTCAGTGAGTGCTATCACCCTAGGAGAGACGCGTAGTTGCTCTATTGTCGCGACATTGCCGTAGAGCATAGAGCATGTTCCTAGCACGTCATCAAGGCTGGATGCGGTAGACAAACGCTCTTTTGTTAACTTCTGTTGTCTGTATCTTGAGCCGGTCAGTGCCCCTGATCGGCTTACTTTTTTGTCTGATTTCATAATGTTCGGTGCTTTCTAAGTTGTCGCCGTGGGAGTAAGTGCTCTGGTCGGCGTTTTTGCTTTCGTGGAGGTTAAATCAATACTGACTCGATCCCTCGCTTGTCCGAATTTAGGTCTCGAAGAGGTAGCAAGACCATAAAGGGCGGAACGCGCGTTCCACCGTTTTGTTCCTATGACTTTCGTTGGGTTCGGATCCATCAAACGCTGTACAGAAACCTCGATAGATTGAAAGGCCGGAGCCAACTATCGCCCAATAGACGGCAGACTGTCTTTTTTCTTAATTGTTACTCATGACAACAACCACTGACTACCCGACACCTATGGAATTGTCGAAACCCCAGACACCGGCGGTCTAATCGACCCAGGCGACGCCGCAATCGCCTGGGAAACCGGTGGGAGCACATTGAACGGGCGGGTGCCAGCGAGAACACAGTGAATGGGAATGTAGAATTTTGAAAGGATAGGCTCTTGGCGATGTGGAAGGATCTTACCTCGGAACCAGTTTGGAAGTACGAAGAATTACCTCCACTGCTGTTAGCGGAATTAACGAAACTGGATTTGTTCGAAGTTGGTGACTCAGAGCTCGCACGGGCCCTTTGGTTTTGGTCGCGCCGGCGCAAGCTCGCCCTTCATCAGAGCGCTGCACTCCTGGTGGCGGGGCTTTGTGTGACTCTGTCGTTGGCTATCGCGTTTGTTGCCTGGCCTGAAACTTCGATGCCTAAACACGTCGCCGAAATGATTATTTCACTCCTGGCACTGGTTGCGGCGATCTACCTAATCGCACAGGGGATCGGATTTGTCAGGTGGCGACGCGAATATGAGCTAAGCATCGATCGGCTCATTCGTGCTATTCATCCGGGGCGTGAAGGAGAATCGACCGTCGAGTGGTGAAATGTGTAAGTCCCGGCTCAGGAAACGGAATTTTACATACGGCAAGGGTGATGGCTCAACGGCCGGGCTCTCCGAAGTAGCTCGTAGCTGGGACAAGACAATCCGACCTTTCAGAATTCCAGTGTTTGTTATGCTTAATCGCTAAGCAGAAAGGATCTTTAATTGGGAAACAAACCGTTCCGCACATGGGCCTAATGTGCACTGACTCGTCAGGAGGAAAGCAAACATGGCCGCCCCCCGAACGCAGGGTAGAACATATGAGTAAGTTACATCGAATTAACGATTTTAGCCCCGGCCAAACCTGGGCACGCACCCGTTGGAATACCCATGGATCGGGTGCTGCCTTCGATCGGAAAAAGCAGTTTTCCCTCTCACCCGCGATGAAGGATTTCGCAGAAGGCCAGGACTTCTGCGTTATATCATTTGTCGATACTAACGCTCAGGTTTCCGGGCGCTTATTGCACGGGCGCCTGGGTGAATTCGCCAAAGCGCCCGATGACCATCATCTAATCATTCAACCTTTGAATCTGACCTTGGATGACTTACCTCTCTGTAATCCCGGTGCAGGGTCGTGGCAGCTAGGCATAATATTTATCGAATTCAAGACTCGCAAACGCTTTTGCGTCCACGCGACTGCTAAGTGGGAAGAGACAGCAGGATGTCTTGCGCTCGAGGTAACACAGTCTTTTTTTCATTGTGCGAAATATATCGACCCGACCTATCGCATCGCGAGGTTTGCCTCAGGCGGTCTGAGAGAGTTCGCAACGGCCGAGTTCGCAATGTCCGCTAACCACGGACGTTTGATTCAGCAATTGGTCCACTTTTTGGCTGACCAAGGCGTGGCTTTCCTTTGCACCGTGGATCGAAACGGACAGTGCGCCGTCAACCATCGCGGTGGAAAATGCGGCTTTATCTCGGTGAATGCAATTCAGGGTGAAGCGTGTCTTCTTTTACCGGACTATGCGGGAAACGGAGCTTTCGAGGCGATAGGGAACATTTGGGAAACACGACGAGCCGCTGTGTTCGTGCCCGATCCTGAACGTGGCTACGGGGTGTGTGTCTCTGGGCCAGCCGACATCCTTGATGGACAAGTCCTACAGACTGAAGCTTTCGTGAGGTCCTCGGGAGCGCAACGCGTTTTAGCGATCTACCCTCAGTACTTTCAGGTTCAGTCCTGGAACGACGACCTCGGACCTCTGAGGCGCCGGGGCTTCCTGCCGATCCCAACGGAGCAGGGGACGTGCTAGCGGGCACCTGCCGGACACAAGGGCTGCTGGAATGAGACTGTCTGAACTGAAAAATACCGGGCATTGGCCGACGCTTCTCTCTGCGTTTTTGTATTTCGACTTTAGCTTTATGGTCTGGACCGTGCTCGGTCCCCTGGGTGCGCAGATCGGGGAAACGCTGAATCTTTCGCCCGAACAAAAGGGTCTGATAGTTGCGCTACCAATACTCGCTGGTGCCGTCTTGCGGATCTTATTCGGCCTATTGGTCGATCGTGTCGGAGGCAAGAACGCTGGGATAATGGCGCAGCTCGTGGTTATAACTGGGCTGGCGCTCGCCTGGATTTTTGGACTACCCAACTACCCGGCGGCCCTGTTAATGGGCCTCGTGCTCGGTTTTGCCGGTGCAAGCTTCGCGGTTGCCTTGCCTCAAGCCGGACGCTGGTATCCGCCCGACATGCAAGGTCTCGCGATGGGTCTCGCGGGTGCTGGAAATATCGGGGTGGTACTGGATAGTCTGCTTGCCCCAAGACTTGCCGAAGCCTTCGGTTGGAGAAACGTATTTGGTTTCGCCCTGCTCCCGGCTTTTCTGGTCTTGGTTTTTTACGTGGCGGCCGCCAGAGAACCGCCAGGCGAGCTGAAGCAGAGGAAGATCTCCGACTATCTGACGCTCCTCAAAGAGCCGGATGCACTTTGGTTCTGCTTTTACTACATGATCAGCTTTGGAGGGTTTGTCGGGCTCGCCAGTTCGTATGTCCTTTATTTCAAAAGCGAGTTCAGTCTCTCACCGGTAGACGGTGGCGATTTCGCAGCCCTTTGCACGTTTGTAGGAGCGTCTTTTCGTCCAGTCGGCGGGGCGACGGCAGACCAGATTGGCGGCATCCGTTCGCTGTATCGATTCTATCTGGTAGCCGGGGTGGCATTGATCGCCGCTGCATTGATCCACGATCTGGCTCTCAATCTCACGCTCTTTGTAGTGGCCTCCGGATCGCTTGGGATGGCCAACGGCGCCGTTTTTCAACTGCTCCCACAGCGCTTCCGCAGGGACGTGGGCATAATGACGGGTTTGGTTGGCGCAGCGGGAGGCATCGGCGGATTCTATCTCGCGAGCTCGCTTGGATTTTCAGAAGGAATCACAGGATCCTACCAGTCAGGGCTTCTTATATTCGCCTCTCTCTGTCTGCTTGCAATCGCCGGTCTCAATCTGGTGAAAACCAGATGGCGCAGCACTTGGGGCGCGCTGGGAGGTGCCCGGATCTAGCATAGAACCCGTGTTCAAGAGTAGCCAAAATGTTAATAGATGATTTACTAGGCGAGCAGCAACTTTTAACTCCAGTCGCCATATTCAGCCGGAAGCACGAACACCACACGGTGCCGGCACAGGCGAAGTACTACCGCGACCTGATTCCACTCTCGTTGCCGGCGGCGGGCGAGCAGTATGCGTTCGCAGTCGATCTTGACGCCTGCACAGGTTGCCAGGCGTGTGTTACTGCCTGCCATCATCTGAACGGGCTCGACGACGACGAGACCTGGCGCAATGTCGGTATGCTTTTTGGTGGAACCGTCCTTGAGCCCGTGCAGCAGACAATCACTACAGCGTGTCATCACTGCCTGGATCCGGCATGTATGAATGGTTGTCCGGTTAATGCATACCACAAAGACCCGGTGACCGGCATTGTGCGCCATCTCGATGACCAATGTATTGGTTGCCAATATTGCATTTGGAAGTGCCCTTACGACGTACCGAAATATTCAAAGAAACGGGGCATTGTCCGCAAGTGCGACATGTGCTCGAGCCGGCCTGCTGTAGGAGAAGCACCTGCGTGCGTGCAGTCCTGTCCTAACGAAGCGATCACCATTACGCTCGTCGACCAGCAACAGATCGCGGCTCAGCGGAAGAAGAAAGACAGCTTCCTGGCCGGCTCGCCCGATCCAGAGTATACGTTGCCAACAACCCAATACCGCACCAGCAAGACCCTGCCTGGCAATATGCGGCCTGGCGACTTCTTCAGGAACAGGCCGGAGCATGCCCATCTGCCGCTTGTGGTGATGCTCGTACTCACGCAACTCTCTGTGGGCGCGTTTTGCACAGCAATGATTTTGCGGTTGTTTTTCCCCTCCAGCCTCTTCCGTGAACTTACCCCATTGCACTCGCTGGTTGCGCTGCTGCTCGGCTTCCTTGGGTTCGGCGCGAGCGCATTGCACCTCGGACGACCGCTTTACGCGTGGCGCGCCTTCATTGGGCTCAAAACGTCATGGCTGAGCCGGGAGATCATTGTTTTTGGCCTCTATGCAATTCTCGCCCTGATTTACGCTGGCTCGTTCTGGTTGCCCACCTTGAGCCGTTTTGTGAACATCCCGTTTTGGCGGGAATTGTCCTCTTCGCCCTTGCAGGACGCGTTCGGAATAGGTGTGGCAGTTACCGGGTTGGCCGGAGTGTTTTGCTCGATGATGATTTATGGAGACACGCGGCGGACGTTTTGGCGAATGACGTTCACGGCGCCGAAGTTTACTGGAACAACCCTGCTGCTGGGTCCCGCAACAATCCTGTTTACCATGACGCTGCAATCGGTGTTAGCGCCACGTACCGCAGCGTCGCCGGCCTTTCGCCAGATTGTTGTTCTTCTGTGCGGATTTCTGGTCGTCGCGACGATGGCAAAATTGTTCTGGGAGCTGAAAGTATTCGCCCACTTGAACGATCGCGAGTCGACAGACATGAAACGCACCGTTCTCCTGATGTCAGACGTACTGAGATGGGCGACCAGGTTCCGGTTCGTTTGCGGCGCGCTCGGTGGCATTATGCTCCCGGCCCTCGTGTTATTCGGCCTAGTCCCAACGGTCGTCGCGACTGGAATCCTCCCTATTTCGCTGCTCGGCGAACTGCTCGAGCGCTATCTGTTTTTTCGGGCAGTGATTCCCCCCAAGATGCCGGGGGGGATTGCGTCGTGAAGAAGGCCATCGCGAAATTGTTACAACATCCGCTTGTCAAAAAAGCCGACTCGTTTGTCCGCAAATGGGACGGAGAGCTAACGCAGGATCTGGTATTGCAGCCCGGCAAGTTCGGCCTCGGGAAAGTGCCCGCGCGCCTCGATCCTGACGACGCTACGAACATGGTGTGCGGCTTTTGCGCAACGGGCTGCAGTCTCACGATTCATCTCAAAGACGGCCAGGCAATCAATCTGAGTCCGGCCACTAATTATCCTGTTAACCTCGGAATGGCTTGCCCAAAAGGATGGGAAGCACTCACACCGCTACGTTCGCCTGACCGCGCAACGACACCTTACCTGCGCACTGCGGGTGGTCACCTCGAACCGGTCGACTGGCACACGGCGCTGCAGAACTTCACGCTGCGCTTCAAAGCCATCCAGGGGAAATACGGCAACGAAGCGATTGCGTGGCTCGGCACCGGCCAGATCTGCACCGAGGAACTCGCGTTCCTGGGCGCCCTGGCAAAGTTCGGCATGGGGATCCTGCATGGCGACGGCAACACACGCCAGTGCATGGCAAGCGCCACTACAGCTTACAAACAATCGTTCGGGTTTGATGCGCCTCCTTATACCTACAAGGATTTCGAGGAATCCGATGTGCTTGTCTTTGTTGGTTCGAATCTTTGTATCGCACACCCGATCATGTGGCAGCGCGTATGCCAGAATAAGCACCGGCCCGAAGTCATCGTGGTCGATCCGCGAAAGACGGAGACAGCGATGGCCGCGACCCAGCATTACGCCATCAGGCCGAAATCCGATCTTATCTTGCTGTACGCCCTGGCAAACCGGCTCATCGCAAATGGTTGGATTGACCGCGACTACATTGACAGACATACCTCCGGCTTTGAGGCGTTTGCAGATTTTGTCGCGCAGTTCACCGCAGATGTAGTGAGTGATGCGACCGGACTTCGCCCAGAACAGCTGGAAAAATTTGCAAAGACAATCCATCGCGGGAGCCGCGTCTCGTTCTGGTGGACGATGGGTGTGAATCAAGGCCATGAGGCCACACGCACAGCGCAGGCGATCATCAATCTCGCGCTAATGACCGGCAATATCGGCCGGCCCGGGACGGGCGCCAATTCGATCACCGGGCAGTGTAACGCGATGGGTTCCCGGCTCTTTTCGAATACATCAAACCTGCTCGGCGGCCATGATTTCTTGAATGCGGAGGATCGGGCAAAGATCGCCCGAATTCTTGGCATCGACGTTAATAGAATTCCCAATCAGAATAGTTTGGCTTACGACCAGATTGTGGAGGCGATCGCAAATGACAAGATCAAAGGCCTCTGGGTGGTTGCGACCAACTCCTCACACTCCTGGATTAATCAAACGAAATTCAACGAGATCGTTAAGAAGCTCGATTTCCTCGTTGTGCAGGATATGTATTTTAATACGGAAACCGCGCAGCGCGCCCATCTGATTTTGCCGGCTGCAGGATGGGGTGAAAAAGTTGGTACGTTCATTAACTCCGAGCGACGAATCGGGTTGGTCAAAAAGGTTTCCCTTGCGCCAGGCCTGGCCTTGTCGGATTTCAATATCTTCAAGCTTGTCGCCCACTACTGGGGCTGCGGGAAACTGTTCGAAAAATGGTCTTCACCAGAATCCGTGTTTCAGATTCTGAAAGAGCTGTCACGTGGTCAGCCGTGTGAAATCACCGGCATTCGTGATTACCAAATGATCGATGATGCTGGAGGAATTCAGTGGCCATTCCTGGATACTTCTAGCGGCGCTTCTGCGCGGAAGGATGATCCGGCGCAGGTGTTAGCGGTCTCCGTTGAGCCCGAGCGGCATTTATTTGAGGATGGGTTATTTTATCATCCGGACAAGAAAGCCAAGTTCCTGTTTGAGAGTCCTCGCGATGTTCCGGAACCTACTGATAAGGAATACCCATTCGTACTTCTAACTGGGCGGGGCGCATCCTCCCAGTGGCACACACAGACGCGCACTGGAAAATCTGCCATCCTAAAAAAACTCTACCCGGAGCATCTTTATGTACAGATGAATCCTCTCGACGCTGAGCCCCTCGGCATTGAGACTAACCAGAAAGTGCTTATCGCGTCCAGGCGAGGACAGGTGACCGCGACGGTATTCATCACCAACACAGTCCAGGCTGGCCAGCTGTTTATCCCGATGCATTATTCAGTTGCCAACGAACTCACTTTCCCCAGCTTTGATCCGTACTCACGACAGCCTGCCTACAAAGCCTGTGCTGTTTCATTACACAAGACAAACATACCATAACACTCTTGAGCGGG
>DATNNZ010000241.1:0-3024 GCA_035601575.1 Chthoniobacterales bacterium
TCTTCTGAACTGGCTTGGATGGCTCCCAATACAGTCACAGCCACGATCAGGCTTAAACCGAATCTCATGATCCGCTCCAACGTTTGACCTTGGTATTTGTCAAGCGGCGCCCTTTAGGGACGCGAGCCGTCGTTGTTTTAGGATGGCGTGTCGAAAGTAGTCGCGTGCGACCGTATCTACCACTGTCGATACTAACTCATTAGGTTCTGACGGATCACGACGCCTTGCTTCACGAACAAAATCTTCAACTTGCTTTTGCAAATTAAGCAAGTTTGCATCGTTGGAAATAGGCGTTTCCAATTGAAGCCGTGCGAGCGCGCGTGCCGATTCATTTCGTGAGGGCATGACAAACCTCCCAAAGAGAAGTCTTGATCCCAAGCCCGATCAATAACGGTAGGTATTTTTTTCAGGACACCGGTTTGACCGGTGCAGTAGATCGCTGGGATAACCGGCTCGTGTGTATCGCGTTCCCGCGACAGAAACTCCAAGTCTATTGTTCCACAAACCGGAACCGCAGGTTCCACCTTTGCGCGGGTGGATGATGCCACGCAAGGCCACAGCAGGTCACAACGCAGCAGAACCGGGATTCAATCGCGAAGAAGCAGAATTCGTCCGATGATAGGAAACTGCTCCGAACCTTAAATGTTATATCGTTCCATTTCGCCAGTGGAATTCAGATGGCAGGCCACCAAGATGCCCGTTATATCCCGCCGCGTCGTGAGCGAGACAGATCTCCCCGGCGTTGGCGGGACCGCTTCGCCGTTTGGCTTGTGCTTGCGGCAGTCGTAATGGTCGTGATCGCGTTGCTCGCATTTAGGGCGATGTTCGTCTGAGGACGAGACCTCGATGATCCATTGACCTCCAAAACGTGGGCGGCGACTGTATACAAAACGCCGGTATCGCGGAGGTCTGCAAGTGACAGGGTAAGACCGATCAAACGCGCCACGAGCTTGATGTTGCGCGTGGGGTCAATAGAACCATGAAGAAACCGAGCAAAACAGCCGCCGAACTCGAAGCCTCCATCAAGGTGGAGATGGAGGACATCAGCGACTGGCCTACCGATATGATAATTTCCGTTCAGCCTGACGGCGACAGTTGGAAGGTGAAGGTTCTGCAAGAAGGATCAGGAGACGACGCCGATCGTCGCGAAATGGTCGAGCAGATCGCTGCGCGGCTCAAAGCTGAATATGATTTGAAGGGCTGACCTCGCCGTGCCGTCTCATACCGACGCTGGCCAGTAGCAAGGTGCAATCTAAGACGCACCGAATGCCCCACAAGCGTGCAGCTTGCCGGGCAATCTGGCTGGGGTCGGACTTTGTCTGGTGACAGGGGCGCTCGCGTTGCTTCGCGCTAATTCTTGGCGAGAGCCCCGCTAATCCTAGGGCGCGAAGATGGGCGAGGTCATGTCCGAGTCTGGCACAAAGCGGACTTGGCGCGACGTCCGACTTGAGTCCGTTGTGCGCTCTAAAGCGGACGTCGGCGGAACGGGCTGATCAAGGTGACGCTCGCGCGGTCTCTCGGGAGACAAAGCGACTTCCTCTGCGGCAGTAACGTTGACCGGTTAGGTTAAGAGAGGAGTTTCGTTGCGCGGTTGCGACTAGCCGCTATCTTCGCGCAAATGTTTCAATTTTTGTTTTGTTTCAATGATTGATCGCGTTGAAAAGCCCGCGTGAAGTTTTGACCGAGGTTGTTTGCCCCGCCTGCAAGGGCACGGGGTTTCAGACGGTCAAACAGCCAATGCAGCCGGGCCACAAAATCTATCCCCCGAAATGCGCGGAATGTCTCGGCAAAGGCCGAATAAAGAAACCAGCCGCAACGTGAGTTGGATCGATCCGAGGCGGCATCGCTGGCACCTACGGTGAATAGCTAGGCAGAGAGTGATCCGTTTTGGGGTTTTCGTGGCCAGGATGATCCAAACCACGCTTGTCCTACGCGCTACGCGCAACTAGCTGCTTGGGTCCACCGTCACCATCGGCGTCACGACCGCGCAATCCTTCGCCCTCTCCTAGTGGGCTACTGGTGGGGGATAGGTTCGCCACCGCTTTCCACCTAAGCACCCACAGGTTCCCCACCGCGCCTCTCGTAGGGGCTACCCGTAGGGAACCAGTTCGGTGCCAGTGGGAATGGGTTCGGTGAGTCGATACAGCGACTTTGAGTTGAAACATCAAGGCCGGGGCCTTGTCGCTATAGCAGCATTCCCCATGATCCTCGAACTTGTGTTTCGATGTCTCATGACTCGACTCGGTGTCCTCGATCGAGATGAGCTCTCGCCAGGATGGGACAAGCCTGAACGTCCAGAATGATGGGACGTGAAAAGCAAACGTCACAAACCTCCGTATAACCCTCCCGATCCCTTTTGGTATCGGAGGCCTACCCACGTACAATTGAGTCATCAATCTCAATTGTTCTAGTCTCGCCGCAAATCTGGAGGAGCCGATTGCAGGTGGCAACCAGCATTGCCGAACGGTAGGTGGTGTACCATGACACAAGAAGAATTCGCTTCTTACAGTTTCCTCGCTGTAACCGTTGCCAGTCTTTGCCTCCTCTGCTCTGGCTTGCTCGCTATAGCATTTGCCTAATCTGTGCGTGCGCCGTCACCCCCACCGTCCGGGTGAGCCGACCATTGACACCGGTTTGCCGCGCACCGGTCACTACTGCGTATCTTTCAAATGCTGGTACCGGCCGCACTTCCAGGCGTGGCCAAGAAGGGGCATGGCGATGACCGAGACAGTGGCGGCATTGTTGGTCTTTCTAAGCGTCAGCGTTTTCCTGGCTCACGCGTTGATGCATATCGCATGCGCTAACCGCAGGGTTCGTTAATTCGAGAGCGCGCCGCAGTATTCGAAGCTCCGCAACCGTGCGCGCTTTTTTTCTCGTCGCGCTCCCGACCAGCGACCCGCTGCGAAGGGCATGACAGGGCCGCCGGCTGTCCGTTGTTGGCACTTTGCGACGTGCCGTTGCTGCTTGGCCTAAAGAGAATTATGAATCGCATCCTGGCGTGAGGTTCAACACCCTTAACAAACC
>DATNNZ010000242.1:0-2896 GCA_035601575.1 Chthoniobacterales bacterium
GGAACCCGAACCGCATTACCCCATTCCGTCCAGGATCCGTCGTAGTTCTTTACGTCGGCAAATCCCAGAAGCTTAGTCAGCACAAACCAGGTATGACTCGAGCGTTCGCCGATGCGGCAGTAAACTATCGTATGGTCGGACTCTTTAAAGCCTAGATTATCAATGTAAATCTTACGCAATTCTTCCGCTGGTTTGAATGTGCCATCGTCGTTGGCTGCCGTTTTCCAAGGAACACTCTTAGCGCCCGGAATGTGACCACCGCGCAGAACTCCTTCCTGGGGATACTCCGGCATGTGGGTGATTTCACCCCTGAACTCTCCCGGTGATCGAACGTCGATCAGCGGCTTATGGGCTTTGCTCTGCTCGAGAGCCTCCGCGGCAAACGCTCTGATCTCGGCATCGCGCCGCCGAGGCGGCACCGGGTAAGTGGTCTTGGGATATTGAGGTTTGTCTTTCGTGATCTCGCGACCCTCAGCTTTCCACTTGTCTCGCCCTCCATTCAAGAGGCGAAGATCTTTGTGGCCAAAGAGGGAAAAGACCCACAAAGCATAGGCTGCCCACCAATTCGACTTATCGCCGTAGAATACGACCGTTGTTTCGGGCGTAATGCCAATGTGCTCTGCGAGTTTGGCGAACGCCTCTGGGCTCAGATAATCGCGAATTACCTGATCATTCAGATCTTTCCGCCAATCGACGTGGACGGCGCCGGGAATGTGCCCGGTATCATAAAGCAGTACGTCTTCGTTACTTTCGATCACGCGGACTGAGGGATCTTGGAGATGCTTGGCTAGCCAATCGGAGCTGACCAAAGATTCGGGATGCGCGTAGGAGTTAGAGGCCATAACGAGCGAAAGCTACACCTGGGAGGGCGGCGGTCAACACATCTCATAGTTCTCCGTAGGATTTAGGGGAATAGCGAACCGCCAAAGAGCTAGGTCCAAACCCTCCGGTACTTTTTATTTTAAATCGTTTTTGGTTGTACGCTTTCTAATTTATTGCAAATGTCACTTATTACTTAATATTCTATTAAGCAATTCCTAATCGAGCAGCCTTGTTTATTGATCATTTCAGGCGCAATTTGCTACTATGACCGAAGTGCATCCTCACCAGACAACAGCCTTCGATTGGCCGCTCGCATTTCCGGCCGAGGATTTATTGCGCAAATGGATCAATTCTTTCGTGCAGCATCATTCTTGGGCCAGACAGCTCTCCAACTGCCTTCATCAGGATACGGGCACAGACTTGTTTGAATGGGTCGATCACTTGACTATAAGCGACAAGGAAGTTTTCGAACTACGGGAGGTGGGATTTCTTCCGGAGAAGGTGAAGGCGCCAGCAGGCGTTGAAGTCTGGTTTCATCCGCAAGCCATGCTGCCGCGGGTGGCGGTGATGCCGGATGGCAGCCGAAATGGTGTGCCAACCCGCCTCGTAATTCGAGTGGAATCTTTGGTCGATTTTATTGCTGCCCACGATTTGCCTACCGAAATACGCGATCGATTCGGGAGCCGGTTGCGCCGTGCGATTATCGCAGTCGAAAATGGGGTTGAGCTTCTCGCGGTCGAACGACTGGGTTGGCGACACTTCGTTTCGAGCGAACCACTTCCCGGATTTGCCACCGCGATTATCGCTACGCAAGAGCTGTGGCAAACTCGAAAGCGGAATTTTCCGAGTGATTCTGATGGAATTGAACTCGCTTTTGAGCTGCAAGCCAAAGCTATCGAGCTGGTCGGGCAAGATGTTGCCTGTGAACTTTTCTTCACGGAAGAACGCCGCTATTGGGAAAAACGAAATCGGGCAGGACAGATCCAAAAAAGACGCCAGGACCTGCTCGGTCTTGGCTGGGGAAATCATGATCACCATACCTTCCGCTGCTCTCGGCCGTTCTTTGCCGATCTGATCCGATTCCTACTTAATTTTGGATTCACCAAACGTGAACGGTACTACGCGGGTGCGGAGGCGGGGTGGGGCGCACAGATCCTGGAGCATTATCCGACGGGTGTAACGGTTTTTGCTGATGTCGATCTGATGCCAGAAGAAACCGAAGTCGATTTTTCTGAGCAGCCGCTGCCGGAGGCGCCGCGTGTCCGCACGGTCGGACTCTGGTGCGGGCTGCACGGAGATAGTTTTCTTCAAGCTGGCATGCACCACTTGGAGGCTCGCTTCGAGTTTGAAACGCTACGCGAGCAACTGGCTGGCGAAGGTGTCTCCATAATGAAACCGTTTTCGGACTTCGAGTTTCTCAAGCAAGCGTTTACTGAAGGCGAACGCTGGCCAGCGGACCCAAAACGGGTTCAGCGGCTTCTCGATCGCGGGCTGATCACCGCCGAACAGGCAGAAACTTTTCGGCGCGCCGGCGCGGTGGGGAGTCATCTGGAGAATCTTCAACGCAAGGGAGGGTTCAAAGGGTTCAATCAGAAATCGGTTAGCGTGATAATCGAAGCGACGGATCCGAGGGCGTTGGCCTCGGCGAGTCAATCAAAGGGAGCATAAAGATGGACGTCGGAATCGTTGGAGCCGGGAAAATCGGCGGATCCATTGCGATTTTATTGGAAACTTGCGGTTTCTGCGAGCGGGTCAGACTTGGTGATAGCCGTCCGCTCGAAGATATTACTGATTTGGAAAAAGCGGAGTTTAAGCAGCTCGACGTAACGCAGGCGACGGAGCTCGAATCGTTCGTCGCCGAATGTGACGCGGTGGTGAGTGCTGCTCCCTACTACCTTAACAAGACAATTGCGGAAGTCTGTGCCCGGCATGAAACCTCCTATTTCGATCTGACTGAAGACGTCGAAACCAGCAACTACGTTCGTGGTCTGAGCAAGGAGAGCCCTGCCACATTCATGCCGCAGTGTGGTTTGGCTCCCGGCGCAATCAATATTATTGCCAGCGGAATAGCTAA
>DATNNZ010000243.1:0-2516 GCA_035601575.1 Chthoniobacterales bacterium
CTCGGCGTCCGCTACCAGGGCACGAGCAAAGACTCCAACTTGTTGTTGCGCGATTACAACCAGAACCGCATTTCTGTCGACGGCACTTACAGTTTCTAAACAGCGCAAAAGGGGTAAATTGGGGTTTAACATGAGAGTCTGGTTGTATCCATTCGTCGGCGCCGTCTGCCTTTTTCTGACTAACCCGATATTCGCTCAAGACGCGGCCAGTCCAGCGCCCGCCGCGCCAAAGCCGCCTTCATCCGACGGGCCCTCAACTGCGACCAGTACGGTGATGCGGACAAACTCGATGACCGTGCTGGATGACAAAAAGAAGCTCGGATCAAACGACTTTGTGAGCTTCAGAGTCGTCGAAGATCGGGATAACGATTCCCAGCGATTGCGCGTCAACGATAACGGCGAGCTGGAAGTCCCCTATGTCGGACTTGTTCCGGCTCGAGGTAAATCGTGCAAAGAACTGGCCTACACGATTAAATCGTTGCTGGAAAAAGAATATTATTATCACGCCACGGTCATCCTGGCGGTAGATCGGGTGAGCGAAAAATCCCGCGGCCGGATTTATGTCTATGGCTCAGTCAAAGCGCAAGGACCGCAGGAAATTCCGCCAGACGAGAGTTACACGGTGAGCAAAGCGATTATTAAGGCGGGCGGATTTGGTGACTTCGCCAACAAGCGCAAGGTAAAGCTGACTCGCAAAACCGGTCAGGAGTCCACTGTCGATCTTAAGCGCGTCATCGAAGAAGGGCACACTGATGAAGACTTGGAGCTTGGGCCCGACGACCAGATCTACGTGCCGCAGCGCTTGATTAACATGTAATATGCAGGCCGCGACAGCCGGTAAAAATCTTTCTATTTCTTGGTCTACCGCTTTTATCACGCGGCTGCACCGCTACAAGTCACTTTTTCTACGGCGCTGGTGGATTCCGGTCCTAACCACCTGCCTCGGATTATTCGTTGAGGCGTTTCTCATTTACCAGATGCCGCCTTCCTACCTTTCGGCCAGTAAAATGATGCTGGCAGGAAAGTTGAACATCGCGCAGGGCGCGGTTTACAGCGAGGACAGCGTCAATTTTTACGGGACACAAATTCAATTGATGCAGAGCGCGGAAGTGAGACATAGCGCTGAATCGCTCGTTCGTTCCGCGCACCCTGAATTGCAGCCGGTTCCGATTGAAATCACGGTGTTGCAAAAGCCGCGCACTTCCATTTTTGACCTGGCTGCGGTTGGCAGCGCGCCCGAGTACACCCAAGCCTATCTGAATGCAGTCATGCAGAAGTATCTCGATTTCAAACGCGGAATGCGCGAGGACCGCGGCCACGAAATTACGACCGGAATTACCGAGCAGCTCATTCAGGTCGAAAAAGATTTGCGGAACGGCGAAGATGAGATGCTCGAGTTCCAGAAGCAAAACAACATCGGCTTCATTCAAGAACAGGGGAACAGCGCCGCCCAGTATTTGGTCAAATTGAATCAGCAGTACGCTCAGCTTAAAACTGAGTACGACTTGCTCAACCTGCTCGATCTCGACCAAAACCTCGACCGCGCCCAAAACAAAACCGAGGCGGCATCTGGTCAAGGTTCTGACAATCAGGGTATGCCGTTTTCGGACGTTGGACCGGAGGGCGATTACTTAAAGGCGAAGCAACAGATCCAGCTTCTGAAAGCCGAACGCGAAATCTTGGCCAAAGATTTGCGGCCGAATCATCCCAAGATCCTCAAGCTCAACGATGAAATCACGAAACAGGACAAGCTAATCCAGCTTTTCCGTGCTGACACTCTTGAAAAATTAAAGACGCGCCGCGAATCCATTGGCAAGCAGATGGAAAACCTCCAGGCCAACATCAAGGAATGGGAGGCGAAGGCACTCGATCTCAGTCAGCGGCTTGCCCAGTTTAATCGGATCAAGGGAAAAGTGGATCGCCTGAAAACGCTATACGATCGGCTCACCAACAATCTCAAGGACATCGACGTTTCCCAGGTAACCGGTAGCGAAGATCAGGTATCGATAATGGAAATGGCAACCCCACCGATTTCGGTCCGTCCCGGATTGATCAAGAGCCTGCTCATCGGCTTCGGCATTGGCGCGCTCGCGGGACTGGCCATTCTCATTCTGCTCGATCGCATCGACGACCGGATGGCATCCTTCAGCGAATTTCAACATCACTTTTCCGAGAACATTCTTGGCCAGATTCCCAAAGAAAAAACGAAGGGCAAAGTGGACCTGCTTCAACCGGACGACGCGCGCCATGTCTTTGCTGAGTCGTATCGGAATATTCGCTCGTCCATTTTCTTCATGCCTTACGACGGCCCGCGGCCAAAAAGCTTTTTGGTCACAAGCGCAGTCCCGAGTGAAGGCAAGTCAACTGTTTCGGCGAATCTTGCCATTACCATGGCGCTCTCCGGTGCCCGCACATTGTTGATCGATTGCGATCTGCGCCGGGGGGCATTGCGCGAGGCATTCGGAATTTCGTCAAAGATTGGTTTCTCCGAAGTCCTGAAGCAGGAAGTAAATTGG
>DATNNZ010000244.1:0-14476 GCA_035601575.1 Chthoniobacterales bacterium
TTTGCTGGCTAAACAAATCATCGAACGGGGAGAGATAGGGCAACCGGTGCGTTTCCGGGGCACTTTTGATCAGGGATTTTTCAACGATCCATCTTTGCCTTGGTCCTGGCGCTGTTCGCGAGAATTGGCCGGCTCGGGGGCACTGGGGGACCTCGGAGCGCATACTATTTCGGTTGCCCAGTTCCTGGTTGGTGATATCACAACGGTCTCTGCGCAAAGTCAGACCTTCTTCAAGGAGCGTGCGGTTCCTGAATTTGATGCTGGTTACAGCAGCAAAATCGCAGAATCCGCAAAGAAGCGAATGGTGGAGAACGATGACCAAGTCCAGTCTCTGGTGAAGTTTGCATCAGGAGCTGCCGGCGTAATCGAGGCTTCCCGCATCTGTGCTGGACGCGTTTTTGGAATCACGTGGGAAGTTTCGGGGACGGAAGGTACGATCGTTAACGACGGAGAAAGGTTCAACGAACTTCAGGTGTTCCGCATGAGCAAAGAAAAACGTGATCGAGGTTTTACCACTTACTATTGCGGGTCACAAGTTCCACAATATTCGGGATTCTTTGGCTTTGATTTCGCCGGTGGCGGTCTCGGGTATTTCGACGTCAAAGTCATCGAGATCCACGACCTCGTGGAAGGTATCTGCAGCGACCAAGCCTGCTCACCGGATTTTGATTTCGGAACCAGGAATCAAGAGATCCTCGAGGCAATAGAGCAGTCGAGCATTTCCGGAGCTTGGGTATCGACCACTGGATTGTCCAATCTGGGAGTCGGGTGAACCGCACTTTCCCTGAATACCGTTCGCTTCCAATCTTATTAGAACGTTTTGATTGATTAACTATTGAATCTTAGACTACTAATTGGTACCCCCGTGAGAAAGTTGTTCTCAGAACCGGGTTTAGTTTCGCGGGCACCACTTGCCCGCTTAATACTGAGGCCCGGAAATCCCCCCCTTGGCTCGCCGCTTAACCTGGGGAGCTAAGCTGCGACGCCTATTTAGAAAGACTTACAAAATGAAGCGATTCTTGGGCGCTCTGTCGCTCTTGCTGTCCCTCTCGTTCGCCGAAGCAGTATTCGCTCAAGGCGATCACTATCGGTTCGTCATGGTATCCCACATCGGCTCCAACGACCCGAATATGAATTGGTTAACCACTTCGATGAAAACCTTCGAGGAGAAGTACCCTGGCGTAAAAACTGAGTACTTGTCGACCAATGAATACAGTCTGCAAAATTTCATCGCGATCCTGAACCAGGCAATCGCCACTCATCCCGACGGCATTGCTGTCCCGATCTTGAACAGTGAAGCTCTTCAACCGATATTGGACAAGGCGGTCAGCAGCGGCATTCCAGTAGTTGCTTTCAACATTGCCGATACCCGCTCTGCCGACCAGCGGATCAAATATCTCACTTACGTGGGCGGAGATGAATATCTTACGGGCACGAAGCTCGGGGAGTATGTCATCGAGCAAGTAAATGCAGGCAAGATTCCCAAGCCGACCAAAATGATGTGTGCCAACCACGACGCCACTCATCAAGGCCTGAAAGCGCGCTGTCGAGGGATGACGGATGCGATGAAAAAAATTGGCGTGAGCGTTGATGAACTGATCATCGGCGCCGACCCGGCCCGGGCCCGCAGCATCATGCAGTCTTATTTGAGTACGCACAAGGATGTGAATTACATCTTTTCACTGGGCACTTTGTCCTGCCCTTGGGCCTACAGCGTTGCCGACCAGATGGGGTTAAAGCCAAAACTGTCCGACAAAGGGTTGACGGTCGTCACGGTGGATGACAGCCCAAACTCTCTTGAAGGCATCAAGGACGGGAAAATCCTTGCGTCGCACAGTCAAGGTTTCTGGCTCCAAGGTTATCTCCCCATGGAGATTCTTTACTTCTACAAGAAAATGGGAATGTACCCCCTCACCGACGTCATTACCGGACCGGTAGTTATCAATCAGAGTAATGTTGATCAGTGGATAAAATTCGTGAAAGCCGTCATCGGGGAGGACGCCTACAAGAAGCAGATTACCTGGTAAACGATCAAGGGGTGTGACCGTAACGGTAAGATATCTCCTACCACGCGATTCAGGAGACGAGTACCGATCGGCGGAGGCCAAATGCGGAAATTACTTAGACGCCCGGATATCGGGATAATTATCGGCTGCATTTTCGTATTCGCTCTGTTCAGCCTCTGGAATCCGCAACAATGGTTCGATTGGGGCACCATTAGCAACATTGGCCAGTACACCGCGATTCTTGGCCTCCTGGCCATCGGACAAACGTTTGTCATTCTCATTCGCGAAATTGATCTCTCTGTCGGGTCCGTTTACGGGATCGTTGGGATTACGTTCGCTAGTTTGGAGAATAGTAATATTAGCGTCCTACTCTCATTCATTTTGGCAATACTTTTAGCGTTATTAATCGGCCTGGTGAACGCCGTCCTTGTAATCCGCGGAAAGCTCTCCTCGATGATAGTGACGCTCGGCGGTCTGTTTTTTTATCGCGGTCTGGTTTTCGTGACAACCCACGGAGGGGTCACCGGAGTACCGCAAGCCGCTCGGGAAAACTGGCTCGCGCAACTCTTCGGTGGTCACTGGCTTCGGATCGAGAATGGGTTTTTGCTGCTCCTGCTTCTCGGGTTTCTTTGCGCTGTTACCCTTTATGAAACTCGATTTGGAAACCATTTGCTGGCCTTGGGCGGAAATCCGGCCAGCGCAGAATCTCAGGGCGTTCCAGTAAACCGAGTTAGAACCTTGGCGTTTTGTCTGTGCTCGGGTTTCGCAGGCTTGTCTGCCATTGTGACCCTCACGAATCAACCCCAGACCAGCGTTTCCCTGGGCACCGGGATGGAGCTGGAATCGATTGCCGCTGTAGTCGTGGGCGGAACTCTGCTTACCGGCGGGAGGGGAACCATTCTCGGTACCATCTTGGGCGCGTTCTTTTTCACGGCAGTTCGCGCCCAAATGATCGCTTTGGGCGCCCCGCCTTCGTGGTATATCTCCTTCGTCGGGATCGCCCTTCTCGTTGTCGTGACTATTAACACCCTCTTATCGAAGAGGCTGAGATCCGCCTGAAAATTCCGTTGGAGGACGCAAACAATGAGGACCGAAATTGATAGCAAAACAGACCAGGTCAGTGACTCAAAGAGGCCGCTCATCAGCATCAGGAATGTTTCCCTTGCCTATGGAAACTTTCAGGCGCTTAGCGATGTCAGTATCGATTTTTATCAAGGAGAGCTAGTAGGTCTGGTGGGTGATAATGGAGCAGGTAAGACGACTCTGATTCGAATTATTTCAGGGATTATTCCCCCCACCGCTGGTGAAGTCTATTTTGACGGGGAAAAAAATACCAAGTTCCATCCTAAGAAAGCGATCGATCTTGGCCTGGAGTGCATCCAACAAACGATTGGAATATGCGACAACCTATCGGTTGGACGCAATTATTTCTTGGGGCGAGAACCGATCAAGCGCATCTTTGGACTGCCATTTCTTGATAAGAAGAAGATCCGCGAGGCTAGCACGAAGGTCGTTCATGACTTTGGATTGCGGGACACAGTTGATGTAGATGATGAGATCGCTCTGCTCTCTGGCGGCGAAAAGCAAACGTTCAAAATTGCGCGGGCGGTTACTTTCCGCAATCGCGTTATTATCATGGATGAGCCTACTAACCACCTTTCGGTACGCGAACGGGCTCATGTCAATGATTTGGCGGTACAGTTGAAGCAACAAGGGCTGCTGGTGATTTATATCACCCACGATATTTTCCAGATTCATCGAATTGCCGACCGGATCGTTATTTTGGAGAACGGCCGCAAGGTTACCGATGTTCCGCGGGATGCGATGAGCGCTGAGGCATTAGAGGGAATCATCCGGGATGGTGGCCGGGCGCCGGCGAAAGGGGTGAAATCTGCATGACGCAGTTCATTGGGAGCATTGTACGCAGGCATCCGGAAGGGATCACAATCAGTTTGGTGGTCCTGATTTCGTTGGGCTTTGCGGTTACAACCCAGGGCAGCTGGCTCTCAGTTGGCAATCTGCAATCCGTATCACAGCTCACCGCGGTATTAGCGGTTATGGCCTTCGGAGAGGCGATCATCATCGCGACGGGCGAGATCGACATATCGGTTGGTTCAGTTTCTGGAATCGGCGCTCTGACATTTCTTGGCCTGGCTCCGATCACCGGTAGCGGCGTTGCGCTCCTCGCCGCTCTAGTGTGCGGAATCCTTGTCGGCGCGATGAATGGTGTTTTTGTCGCGTTGGTCGGTATACCATCCTTGCTGGTAACTCTGGGTTCGCTCTTTCTTTTTCAGGGTATTGGTTACGCCATCACTTCCGGCTTTTCTTTTGCCGCGACAGCTTTTATCCTCCGTGGTATCCAAAGTTTTCTCATTATCCTTGGCGTTCAGCCCCAATGGTACATTCTCGTTGTCGGGCTCATTGTGGTGTTGGCCAGCTTAGCGGATCGGACTCTGACGAGATTTGCGCTCAAGCAGTGACGTGCCAGACTAACGCCGACATCAGCGCAAAGGTCTATTCAGACAACTGACTTTTATCCCGGAAATTCGTGAGACGAAAATGAAACTTTGCGCTGTATCTGAAAGTTTGGGGCATCTTTCATTCAAGGAAGCTGCGAAAGCCTCCGCCGATCTCGGTTTTGCGGCCCTTGAGATCGGAATGGGTAACTGGAATGCCGCTCCGCATGCGCACTTGCAATCTCTTTTGGAGAGCAAGGATAAGCGGCGGGAGTTTTTGTCTGTGTTTGAGCAAAATGGACTATCCCTGGCAGCGCTCAACTGCAGCGGTAATCAGCTTCATCCCGTCGACGGAGAACGGCAAAGCAAGATCGTTTACGACACGGTCCGAGTTGCCGAACTACTCGGTGTTCACACTATGGTCTTAATGTCCGGTTTGCCGGCCGGCGGACCGAACGACTTGAAGCCAAACTGGGTCACATGCGCCTGGCCGCTGGAGAACCGGGAAATTCTCGACTGGCAATGGAACGAAAAGCTATTGCCTTACTGGGAAAAGCTCGCCTCGTTCGCCAAAGAGTGTGGTGTAACAAAACTTTGCATCGAACTGCACGGCCACCAACTCGTTTATAATGTTCCAGCGCTACTGAAGTTGAGAAGGGAGATTGGAAGAAGCGTCGGCGCAAATCTCGACCCGAGTCATCTCTTCTGGATGGGCGCCGACCCATTGGCGGCAGTCGATGCCCTTGGTGATGCTATTCATCATGTGCATGCCAAGGATACCTATCTGAATGATGCAGCGCTGAGTTTAACCGGCCGGTTGGAGACTATGGGACACGAGAATGTGAAGGATAGGGCCTGGAGCTATATCACGTTAGGGTATGGCCACGGTGAGCAATGGTGGCGCGAGTTTTGTTATCGCCTCCGTCTCAACGGTTATGACAGCTGGCTATCTATCGAGCACGAGGACATTATTCTATCTAGAATGGAAGGCATGCGGCGATCGATCGATCTGCTGAAGCGAACGTTGATCGAGGAGCCAAGCGATTATTCGCTGCCAACGACCTGAATTACATCGAGGGGAAACTGTTGAGCTCAAGACCGACCGCGAACTGAACTGGTATGGCTAACTTTTTTTTGAGAATCGATCGACTATTGCGGTAATTACTGGCGGAACTCAAGGCCTTGGCAATAGCCAAAAGGCTGGCGTAGGAGGGAGCCGATGGGATCGTCATTAGTGGTCGAAACGCTGGAAAGGGCAAGGAAGCTGCCGAGACTGTCCGTGCTCTCGGCGCGGATTGATTATTTGTGGAGGCAGACATCTCGAGAGCCGGTGACTGCCGCAGGCTGGTCGAAACGGCTCTGAAGCATTTTGGCGGCATTAATGGCCTCGTGAACTCGGCGGCCACTTCAGACCGTGGCACCCTTTTAGACAGCAGTCTCGAGCTTTGGGACCGACACTTCAATACCAACGTGCGCGGTCCGTTCCTGACAATGCAGGGCGTTGTCAAACACTTAGTGGAAACCGGCAAACCGGGCAGCATTGTCAATATCCTTTCAATGGCCGCTCACTGCGGCCAATCTTATCTGACGGCGTACTCGGCGTCGAAAGGGGCGCTGGCAACGCTTACAAAAAATGTCGCCAACGCGTTTGCGGCCAAGCGCATACGGTGCAACGGCGTCCTGATTGGGTGGGTGGATACTCCCGGCGAGAGTGTGACTCAACAGAAATTCCACGGTTTAAGCGAAGATTGGCTAACGCAAGCTGAAGCGGCTCAACCCATGGGACAACTGGTCAAGCCGGACCAGGTAGCGGAACTGGCCGCCTACATGCTTAGCCCGGAGTCCGGTGTAATGACTGGGGCCCTGGTGGATTATGATCAGAACGTGGCAGGTGCCTATCCTGAGTAGCTGAGCGCGTCGACGCTTAGCGAATTGGTGCCATGAATGTCAGCGACGATGGCAATAGACTCTTTGTCTAGATCAGTCATCTGTGACAATAGCGGATAGCAAATAGCTGATACCACAAATGAGAAATAGGAGCGTACGTTACTCCAACCCTTCACTACTCCCTTGTTCCACTGCCCCGGTGGTGGGCCCTGACTTCCGGCGGATGATGGGTCTGATGGACGGAAAGGGACCTGACGGCTCGAGCTCGGGAGTGTGGATTTTTGGGCAACCAATTCGCGTAATCGAGGCACGGACTCTAGAGCAGTTGGAAGTAGCCTGCGGGGCGATTGACGAAGCGAGCCGCTCTTGTCACGCGATCGTTTTAGCGGACTATGAGGTCGGCTCCTGGTTCGAGCCTAAACTAAAGATCGTTGCTGAGGAGCACCCTTGGGCGCCATTCCAGGCGTGGTTATTCGATGAAACCACATGGCTGCAAGATCAAGCGTTTGCTAAATGGCTGAGCCAATGCCTGGAAGAGACCGGTTCAGCTCAACGACCCTCCGGCATCGTGGAAATCCGTGCCGAGGTAGGCTGGTCCGACTACTCCGCTGCCGTAGAATCGGCTCTTCGACATATCGCCTGCGGAGACGTCTACCAGGTTAATCTTACTTGGAGAATTGATTTTACATTTTTCGGCGCAGCCTTGGCCCTTTATCGCAAGTTGCGCCGATCTCAGCCGGTCAACTATGGCGCGTACCTGTCACTTCCGGACCGAGTCATAATGTCGCTCTCTCCGGAACTTTTCCTGGAGCGATGCGGCGATGAACTTATCTCAAAGCCGATGAAAGGAACCAGGGCCAGAGCCGGCGAGAATGGAACCGATCAGATGACGGCAAGAGATCTATACCTATCGGAGAAAGATCGGGCAGAAAACCTCATGATTGTCGATCTGATCAGGAACGACTTGGGTAAAATCGCGCAAACCGGATCAGTGCGAGTGGATCGGCTCTTTGCTATCGAACAATATCCCACTGTTTACCAGATGGTTTCTCAGGTCAGCGGGTGGGTTCCTGATCGCTCGTTGTTTCATACGCTCAAAGCGCTTTTCCCATCCGGTTCGGTCACCGGTGCACCAAAGATGCGAGCGATGGAAATTATTAACGGGCTTGAGCGATCTTCTCGCGGAATCTATACCGGGACTATTGGTCACATCAAGCCGGGCGGCGACCTCGTCTTCAATGTTGCCATTCGTACTATTGAGCTAACGCCGGGCAACCGAGGACGCCTGCACGTCGGAAGTGGTATCGTCGCTGATTCATCTGCCAATTCTGAATATGCGGAATGTTGGTCGAAAGCTCGTTTTCTTACTGAATTGCCATGCGACTTGGCCATTTTGGAAACCTTGCTGCTTCAGAGAGGCGAGCTGCAACTGCTGGATGCTCACTTAAACCGACTCAAAGCGTCCGCTCGATTTTTTGGGTTCGAGTATTCCGAATCTCAAATTCGAGCGACTCTTCACGACATCCAAAAGAAGAGATCCGAGGGTCGGCATCGAGTCAGGTTGACCCTAGAAAAGGACGGCCGGATCGATGTACAGGTTCAAGCTCTCATTGATCTTCCCGAGCAGCTATCATTTGTGATAGCTCCCGAACGCATGGATTCCAGCGATCCTCTGCTGCGTCACAAAACCACTGCCCGCAGCCAGTACGATAGTATTTTGCGCGGCCTGAGAACGGAATGCTTTGATGCGTTGTTCTTTAACGAGCGCGCGGAATTGACCGAAGGAGCGCGCAGCAACGTTTTTCTCGTGAAAAATGGAGAGTGGTTCACGCCCCCGGTCGAGAGCGGATTACTTGACGGTATTATGCGTCAAGAGATTCTGCGCACCAGACCCGTGCGCGTTCAGAAGCTCTATCGCGATGATTTGCTAAACGCCGACGCAGTTTATCTCTCCAATGCCCTACGTGGTTTGCTGCGAGTAAAATTAACCGCGAAAGACCGCGAAAAACTTTAACCACGAACGGACACGAATATTGCGGTTCTTTTGTTACTCGCATTTGATTTCGGCGCTATGCCGCACTGTGTACCCTCTGAGATATCTTATTCGCGTGCATTCGCGTCCATTCGTGGTTAAGAAACCGTCCATTGGTGGTTCAGAAATTCGGTCTGTTCCTAACCAATCGTTGTCTTTCTTTGAGCTCTCCGTGATCTCCTGTTCAAATTCTGTCTTCGCGGTCTCCTGTTTTAGATGAGATTTTGATCAGTCAGCTCGCGTTTCAAGTAAGCGTAATAGATTGGAGCCAACACCAGACCGCCTAGCCCGAACGCAACCTCCATAACCAGCATCGCGACCAAGAGTTCCCAGGCCCGCGCTTGAATACTGGATCCGACAATTCGGGCATTGAAGAAATATTCGAGTTTGTGGATGACGACTAAAAAGATGAGGGCGAACGCACCCGCATAAACCGAAACGGAAAGACCGGCGATAAAGATCGCAGTATTGGAAATCAGGTTACCGATGACCGGGAGCAGCCCGGCAAAAAAGGTTACTGCGATCAGAGTCTTGGCCAGTGGCAGGTGTACACCGAGTGCGGGAAGGATTCCGAAAAGGAAGATCATGGTCAGGACCGTATTCAATGCGGAAATCCGGACTTGAGCGAAGACGATCTGGCGGAATGCAAAGGCGAACCGCGAGACCCTTTCGATCAACGCTCCCGCCAAAGGTTGATGTGGCCGATGAGGAGCCACCTCGAGCAGCGAGACCAACGCGCCGATGATCATGCCAACCAGACCACGAATGAAAAAGTGAAGAACGTCTTTGCCGATTTGCTGAACCTCTTTCGAGTGTTCGTCCAGCCAGCCGGAAGCCAATGCCTTAAGATCGCCGACGTTCCCAGGGAAACTCTCTACCATGAACGGTGGTAGTTTATCGCGTGCTTCAGTAATCACCTGGTTCAGTTTCTCCGATAAGATCTGGGGACTACCTGTGTCACTTTTGAGGAAAGCAGCGACCCCGAACCAAGCGAGGATCAAAACGACAATCGTCAATATCGCGAGACTGGCTACGGCCAGCCAGCGAGACCAGCGGTGAATGAGATGTCGTTCAATGAAAGGTGCCAGGAGACTGACTAACTCGTAAACGAGCAGTCCGGCAACTAATGCCGAGACTAAATGAAGAAGAACGACGGCTAGGAGACCAATTCCCATGAGAATCCAGGAGGCAATGACCGGTCCAGTGACCGGCTCTGGTCTAGAGGGTTTAATGACCTTGTCCTGGGGTGAAGCGACGCTATCCATCGCATTGAAACTGAGTTACTTGCCCGAAGATTGCAACCTCAGGCCTGTACGGAGTAGGATCTACGGAAGTTGTTGAAGGGCTTGCTTATCTGCTATTGGCGATTCGCTCGGCGCGGACGCCATCTCTATCCAGAATCGGCTTCCCACATCAACTTTTGAATCCACACCGCATCTTCCGCCCATTCGCTCCATGGCCTTTTTGACAATGGCCAGACCAATGCCGGTGCCGGAAAACGATTCTTGGCCATGAAGGCGCTCGAAAACCTCAAATATCCGATCGAAATGACGCTCTTCAATGCCGATGCCCCGGTCTTGCACGTATAGCCGCGTCCTATCCCCGATGTTTTCGGCGGATACTTGGATTCGGGGGGCGCGCCCACTCTTGGTGAACTTCATGGCATTGCTCAACAGGTTTTGGATTGATTGAACTAGCGCAGAAGGTTGAGCGACAACCGCCGGCATCTTCCCCCGGACAGATATTTTCGCGCTCGTCGTTTTGATTTCGCCTTCCAGCAGCTTTAACGCTTCTTGCAACGCGGACCCCATATCGACGGTCGTCAGCCTGAATTCGACCCTGCTTAATTGACTGTGCTCAAGCAGATTTTCGATCAGCGTTTGCATCCGGAGAATACCATTCCCAATCCTTTGCAAGTAATCGCGTCCTCGCTCGTCGAGATTGTCCTTGTAGTCTTCCAGTAAGGCTTGCGAGAATCCTTGGATCCCCCGCAGCGGAGCTTTCAGGTCATGAGAAACCGTATAGGCAAAGGCCTCCAGCTGGGCGTTACTATCAGTCAGCTGCGCTGTCCTTTCATGGACCCGCTTTTCCAGCAACGCAACGAATTCGCTCTTTTGCCGGTTTGCCTCTTGGAGCGCTTCCATCTTTCTCCGATCGCTCAGGTCACGGGTAATTTCTAAAAACCCTTCCACTTTACCATCCGGATTCCGAAGCGCCGTGATTGTCACGCTGGCCCAGAACCGAGAACCACCTTTTCGGATTCTCCAAGCCTCCTCGCCAAATCTTCCGTCCTTGGCAGCCAGTGTGAGGGCGCGTCCCGGCGGATGTTTTCCGATACCAGTCGCAGGGTAAAAAGCAGAAAAATGCTTTCCGATAATCTCGTCGGCCTTATACCCCTTGATTCGCTCCGCTCCATTATTCCAGCTTGCCACGTGACCTTCGGCGTCCAAAAGAAAAATGGCGTAATCCGCAACGTCCGCCACCAGGCGACTGAACGATTCGTAGCTTAGATTGCTCCTGAACTTTTCGAGTTCGCCCGGGTATGATGCGGCCCGTTCAGTCACGGAGTTTGCTCTCTTGTGATTTTCGATTGCCAAGCGTGCTCCCCATCGCCGTTAGCTCGCTGAATTGACTCGGTTCGAGCAATCCTATGTCAGAAACGAAAACTCTTAAAGCGACAATTCAGGTCGCTCGTTCAGCGTTAGCCAATATTTCTCGAGTTGCGAGACCATCTGGCCCAGCAATTCCGCATTCGAGGGCTTCACCAAATAAGAGTTGGTTCCCTCGTCATACGCCGCGACGACGTCCCTCTGTTCACTGGACGAAGTAAGCACAATGACCGGGAGCCTTTTCAAGCCAGGCCGGCTGCGCAGCCATTTGAGTACTTCATGTCCGGATCGTCGGGGCAGCTTCAGATCCAATAGCATCAGATTGGGCATTGGATATTTGATACGATCTCTGTATTTGCCGATGCCTTGCAGAAAATCGACCGCTTGGTCCCCGTCGCTAACGATGATAAGCGGGTAAAGAAGTCCTGCCTTACGGAAGGCACGTTCTAACAGAAGAGCGTCGTTCGGGTCGTCCTCGACCAACAGAATGTTCGTCGGTGAGGCACTCATATCGAGTCAGCCCGCTTCCGAGGAGCACCTGGCAGGTTGAAAATTCGGCTCTCTCTGCCGGAAAAGAGACCGACAGCTCGAAGAATTTTCTCCTGCTCTCTCTCCAATAAACCGATTCCGAGTTCCATTAAATTCGATTCATTTCCTTAGCGTGGATTGCCTCCAAGCTGGAATCGTCCCTGGCGATGCGAGAGCTCAGAGCGTTCTCAAGGGCGGCGAGTCAGGCATACAAAATACCGCCTCCTGCCGCAAAGCCACGTATCCAGCACTTCCTACCTTATTTCGGCAGTAGAGATATGCGCTTTAGAGAGGTTTTTCAAAAAATTAAGAAATTTTTCGAAATAAATCACGAATGGGCGCAAGAAGAACATCAAACCACAAATGGACCCGCCGTCGCGCAAGGCCATGGCGGGTCCATTCGTGTTTTTTGTGATCTTTCATTGCGAAGAAGCAGCGCGCACAAGCTGCCGCTCAAAAAGAGGTCCCTTCCAACGTCACCGTCGAGGTGCTCGGCTACGGGAGTAAATGAAGAAATGCGGATTTCGGAGTGCGCAATGTAAATCTCGTAAATTGAGGTAGGGTGGTCCGCCCCGGACCGCCGGTGAGCGATGACCTCAATAAGCCTCCTGGCAATACGATTCGTAAGTCTTCGATAGTGGTTTTCAGCGTAACAAGGTTCGCTGGATTCCGCCTTCCAAATCATGCGACTAAGCGACAGCAGCGCTCTCGGGCTTCGACGGATAGGTCGGCGGTCGCGGAGCGACACGCCCCGCCTGATTGATTCCGCAATCCGCATTTCAATTCAGATCGTTTCCAGAACGAAGTTGAAAGTGGCGACTCGGCCTGCGCTTGACTCTCGTATCTTGAGCAGCAAATCTCGCTTGTACAAAGAATCGGTCGAATTGCGCGCCTGGCCCGGAAAGTAGAGCTGAGTCGACAGGATCGGACCATGCGCCGCTTGGAGCCGAACATGATAATGCCGTGTTCGCCCCGGATATAAACCGGGCATGATGGTTTCTAACGCGTACTTTCCATCGGGACCGGCAAACTGGTGGCCTCGGCATCGAAATCCATTGAAGTCGTACTCGCCGTTGGCATCTGCATGCCAGAAATCGAGTAAGGCGTTTGGTATCGGTCTCCCTTTTCGGTCGAGAACGAACCCGGTCAGTTTTACCGGGGTTCCAGTTACTCCCGAGTCGCGGAAGTCGTTCTTAAGAGGCGAGTTCGGCTTGAAAAATGGTCCGGCCGTTTCTTCCGGAGTCAGCACCAGCTTTTCGCCGGCGGGCGGCGTCGGATCCAATTCAACGGTACCCTGGCCCTGACCCAAGCTGGTTTTGACCCGTGCAAGAAATGCCATCGGCGCGGCTGCAACCGCGACCGCGTACAAAAATCGACGCCTAGAAACGGCCGACGAAACTGATTCAGCCATGTTCAAACGTTCTCCTGCGATGGCCCTTTTGCAACTAGAACACGTCTGGGCCGCTAGGTCAGCTGAACAAAATCGTTCGTCGGTAGCTAGAGAAAATCAGTCCCGGAGGGACCCAATGAGAGCGATTGCTCACATAGGCTGACGGCGAAGGAATGGAGTATTGGAGCAATGGAGTCATAGAGCGATTGCCCTCCGGGAACGCCGGGAACGTCAAACGGAGCGTCTCGTTACTCTTTACTGTGGCCATCGCTATTGTTTTACTGATTACCGATTACCGATTACCGATTACTGATTACCGATTACCGATTACCGATTACTCTCAGGACGCAGACGAGAAACGAGTTTGGAGATAAAGCTACAACATGCACATAATGATCCTTGGGGCAGCCGGGATGGTCGGTCGGAAGCTCACTCAACATCTGGCGAGCGCTGGACATCTGGGAGGAGAAGAGCTGACCGCCCTATCCTTGGTCGATACGATCGAACCGGAGAGACCCGCCCACTTTTCCAAGAATGTATCCCTTGCCGTCACAGATATTTCAGTTCCCGGAGCGGCCGCCAAATGCGTTGCAACCCGGCCAGATATCATTTTCCATTTAGCGGCCGTAGTCTCCGGAGAGGCAGAGGCAGACTTGGACAAGGGCTACCGGGTCAATCTCGATGGCACTCGCCAGCTCTTTGAAGCGATTCGTGAAGAGGGCACGAAAGCCCCGTACCAACCACGGGTGGTATTCACGTCTAGCATCGCCGTGTTCGGGGCCCCGTTTCCGGATGTGATCGGGGATGAATTTTTCACCACCCCGCTGACTAGCTATGGAACGCAGAAGGCAATGGCCGAGCTCTTGCTCGCCGATTATTCGCGTCGAGGGTTTTTCGATGGGATCGGCATCCGTCTGCCCACCATTTGCATCCGGCCGGGAAAGCCGAACCAGGCTGCTTCCTCCTTTTTCTCAGGTATCCTGCGGGAGCCGCTTTCCGGTCAGGAAGCAGTGTTACCGGTCTCCGAAGATATACGTCATTGGCATGCCAGTCCGCGGGCAGCGGTCGGCTTTTTGACCCACGCGGCGACCATTGATTTGCGGCCGCTTGGAGCAAGGCGCACGCTAACGATGCCAGGTCTCTCCGCAACCGTAAGGGAACAGATCGCAGCATTGCGAAAAATTGCCGGGGAAAAAGCGGCGGCTCTGATTCGTCATGAACCGAATCCGATCGTAGCCGGCATGGTCTCGGGTTGGCCGCAAAATTTTGCTGCCGATCGTGCACTCGCTCTTGGCTTCCGAGGAGAGAGTTCGTTCGATGAAATCATTCGCATTTACATCGAAGATGAGCTCGGCGGGCGTATCCCGGTGTTGTCGTGAGAACCTAACGAATCACCAAGCGTCCTTGCCGTCGTTGTCTTCGGTAGGCTTTCTATCGGTCTTCAAGGGAAAAATAGTTGGGGTTAGGATTGCTGAAGCTGAAAGATCCAGGAGCCGTGTTGGAGTTGATTGCGGTGATGGAGCTCGGCATTGTAAGGGGTTCGATCGATCCACATTTTGTAGATGATT
>DATNNZ010000245.1:0-5550 GCA_035601575.1 Chthoniobacterales bacterium
AGTAACTAGACCTTCCCGGAGTTAAGAAGGGGGCAGTACGGACGTTAAAAAAAATTTAAGACCGGAAAGCGCGCCGTGCTTTGCTCCGGCGGACAGGCGCAATCGCTCCCCTTCGTTTCTATGCAGGAGACCCCAGTCACCCTCTTCAGAAGGAGTATTACGGACCATCCTTTGCCGGCGGTCTGAAGCTAACGTTCTAACCATCCTTGTCCAGAGCACGCGAGTCAGCGCATTTAAGGGTTTTGTTTCTTAATATCCCAGAGCATCCCACGGGTGCATTGGCCTGATTCGCGCAACTGGAAAGATTCGATAGGTTCGTTGCTTTTCCTGAGGCCGAAAGCTGGCATTTAGAAAAAGCGACCAGTCCCGACTTGTCCGACGTAGCCCCAACTTTCGATTGAAACTTTGCGGATAAATCGGCGAAGTCGGGACGTCGCCTCCGCTTTTCGAGCTATGGCGTGCCCGCAATATGAAAACGGCGCGCCATAGGGAACGGGACGGACGTATCTTTTTGCCTCATTTCCCAGTCCGGCAGTTGCCGGACACTGGGCTTCATAGAAGGTGACATGAGCCGACAGCTAACAGCACTCGCTGCTAAACTGTGGGCTCATGTCATCTACTTTCATTGGATCCCTTCCTCCTCCGCTAAAGCTACGGTGGACAAGCCGGGACGACTCTTTTCGGCGAAAATCTGTTTCCTTTATATGAAAAGGCGCACGCCACAGAAATCTAGCGACCTTTAGGCCTTCGGGATTGCGAAGAAGTAATCCTTCCGGGGAGGGAATAAAACACTCATTCCGCCAGTAGCGACGTAGAGCGCCAACCGTTAGCGTCCAACCACTGGGCTCTGTCAGTCCTAGTACAATCTGGGGGAACTGGGGCGGAGGATGTGTGTGAAGGGACATAACGACGGAGAACGTCGTTTAGAATGAAGACCCATCCTGCCGCCCCGCACTCTGATTGAGACAACAAAGAGCATCGACAAACTAAAGAACCGTATAGGTGGAGCTGTTATGGATAGGCGAGTTGCTTTTCAACCAATTAGAACGATCTCCGACCATCCCTTACTAGTCGGGGAAATCCTCCGGAGATCCGCACTACGGGATATTCGGAGAGCCAAATGGCGGGCGCTCTGGAAGAAGATAAGAATTCTCTGAGTTCGAATCGGAGTTCTCAATGAGTAACCACATCCTGATTTTCTCAGATCATAGAGGCAACGAACGCTTTTTCCTACGGCGCCGCGCAACGACCGCGGACCTGCAACGCTGGCTCGCGTCTTGCGCGATTTGGGTCGAAGAAGGCGCACCATGGGCCAGCCTCAAATGGGAGGAGGTGCTGTGAACGAACCAGACCCGCGTACCCTCGTTTGGTGTCACGGGCAGGAAGGAAAGTAGACAAAGTGTGGTCGAAGTTCTGGAAGGACTTTAATAGCGAGAGTCATTGGCTGTTTCCGGATGTGTCCCCCTCGCAGCTTCAAGAATTGCTGGGGTGCCCAACCCTAGATCACTCGGAGCGCGTGCGTGCCGAATGGATGTGGCGACGCAGACCGAAATTGGTTCTGGGAGAAAGCGTTCTCGGCTATTGCTTGGTACTCACGGTCGGCGTGTTGCTACCGCTTGTTCATCAAATTGGCCTTCTTCTTGATGTGATCTGGCTTTTTATCAGTTCGCTGTTGATCGCTTCAGACACCGTGCGCGCTATGCGATGGAGGCGGGACTATGAGGCTAGTCTGTGGCGACTGATTCGCCACCGGCGAAGAAGGAAAACCATTTAGCGGTCGGTACGGCAAAGAAATAGTCCCTCCGGATAAGAAAGAAAACACTCGTTCTTCTAATAGCGATCGAAAATGCCAAACATTAAGGTTCCGCCAGTCCGAATGTAGTTGGAAGCAACAAAACGCCGGACGGTGGACCAGACAGCCATAGTGCCTAATCAATATGCCGACCAAAGACATGAAGGCAACTCAGACCAACCGGACGACCCTGGAAGTACTCGCCCTCGTCGTGATCTCTGGCCTGATGCTTCTGGCAGCCTTTTCAATAATGGTCCAGATGGATATTGAAATGGACGCACAAGAAGTGAATGCCCCAATTGCCGAGTTCAGCGCCACGAGCGCAAAATGACTCGATAGTGGGATTGCTCCGATCAGGAGCGAAATTAAGATTCATACGGAAATGAACAACACCGGGATTATGCCAAGCAGCGAAAATGTGACGGCGGAATCGTTTGCGTCCAATGCCATTCCTGTCAGAAAAGGAGCGAGACCTAAAACAATCATGGGCCCGTTGCATATTCAATGTAACGGACATGGGGATCCAAAATATTTGAAACAGTTAGTCGATGACGTGCTAACATGGCCTCACATTGAGCCTACGCCGTCCTTTGTTAGCCCACCCAGTACTATTCCTATACGATTAGAGGAGGTGGCTGCTAGCAGCGACTCCTCAGCATTTATCAGCGCGAGGGAGTTTGCTCGTGTGCTTTTGGGAGCGCCGACGATCTATTTGGCGCTGCCGTTGGTATCGGCTCATTGGGCAATCGTACGTGGATGGGCCGAACCCCACTACCTTCGGTCTTTCGGATTGATGCCGGCAGGCGCCGTGCTGGTGTATACACCCAAAAATCGAGAGGAACTGGCGGTCTGCTATTCCCTCTTCGCCGAGGCTTACCATTTCGCCTGTAAGATCGGCAAAGGACAGTAAGTCCTGTCCTCCTTTCGGGTTATCTATAACTAGCCTTCTGACTAATAGCGATCCTGCGCGTATAGCCCTAAACTGCCTACTGTCGATTCAGGAGGAAGGAGTGATCTTTAAATGGTTATTTGCAAGAGTACAACCCATGCTTACTATCCAATGTCGAGCCGGCTGCCGGATCTGATCCGAGGAAGTGGAAGAATTCGATATGTGCGCGGTTTTCTTCTCACGAATCCGAAGGGGAGCGGAGCAATAGTCAGCGCGCGTAGCGAGACGCCGAAATGAACGCACTCGATCGGAAATCGAGCTAACTTCCTGGGATTAGGCCGCGCTTTGTAGCAATGGCAATAGCCTCCGTGCGGCCCATTGCATCTAACTTTGCCAGTATAGACTTTACGTGAGCCTTTACCGTGTGCTCGGTAATGGAGAGTTTCTGCCCTATCTCCTTATTGCTGCTACCGGCCGCGATATGTCGCAAAACCTGAAGCTCACGAGCCGAGAGCTCAGGACGGGCCAACGAATCTGTGAGTTTTGAGGCGATCTTCGGCGAAACCGACCCTTCGCCTTCGGCAACTTTCCGCACAGTTTCAAGGATCTGTTCCGACAGTGCCCCTTTCACCAGGTAGCTTTTGGCCCCGGCGCGGAGGGTCCGGCGAACATCCTCTTCCGTCTCGTAAGTTGTCATGACGATAATCCGCGGTTTTGGCCGTCGGCTGGACATCAGTTCAGTGACCACCTGCAACCCGTCTTTCTTCGGCATCCGTAAGTCGAGGATAACAACATCCGGGGAATGCCGATCGTAGAGTTTACAAGCTTCTTCGCCGTCAGTGGCTTCCGCTACGATTTTGATATCTTTAGCCGATCGGAGAATGGCAGACAAGCCTTCGCGAACAACCGGATGGTCGTCCGCAATCAAAACACGAATGATGTTGGTTGAGGACGATTTCATGATATAAGCATGATCGCGAAGGCAGTTGCTTCGTGCTCGGTATTTTTTGGAATTCCGTGATCGGCCTCCAACTGAGGGGTTCGCGCCAAAAGCGTGTAGGTTATTCGTTTGCCGTCATTCTTTGGCGAATCGAGCATGGAGTTTGAGCGGGGCGAGGTACGATAGCTTAAACGCTCCGTCCTGTATCAGAAAGCTGTTTCCCACTGCTCGTTGGAAGGGGAGGAAAACTACCCCATTGGCTTGCAGCTTGACTGCGAAAACCTACATCGCGGCCACGTCCTGGAAATCACGGATCTTCAGCAACCCGTCTACACGACCTCCTGTTTCTAACCTAATTTTACTTTCTACCATGTGCGCCAGTTCCAGGCCCCGACGGGCTGCTCATGAATCGATCGGTAAACGAACGACGACACTGGTGCCGCTGCCGGCGGTACTGCGGATATCCAGTTCGGCGCCAAGATTTTTTGCCCGCGCCCGCATATTGGCAAATCCGAATCCTCCTCCGCTTGACCGGCCGTTAGCGATCCCGGAACCGTTGTCTCTGATTTTGAGCACAAGATTTGGTGGATCGCATCGCAGGCTGACGCTGATGACCGTCGGCCGGGCGTGGCGGAGGGCGTTGCTGATCGCTTCCTGAGCGATTCGCAAGAGATCTTGTTGGACCGGTGGCGCCAAGCTTTCCTCGCGTACGCGGCTGGAACGGAAACTACACCGTAGCAGCCCCGGGATATTTGAGCGCTCGACCAACTTTTGCAGGGCTTCGATAAGTCCCGACTCTTCGATGACATTCGATCTCAGGCTGAGCGCGGAACGACGCGCTTCAGATAAGCCAAACCGGGCCAGGTCGGTTGCCCGCTCTATGTGGCTAACGGCATCCTTGCTCTTTCTTTTCATTGCCCCAGCTGCGGCCGAGAGTTGCATTGAAATACCGGCAAAATTCTGGGCCAGTGAATCGTGAATCTCACCAGCCAATCGATTTCGCTCCTCTAGGACGGCAGATTGTCTGGACGTCCGCGCCAATTGGGTGAGCTGAATCGCCAAGCTGGCTTGGGTCGCTAGTGCTCTCGCAATCTCGAGCTCTTCCGCTTGAAAATCGCGCTCCTCGGTAAACCGAAAGCTTAATACGCCGTTAGCCTCACCGCGGGAGGTCAATGGGATGATCAACAAGGTTCTGATGCCCAATTCGAGCAGATAGGCACGCAGACCGTCCGGCATCATCAGCGCCCGCGGGTCGGAGAGATGGAGTACGGAAACAGTCTGCTCCAACGATTTGGTAGCCGGGGTTGATCCGCGCCCCGAGAATGCGAAACCCACTTCATCGAGCGACAAGGATCGTATGTGCTCTGGATATTTCGCGTCGTTAGGAGACATCACCTGGCTATCTTGGAAGAGCAGTTCCAGCCTCATGCTTTTTTGTTCGGCATCGAGCACTCGCAGCACGGAAGAGACGGCGCCCAACTGCCGGGTAATGGCCGCCATCACTTGCCCAATGAACTCATCCAGTTCAGGAACTGAGGCTAGCGCGTCGAGGGAACCTCGGAGGGCTTCGTTCGCTTTCGCCAGCTGGCTCGCGCGCTCCTGGGCGAACATTTCTCGTTCGCGCGCCATAGCCGCTTGCATTTCCTCCGTGCGTTTCGACTCAGTGATATCGGTCGCGATACCACAAACCGCGTACGGTTTCCCCGTGTGGTCGCGCAGTAGAAATTTCACTGCAACATACGACCGTTCGCCCTCAACCGAGGGCACTGCCTCCTCGAACTGGATCGCCTCGCCCGCTTCGATCACCCGCCGGTCGTTTGCCCGCACCGCTTCGGCTACTTCGGGAGGATAAATGTCAAAGTCGGTTTTGCCACGAATCTGGTCACGCTGAACCTGATGTCTGCGTTCAAATTCGCTGTTCACTAAGAG
>DATNNZ010000246.1:0-3075 GCA_035601575.1 Chthoniobacterales bacterium
AGTGCGAAGCCGAGCAAGCCCGGGCATTTTTGCTCGGGTAAGTCCATGCCAAGTAGCACAACGTGTGTGCCCGCAATCGCCTGAGCGATTAGATCTCCTTTTTGCTCTTTATTTCGCATCGCGTTCCGGATTGCTTACAAACCACTTCTTAGCCGAACCTGCGGCAAAACGCTATCACCTGTTCATAAAGGTGGCGAGGCGCGTTATGTTAGTTGTCTGATGTTTTGAGGCCGAGACGGCTGTAAGGTGTTGCGATTGTCAAGTGGAGCGATTGGTAGCGCGTGCGCAATTTATCGCGGTGAGCAATGACAGCGCTGCCGTGGCACCGAGGCAAAACAACGATGCGATCAGGCGAGGAAACCTTGGAACTCTGCGACCGCGTCACGGGAAAGCCACTTGTTGATCTCGGAACGTTTCACAGGGCCATTATGCCGAATAGTATGACGCAGCAAGCGTGAGATGTAATTGAAGGCCACGGTGTGATTGGTCTTCATCAGGGCTTGGAACGCATCGCCGTCTCGCTTCGCGTTGCGGATGCCGTGTGGCGCGACCAAATCTTTTAAATCCTGGCCGAACCCCAATGAGTTTGCGCTCACCTGAAATGGCCCGGCAGAAATCGTGTCCGGCGAGTTTTCATCCGGGTTCGTCGTGTCGCGACCCGTGTTCCATTTCCACGAGGACTCGAAGCCGGCGAGCACGCGCATCACCTCCAGCATGCAAGCCTTTCTGTGAATGAGGTCGCCATACGGGCCGAGCTTCGGCTTTACACTCGCATACACATCTTTCTCCTCGGTTTGTTTATCGACAAAGATTTCGTTTGAAGCCGTTTTCCCCCAAGCGACGAGCTCTTGCAGAAATTCCGGAGACGGAATCCCCCTGTTCAATACTTTCACCAGCGTCTTGACGAACTTTCCGTCCGGCATGGGCGCCCCGGCAGCAGGTTTCTTCGCCGCCGCCCGCGAGGCTTTCGGTTGTCCCGCCGGGGCACCCGGCATGAGGCCGCCCACACCTGCGGAGAGGAGCGCATCATCAAGCTTATTGATTGTATCAGTCCCCACCCGTCCATCTACACCAATATTAGCGGAGGTTTGGAATGCCTTGACCGCTGCCTTGGTTATTTCGCCAAAGAAACCCCTAAACTGGCCGGACCTGCCGAGATCGATTGTAAATCCCAATCGATTGAGGGCATCTTGGACGGGGCCAATACCTTCGACACGTCCGCCAGTTGCCTCTAGAATGAGACGGCCATCTGCTACTGCTTCGAGTGTGTTATCGCCTTTTAGCAAGTCGGACTTGAGCACGGGAGTGGCCACCGCCGGTACACCATGCCCTTCACGAGCAATGGTTGTGCTCGTAGGTTTTGGTCTATTTGTTTCCGTTGTCTTGGTTTGTACTCGTTCCGCCTCTGCAACGAGTTTAATGCCTGCCGCACGAATCTTATCCCAGATCCAGTCCTCAAGGATCATATCGGTTTTGTCTTTACGGCAATTGGAATGGCAGAGGATGGCCGCGACCTTGAAGCAGCGTGGATAATCGAACTTCGTAGAAGGGTAATAAAAGAGCGGCTCGATTTTGTATCGCTCGCAAATATCAAGCGTAAGCCGAATCATTGAGTCAATCTGCGGTTCGCTCAGACGTGCCCAGTAATGGTGTTCGCGCCAGTCACGCTCGAATACATCACCGACATATCGGTTGTTTCGCCCTACTGTATCGAATGCGTAATAATCTCCACCCGATCGCTGCAGTTCGAGCTCGTTTGCCATTTCGATGCCCACACTTGCTTTGTCATACAGTCCATTAGTCCCCTTAAGCCCGAGGTGGAAAATCCACTGACTGTCATCCTTGAAGGTGCGGTAGATCGTCCCCTCACGATCAATAAGATAGGGAGTCCCTATGTGCTTTTCGGCATCATTCCAACCATCAATGGAAGACGTCGCCTCACCGGGCTTTCCGTTAACCGGTGTCGCAGAACTCCGTCCTTGCGTGCAATGCCAAAGAACGTATTTCTTGGTCTGGGGTCCTTCGAACCAATTGCCCGACTTCAGTGGATAATCAATGATGCCCGGTAGCTGTGTTGTGCTCATTTTTTTGCATTTTATGCTGGATGATTGCTGTCGAACTTCGTGAAATGTTCACTCTTGATCGGTCGATGGCGGAGTTTGCTCTTCCAGGATAATCACAAGGTGTCGTAGTTTGCATTGATCTTGCCTTTCGGTTCTTGGTTGTCACCAGATGCGTTGTGCATCTGGAAAGGCTGGCAAAATTTGCGTCAGTCGTGGTTCGCATGGCCTTTGGCGAGTTCTTACAGAGCAACGCTTAGTCAAAGGCTGTTAGCCGCAGTAGGTCAAGCTTCTTCTTACTTTGCCGCGAGCGAGAGATAACAGGGAATAACGTCACAATCGAGTCCCGGTGCTAGGCCGATTTTTGTCGGCCAAACGCCGGGCTGAACGATGAAGTCCCTGTGGGAATTACCAATTGATCACTTACAGGTTTCACGCGGCCATTCGCGTGTTTCTTCCAGAGATTCACCCGTTTCCAAAAGGCTCTTGAGACTGGCCAAGATATGCGGCCATCCGCTCGACACGGCTTCGATGAATTTTGAACCTTCTTTCTCCATCTCGTGGATGACGGTGAGCTTGACCGATTTTCCCTCCTTCTCCAGTTGGTAAGTCAGGCGTGAATAACCCTCGGCTTTAAGTTCAGGTCTGAATTCAATGCGCCACTTCAGCGCGAGGCGGATCGCAACACCACCCAGGAATCCGAATGGAAATCGGCATGATCTCTCGTTCCGCTTTGATTGTTGGCCGCTGGGCGTAAACTTGTGAAATGACTGACGAACAACAGGACGAACAGTTCTATCGCGATACGGAAAGTGTCGCCTTTCCGAAACTGAACGATCACCAGCTTTCTCTGCTTGAGCCATTGGGCCAACGACGCCTCGTGAAGCGCGGTGATCTGGTTTATAAGGCTGGACAGCGCGATCTCGGATTGACCATTCTCTTGCGCGGCGAAATCGAAGCTTTCGAGCAACGCGACGATTCCGAACAGATTCTCGCCACGGCGCACGAGCGCGAT
>DATNNZ010000247.1:0-14399 GCA_035601575.1 Chthoniobacterales bacterium
GGTTTGTGACTAAACCGCTGTAGGCAGGTCTTCAGACTGCCCGCATTATACGACTCTGCATCTCAGGTTAAAGCAACGAGGCCACATTCTGAGCCCCTCTCCAACCCGTGTTGGACGCCAATACCATGTTAGTGTATTGCCCAATCGAGCCGTACACCGATACAGCATTTATCAGCGGGTAACGAATGGCTCAAACCCGGCGCATGGGGAAGCCTAACCAAAAGGCGACCGACCAAAAGCGCCGAGGCCGCCTACGCAAGCTTCGGCGCGCCCTAGCCTGAAAAGCATGCTTACCAAAAGACGCGGCCGCGACGTAGGCTTTGCGGAGTCGGGTTTTCGCCCTGCCGAACTATGTTCCCTTCCTTGCGGGACTGGCTTTTCTGCTCCTTAAGTTGACGCGTACGGACGGCTGCCGGACCGCTTCCCAAAACAACGCGCGGAACCTGGCAACTCTCGATATTTCGTACGCTTGTTCACGAACCTGAAACCGCAATCGACGGAACATACCAGGCCATCGATCGTGGAGTCCGGCAGCCTCACGACCGCGCGCAATGTTATTGGCTAACTTGTTAATTCGTTGCCAAGCCTCATAGCAGAATCTGCGGCTTATTCAGCGCGTGTTCGGCCGGCATGATGACGACCGATAGCAAGACTGGCTATTGACCATTCTATTCATGGACGAACCGACTCGCGGCCTGCTAGAAAAGTTTCCGTGATGCGATCGGCTGTGCTTTTTCTTTTCTTGCTGCTGGGTTCGGTCCACCTGCCCGCTGAGCCGGTACTACGTTGGGCAGCGGATCCTAATAGTAACGCGCCCTACTCATTCTTCGCGCCCGGCAAAGCATTGACCGGATTTGAGTACGAAATCATCAACGCAGTCGCTCAGCGAATAGGACGGCGTGCCGAATTTATACAAAATGACTGGAGCGGATTGATCCCGGGCCTGCATCGCGGTCTCTATGATTGCGTAATTTGCGGCATAGAAATTACCTCCGAAAAAGCGGACCAAGTCGACTTCAGCATTCCTTATTATTTCACGTTCGAACAATTTGTCGGTCGACGCGGGAGACCGCCGATTACCTCTCTTGACCAGCTCCGCGGCGAGAAAATTGGCACGCTCGATCAAACTGCCGCGCTCCGGATGCTGGAACAGACACCGGGGGTTATAACCAAAACCTATGATCAGGAAATCAGCGCCTATCAGGATATCGTGAACGGGCGCCCTTTTTGGTGTACTGCTCGACTATCCGATTGCCAAATATTATGCAACACCAACCCATTATTAGCACTGAACGGTCCGCCCTTTGGCCGGATCGCCTACGGCATCGCAGTGGAGAAGGGCAACTCGACGCTGGAAACGAAAATCGACGGCGCCCTGCGTGACCTCATTGCTAGCGGGGAACTGCGAAATGTGCTCTCACGTTGGGGGCTTTGGACTGATACCATGGCGCAAGCGCTCAATCAGCCGGCCAAACCGTCGGCTTCAGATAGCGAATATCAAGCCTTCGTTGGTAACCAAGGCGACCAAACAAAGTTCTGGTCTCGTATTCATATCTACGCTGCCGCTGGACGACTCCTTCGCCGTGCAGCGCTTCTCACCCTGACTGTTTCGATCACATAGACTTCTTTTCCCCGAACATTGAATCGGTTCGGTGGTGATCGACCCGGGTCGAGGCTCTCCACTGCGCCCGGCTGTGGCAGGTCCGCAAGGAACATAACGTGAAGTACATCTTCCGCTGCGCCTTCTTCAAGGAACGGATTCTCCCGAATCACTCCGCGCATTTCTCCGGTCGTTCGCAACATCACCGGCACCTTATGGCCGAAGCGCTTCTGAATTTCCTTCGTAATCAACTCCGAAAGCCGTACTGAGACCTCGGGGATCGCTTCGAAAATCACATTTCCACTTTGAATATAAGTCCCTACGTCCTGGCATCCGGCTTTAGCGAAGACGTCCGCCAACTCCGGCATCGAGATTTTATTTTTAGGACCAAGATTGATACCTCGAAGCAGCGCTAGGTAGGTCGTGGCCATTGGGGAGAGAATTGACGCTGAGATTGGCAAATGAGAGAACACAACCTCAGTCCACCCAGCCCAAGCGCTGCCTCTATCTCGGTAGGGACGCATCCCCCGCGCTTCCGGGGTCACACGGCCTTGTTCTAGAGAGCCACCCTGATCGTCTCGCATTTTCACGACTCATACAGCAGCGATCTCACGGCTACCTGAGAAAATTCTCTGACTTTGCACGCTTGGAACAACTTCACGACGACCTCGCTACTAACCGTCCGAGACGGAATAACCGGACTGCAGTAGCATCTCGGGAGCTGCGCCAAAACCGATCATCTCAAATCTGCGACCAGTCAGTGCGACAAACTATCTACACAATCGGCGTCTAACTTAGGCGCGTTGATTGGAATCAGGCCAAAACAACAACCGGCAACTGGGATCGTGCTGTTAGGTTCTGTCCCAGTCGCCTAACCGAAACGCAAGGGAGCCTTTTGGATCACTTACATGGGCAGGGAGATTGCTTGCGGTTCGAAACCAATCCAGGCTGACGGATCCTGCCCTCGATGGCTCTGTTTCGCCCTACCCTCACCCTCCGGCAGCTGGCAGACCACCGGGTGGTCTTTCCGGTGCCGTTGCCGGCGGAGTTTTGGGTGAAGCATTTTTTGCGGAAGCGAAGCGTTCGCCGGAGCTTTGGATAAGATAAAAGAACATTGGTATAAAGAAGAGAGCGATTGAGCTGGCAATAATCATTCCGCCAATGATGCCAGTGGCGACGGAGTGCCGAGAATTGGCTCCGGCGCCGCCGGCGATGAACATCGGCACCATGCCAAAAATGAAAGCGAGCGAGGTCATGATAATCGGCCGAAGGCGTAGCCGCGCGGCATCGATGGCCGCCTCCCGGATGGACAATCCTTCGCGACGTCTAAGAACGGCAAATTCAACAATGAGGATCGCATTCTTGGCGGCGAGGCCAACCAAAGTCACCAAGCCAATCTGGAAATAGACATCGTTTTCCAGCCCACGCAGCCAGACTCCTAGGATCGCGCCAAAAATAGCGAAAGGCACAGCTGTGATGACGGCCATTGGTAGTCCCCACGACTCGTATTGAGCGGCGAGAATGAGGAAGACGAACACCACACCAAAGACAAAGACAAGGGTTGAGGATGATCCTGATTTCTTCTCCTCGAGCGACTGGCCTGACCATTGATAGGTATAACCATCTGGTAGGGCCTCGCGAGCCACGGTTTCCATCGCTGCGATCGCCTGACCGGAACTGAAGCCCTTGGCGGCATTACCGTTGACGCGAACGGAGAGAAAGTTGTTGAAGCGCTGGATAAGATCTGGCCCAACACTGTAGTGAGTCGTCACCACTGCGGAAAGTGGCACCATGTGGTTCGAGCGGCTGCGGACGTAGATATTCTCGATGTCACCGGGGTCGGAGCGGTATTGCGCTTCCGCTTGGAGCACAACCTGCCAGACCCTGCTGTATTTGTTGTATTGGCTGGCAAACAACGAACCGAAAAGCGTTTGCACTGCGTCATAGACGTCCGGCACCGGAACGCCGAGGGTTTCGGCCTTCGCCCGGTCCACCTGCAAACGGAGTTGACGGGATGCGGCGTCTAATGTTGCGCTGAGATCCGCCAGTTCAGGTCGCTGGCCCGCCTTAGCCAAGAATGCGCGTACGACTTCCTGGAGTTGCGTCGCATCGCCCTGTCCACGGCTTTGAATCCAAAATTCGAATCCACCTTGCGTGCCAAGGCCAGGAATCGACGGTGGGTTGACCGGGATAATTATCGCCTCTTTGATCGCAGCCAGTTTTGGCCGCACCCGATCGATCAAGGCAAAAGCGCTGTTTTCAGCGCCTTTCCTTTCGTCAAAATCCTTCAATGATACAAACAGCGTCCCAGCCCTAGTCTTAAATTGGCTGTCAAGCAGACTGTAGCCCGCCAGCACCGAAGAGTCTTTCACCGCAGGCTCCTTGCTGAAAATTTCCGACACACTATCCGAAACCTTTTCGGCGCGATCAAGGCTCGCGCCGTCAGGCAAAATTGCCGCAACCAATACGTAGCCTTGATCTTCCGGCGGCACGAAACTGCCGGGCACAGTGTTGAAAAGCCGCCAGGTGCAGAACAGCATCACTGCGAGCAGAACGAGCGCCAGAAGCCACCGGCGGATTGCTTGGCTTACACCAGCTCCATAGAGATTGGTTACTCGATCGAAGCCGCGATTAAACCAGCCAAACAAACCCCGACGCGGACCATGATGGGGCTTGAGCCAAAGAGAACAGAGCGCTGGTGTAAGAGTCAATGCGACAAATCCGGAGATCGCTACCGAGACGGCGATAGTGACAGCGAACTGTTTGTAGAGCTGCCCGGTTGTGCCGCTGAGTGCGGCTGTCGGCAGGAAGACTGCCGCCAGCACCAGCACAACCGCAATCACCGGTCCGGAGACTTCTTCCATCGCGCGAAAAGCTGCGTCGCGGGCAGAGAGTTGACGCGCGGCCATGTTGTGCTCAACGGCCTCGACAACCACGATAGCATCGTCGACCACGATCCCGATGGCGACGACCAGGCCGAAGAGCGTAAGGAGATTGATCGAGAAACCTAACGCCATCATCCCGATAAACGTCCCTAACAAGGAAACAACGACCGCAAGCGTAGGGATAATTGTTGCCCGAAAGTTCTGTAGAAAAAGAAATACAACGGCTAGAACCAGGAGAACGGCCTCGAATAGCGTATGCTCAACCTCTTTGATCGATGCCTTGACGAACTTCGTCGTATCGAGCGAGACCGTGTAGTCCAGTCCCTGAGGGAACTTGCCTTTTAATTCGCCGAGCGTCTGCCGCACGTTCTTGGCTACAGCTAGCGAATTCGAGCCGGGTTGCTGATAGATGGCGATCAGGGTGGCCGGCTTGCCGTTCAGTTTGGACCGAAGCAGATAATCCTTAAGACCGACTTCCGCACGGCCGACGTCTTTGAGTCGCACGATGGCCACGCCATTCGGATCTGTTCGCAAGATAATATCTTCAAATTCCTGCGGCGTAGTGAAGCGACCTTCAGTCACCACTGGAAAGGTCATGGCTACCGGACCATTGGTTGGCGAGCGGCCGACGCTGCCAGCACCAAACTGCTGGTTTTGCGTCGCGACCGCCTGAGCGATGTCGCTCGGCGTGATGCTGAGGCTGGCCATCCGATCGGGCTTCAGCCAAATTCGCATCGCCAGATCAGGGGTGCCCAGGATAGATGCCTGATTCGCGCCGGGGATGCGCTTGATGGCGTCAAGCACGTAAAGGTTGGCGTAATTGCCAACGTATTCCGCATCGTAGCGCCCATCAGGCGAATAAACGCCGATAATCATCAGAAAAGTGCTCGACCTTTTTTCTGTCTGCACACCACCCCGTTGCACGGTGTCAGGGAGGGACGGCAGTGCGAGGCTAACACGGTTTTGTACCTGAACCTGTGCGGTGTCGGGATTCGTACCGACCTGAAAAGAAACTGAGAGCGAATACTGGCCGGCCGATGAGCAGGAAGAGTCCATGTACAACATGTTATCTACCCCGTTCACTTGCGTCTCGATGGGTGCTGCTACCGCCTGGGCGATCGTGTCAGCGTCGGCGCCAGGGTACGAAGTGGAAACCGTGACTACCGGCGGCGAGATCTCTGGATACTGCGCAATCGGCAGGCTCATCATCGCGCCGAGGCCAGCGATAACTATGACGAGCGAAAGGACAATAGCGAAGATCGGCCGCTGGATACAAAATCGAGAAATCATAGCAGCCTTCTATTTTGTTCCTAACTGAACAGCGGGTTCGAGAACCTTGAGTGTCGCACCGGGCTGGATCTTGATGCCTCCGTCGACCACCACCATCTCGCCACCTTGTAATCCTTCGTTAACAAACCAATCGTCACCATGCCAGTCACCGAGCTCAAGCGGGCGCAGCTCCGCTTTCCCATCCGTCCCCACAACCCACACAAAGCTCCCTTGAGCACCTTGAAGCACCGCCCGCTTGGGTACGAGGATGGCTTTGGGGCGCACTGCACCGAGGAGGCGGGCGCGCACAAATTGACCGGGGCGCAGGTCGCCCTCTGGGTTGAGCACTTCAGCTCTCACCAGAAAGGTCCCGGTCTCGCGACTGAAGGCCAGATCCGAAAATGTGAGTTCGCCTCTTTTCGGATGGACCGTCCCATCGCCCAGCACTACTTCCACATCGAAGGAATTATCTGACGGCGCGACGAGCCGGCCGGCTTTGACCTCTTCCCGGATTCGCAATATCTGGTTCTCAGATATGCTAAAGTTAATCCGCATCGGATCGAGTGCGGCAACGTAAGTCAGCATACTGTCTGCCCCGGGGCCGATGTAGCTGCCGTCGTGCTTGGTCGCGAACGATGACAATCCAGTGATCGGTGCGCGGATGATCGTGTAACCAAGATTGAGCTCTGCTTCCGCGACCTTGGCTTTGGCAGCCTCGACTGCCGCTGCCGCCCCCCGTTCCGAGTTGGTGGCGTCATCGAGGACCTGGCGACTAACCACATTCTTTTCCGAGAGGTCCTGCATTCGCTCGAGCGTTTGCCGCGCATTGGCCAGGCGTGCGTCCTGTTGACCAAGCTCTGCCTTGGCCGCATCGAGCCGCGCCTCAAATGGTTTGCGCTCCATCTCAAACATCACTTGACCTTCCTGGACGACCGCACCCTCCTTATAGACCCGCTTTTCCAAAATGCCCTCGACGCGGGCTCGAATGTCGACCTGTCGCGAGCTCTCCGTCTGGGCGACCCATTCGAATGTGATCGGCACATCATGCGGCTCAACCTTCACCGCGGTCACCTCGATCGTCTGGATGGGCGCGATAGTGGTCTTTTCTTTTTTGCAGCCCACAACCAGGAGCGCGCAAACCACGACAGTACCGAGTGCGGTTGAGCAAGGCGGACGAATAAAAATTAGATTCATTTTCAAATCGTGTCAGAGGCTTCCCCGAGGCGAATCCTGGCAAGAAGAAGCCATTTCCTACGACCGATTCCTGAATGTTTTTTAGGACCAAGTTTGGGGGGCATCGGATTTTGAGCTCGTCACATTCCTGACCGGACCAACATGCAGCTCGATACGGTTAGAAGGGCCGGATTGTGCCAGAACGCCGGCACAACGCCAAGATCCATTGCGCAGACTTCACAAATAGTTGCCGCGCGGAGCGCGGAGCGTGGATAGCCAATAGCCGATAGCCGAGGTGTGGTCAGGACATCGGTAGCGGTGGGCGCGCAAGCTTCCGTCGCTAAAGCCATGGAGGAAACGTTGGCGCGCCCTAGCGCTTCGGCTCGAAAACATCGCAGAGCTGGCCGCGATCCGGCAGCCGCCCATGCGCGTCAACTTAAGGGCTCGCCATCTGGATTGTGCAGGTCCATTGGTGGTTAGAGAAAATCAGTCCCGCAAGGACCTCACCGTACAATCCTAGCCCTTAAGTTGACGCGCGTGGGCAGACGCCGGGCGAAGTCGGGAGCGCATCCTACCGAATTATTCGTGTCTATTTGCGTCTATTCGCGGTTTCAATTTGCGGGCGCAAAAGTTAATCTAAGCGAAATTACCTGGAAGGGTGTGAATGACACGCTGATTCGCTGCTCGTCTTCGACCACGAGAGCATCGGCTTGTTCCTCCAAAATATTGACGATCGCAGCTTTTCTCAGCGGGAGCGCGGTCTCCAGAGTGGTTTGGCCACGGTTTCCGTAAGGCTCATAAAGCCGCAAAATTACATCGTCAGAATCCTCGGCCTTTTTCAGGCACGCGAATTTAAGCGAATTGGCCTTAAACCGAAAAAGCGAGGGGTGGACGGGCGTTTCGGCTGCGGGGGTCACCGTTAGCGGACAATGCATATCCTCAGCTGCTTGTACAGTCCCGTTTCGCCAGTCGCCGCCATGCGGATAGATCGCGTAAACGAATTCGTGGTCGCCTTCGTCCGCATAGGGATCGGGATAAATCGGGGAACGCAGCAGGCTAATTCCTAAGACGTTTCCTTGTGCGCTATAGCCATACTTGCCATTGTTCAGCAGGCTGACCCCATAACTTGGCTCACTCAGATCTACCCAACGATGGGCTGGCACTTCGAAGCGAGCTTGATCCCACGGAGTGTTGCGATGATTCGGCCGAGCAACGGCGCCAAAAGCGGTCTCGGCCCAAACTTCATGCGTCCTGATCTCAAACGGGAAAACCGCTCGCAGAAATCGTCTCCTTCCTCGCCAGCGAACCCGTGTGCAAATTTCGAGGACTCGTGAGCGCGTGGCAAGGCGATAGTCTTGAACAATCTCAATATTGTCATGGCGACGAACGACTCTCAGTGCTGCTCGCAGCGGACCTTGCTCGACTATTTCCGGCTCGCGCTCGGCAACAACTTCTAAACCCTCATCGGGATAAGAGACGTCGATATCCCAGGCGTCGAACTGCCGAGGAATATCCGTAAATAACCAGATCTGATTTCCTCGGTCGGCCAAGATTTCTCGCCCGTAGATTTTGTCGTAGACCGAAGCGAGCGATCCATCGCCATCGACGCGAAGGCGCAAATTCTCATTTTCGATTTCCCGGCGGCTGACTCGAATGGGCGACAAGATCGCGGCGGGCTCCCCAGGCATCGAACGGAGAGGCACAGCGCTGAGCGCTGGTACGATGAGATCGGCGGCAGCAACCAGCATCCGATTGTCCTCAAGCCGTTGGGTGACAAGTTCGCGTCCGTTAGCGCTGATGCGTTCCCTGTCGGCGACATCCGCGACTTCAACAAACAGCGGCCGGTCGTGAAGCTGGAGATTCCACACCAAACCTTCCTCGGCCGACGAGGATCCGACGTCGCGAGCGTTGCCTTTTACCACGGAGACCAGCGCGTCTTCCCGAAGCCGCATAGTTTCGTCCAAAGCGGAAATTAACTGGCGGTGCGCAACTTCGTAAACCGAATGAATGCTCGATCCTGGCAGGATATCGTGGAATTCATTGAGCAGGAGCGTCTGCCAGAGAAGGCGCAACTCTTCCACCGGATAGGGCCGCCGGTACCAGATGTAGGCCAGAGTTGCAGCGGTTTCAGTTTCAACCAGCGCGCGTTCCAGTCGCCGATGCAAGGACTTGACTCGGCCCTGCGTCGTGAATGTTGCACGGTGGTATTCAAGGTATTGCTCTCCCACCCAAACCGGTAACGATGGAGTTGAAATTTTATCATAAAAATCCGTGACCGGTCCAATCTTGAGGCGCGGCATACCTGGAAACTCACTCAGCCGCGCGAAGCGCTCCAACATCTCTTCGCTCGGACCGCCACCGCCGTCGCCGTGGCCGAACGCGAGAAGACTAAAGTCGTTTATCTTCTTGCCGCTGAAATTGCGCCAAGTCTCGCCCACCTCCTGTGCCGTGACTCGGGCATTATAGCCGGAGTCCGGATTCGCGAAGCTGTGCGCGAGGACACGACTGCCATCGATACCCTCCCACCAGTAGAGATCGTAAGGGAACGGATTCCGTTCGTTCCAGGTTAGTTTGTGAGTAAAGAAATAAGGAATGCCGGCAGAAACGAGCAGTTGCGGAAGGGCTCCGGTGAATCCGAAAGAATCCGGCAACCAGGCTACTCTGGCCCGCTGGCCGAATCGGCTCTCGAAATATCTTTGGCCAAGTAGCAGCTGGCGGACCCAAGATTCGCCGGCGGGGAGATTGCCATCGGGCTCAACCCACATACCACCTACCAGCTCCCAACGACCCGTTCGCACATGAGTCTGAATTTTTTCAAACAAGGCTGGATCGTCGCGCTCGATCCAGGCGTAGAGTTGTGCACTGGATTGATTGAAATACAGCTCCGGGTACCGATCCATCAGCCCGAGCACGGTGTGAAATGTCCGGCGGGCCTTCCTCCGCGTCTCTTCGAGCGGCCAAAGCCAGGCAAGATCAATGTGGGCATGACCGGTCAGCCAGAGACCTCCTTCGACCGGAAAGCGGATCCGGATTAATCGAAGTTCTTCAACAAACTGCTCTCTTACTTCACGCAACTGCTGAAGTTGCTCAACCGTCAGCGAGCTGGTGGGCGAACGAAACTCCCACCTTTCCCAAAGCGAAACCAGGCTCTCCTCGTTGCCATAAAAATTCTCGGCTGAGCGGTTTTGCGAGGTAGTGGCAAAACGAGCTAAGTATTCTTCAGTCTCGCTTCGTGGCAACGAGATCCGCGCAAAGGCCCGATGGATTGCTTCCAGGATCGATTCCGTTATTGCCGGCCGGCCGGCGAAGTAATGATAGCGGGCGCCATCTAACGCGGCCGCGAGGTCATGGTAGAGTGATCGCACACCGCTTTCGGGAATCAGCACAGCTGCGAACTCGATCCGGGGTTCGGTAGGAGTACCGAATAAACCATGGGAAACCGCTTGCGCCTCGAAATGGAGCGTTTCTCCGCCCGTCGCCGAACTCAGCACTGGATGTTCATCGTGAAACGGGTTCAGGCCGGCAACCGGTAAACCATCGACGAAGAGAAGCGCTTCGCCGCCTAAGCGAAAACGGCAACGGACCGGATATCCCGCCCAGCGTTTCGGGATCGAAACCTCGAATCGAAACTCGACCGGTGCCGGCTGAATTGGCCAGGGATCGCCTGATCGAATCGGACGCCACGGCGCATCGGGATCAACCCGAAATTCGCCATCGGCGATCAAGATCCATTCTCGATCGCGCCAGGCACCGAATTCTAAGAGTCGGTTTGAGAGTCGCCTTAACGACTGTTGGATGGTATCGCGACGAATCTCCACCGGATCAATTCTTGACCGAGCAATTCAGTTTCGTAGTTGTAAGGGTTGTCTATCAAGCCGTGATACTCAATCCATGTGCTGATTCCTTTTTCAATCCGAATTTTTTTTTGCCCCGATGAAAACGAAATATAAAACGTTGATAGCGATCTTTTCTTGGCTCTGGATCTCTGCCGAAGCTTATGGACAGACTCAACTCAAACTCTGGCTGCCCTCATCGCTTGATGCCCACGAAAAGACTGCTTATCAAAAAGCAGCCGAAGCTTTCGGTCAGAAAAATCCGAGCATCAAGGTCAACGTTGAAGTCGTCCCCGGCTCGGAAACCGATGTAGCCAAGCTCATGACTGCTGTCCGAAGCGGAGCCGGTCCAGACCTGGCCGTGATTGATCGTTTTACCATCGCCCAACGAGCAGCAGCCGGCTTGCTGACTGATTTGACCCCGTTGATCAAGAAGGAAGCAAAAGATCTCAGCCAGGAATATTCCACCGGACCATGGCAGGAAGTGAGTTATCAGAACAAGGTTTACGCTCTTCCCACCAACACTGATGCACGAGTTCTTTTTTACAACAAACAAATACTCAAGGAAGCCGGGATCGACTTGACCGAATTCGATCCAGCACGAGGGCCAATCGCACCGGATCGCTTCAAAGAGATTGCTCTTAAGCTCAATCAAACGGACTCATCCGGAGCCTACACCCGAATCGGATTTGTTCCATGGCTGGAACAGGGATGGGGGTATACGTGGGGATACGCCTTTGGCGGTAACTTCTTTGATTTCGCTGGCTGCAAGGTGACGGCCTCCGATCCCGGAGTTATTAAAGCTTACCAATTTTTGTATGATTGGGCGAAAGCATTGGATCCGCAAAAAGCCCGGACCTTCGTCGATACTTATTGGCAATGGCCCAACACCGGGACGCTGCCACCTGCGCAGATGCCGTTCTTTACCGGGAAAGTTGCATTCGTGATCACCGGCAATTGGGTGTTCGCGGCGATGAAAGACGCGGCTCCAAATCTCGACTACGGTGTAACTTACATTCCGGCACCAAACGGTTTGAAGACCACTTGGTCAGGTGGTTGGTCGGTGGCGATCCTTCAAGGAACCAAGAACGTAGCCGCGGCTTACCAGCTATTGCGTTTGGTTACGGGAGAAGAAGGTCAAACATTCCTGGTCAAAGAAGCAGCGTCGCTGCCTACGTTAAAAAGTCTGCAGGAGCGCAAGGATCTGTATTCCCAGGAGTATCAGTTCTTCCTCGGTCTGTTGCCGGTCTCAAAGTCGCGGCCACCGCTGCCTGTCGGCGCGCTCTACTGGGATAAGTTGAAGGAGGCGGAGGAAGCCGTCATCACGAACAGTCAAACAGCCGACGCGGCTCTCAAGGCCGTCGTCGATGAGGTTCAGCCGCAGATGGACCGGTATTGTAAATAAGTTCGGTAGGGACCGGCTCCCGTCTATCGTCCCTTCGGGACGGGCGCCGCTTAAAATAGGCAACCCAGCACTTCGTACTGGGCTACTTTCACCGGGTCCCTGCGGGACTGATTCTCTCCAATCTCCGACCTTCGCGATCCTGATCGCGACCTTTTAGGTTGACGCGCATGGGAGGCCGCCGGACGAAGTCGGGAGCACATCCCGACCGAATTGAGCACACCATGAAGACCAGCCGTCAAAGGATCATCTCGAGGGACCATCGAAGTTTACTGTTGGGACTCCTGTTCATCAGTCCTTGGATTGCCGGTTTCTTCCTCTTCCTGGTTTATCCGGTCCTGTCGAATTTCTATCTTGGCATGACGCAATACTCCGGATTTGGTGAACCGGAGTGGACGGGATTTCAAAACTACCAGCAACTGGTTCGAGATCCGCTTTTCTGGAGCTCGCTTTATAACACTTTTTATTATGTGATCTTGGCGGTTCCTTTGGGTGTGGTCGTAGCGATTGCCTTGGCCCTGGCCATGAATCAAAAGGTGCGCGAAGCAACCCTGTATCGGGTGTTGTTATACCTGCCAAGTATTGCGCCGGTTTTTGCGCTCTCAATGATGCTGATCTGGCTGTTAAACCCACGATTCGGCTTGTTCAACTACCTCCTTGGTTTGCTGCACATTCCAGCAATTAACTGGCTCGGCGATGCGAGGTGGTCAAAACTCGCCATCGTATTGGTTGCCCAGTTTGGTGCCGGTCACATCGGTTTGATTTTCCTGACCGCCTTAAGAGCGATCCCCTCTCACCTATATGATGCTGCGGCATTGGACGGTGCCGGTTGGTGGAGGAAGCTCTGGTATATCACTTTACCATTGTTAACCCCGACGATCCTCTACGATATCATCATCGGGATCGGTCTGGGCCTGCAGGTTTTTGTCCCGGCTTATATTATGACCGGTGGAGGGCCATTGAATTCGACGATGTTCACAGCTCTGTATATCTACAAAAACGCCTTTGAATACAGTCAGGTTGGCTTAGCCGCCGCGGCATCAGGAATCCTCTTCGTGATCAATGCCGCCCTAGCCATCATAACCTTCTGGTCCTCGAAGTACTGGGTGAATTACCACCTTGAATAAAGGAGAGCTCTGTTCGACACATGGAAGAAGCCCCATCCACTCCGCGAACAGAGTCGCGCCAAATCGTGGCGCGGATCTTCCTAATCGGCACCTGCCTTTTCTACATCTCGCCGATGTATTGGATGCTCGTCACAGCACTGAAGTCGGACACGGAATTGGCCAGATTTCCGCCGACACTTTGGCCTCAAGAAATGGCCTGGCAAAATTTTACTCTCGCAACCGGAACGTTCCCGTTTGTCCCCTACCTGGGAAACACCATCTTTTACGCGGCGCTGACTATGTTAGGAAGCGTGCTGTCCAATTTTGTCATCGCATACGGATTTTCGCGGATTAAATGGCCTGGACGTGATCTGCTTTTTTATCCGGTTATTGCTTCGATCTTCATCTTTATTCAATTCCCGGTAAATCCCATCACAATGGTTCCAATGTTTTCCTTTTTTGCCACGCTCGGATTAGTCAATTCTTATCTGCCGCTTATTCTACCGACGTTCTTTGGGAATCCGTTTTTTATTTTCCTTCTGCGCCAGTTCATGTTGCAAATTCCCAGCAATTTATCGGAGGCGGCACGAATCGACGGAGCTAACGAGTTCCAAATTATGTACCGGATTATTTTACCGCTAACCCGCCCTGCCTTGGTCGTAGTCGCGCTGCTTGCCGGTGTCAACGCCTGGAACGATTTCCTAGGCCCTCTGATTTATCTGCAAAACGACAAACTATATACGTTATCGCTGGGCCTGACCTTTTTCAAAACGATGCATGGAATTCAATTCAACCTGTTGATGGCGGCTTCCTGTCTGGTGGTGTTGCCAGTGGTGGCAGTGTTTCTCTTTTTTCAGCGATTTTTCATCGAAGGAATCAGTCTTGGAGGCAAATAGGCAAAGCCCATGACAAACTAGCTTTCGGTACGGATGGCGACTGCGGTTCTTGGTCGGGGTGAGTCAATTTCTTCGTTGACGGCCTCGAGTCGAGGGACAACAGGGTGTAACGGGACAGTCGCCGCTGATATCAGTCTCGCAGTTATTCATAAGCGAGCGAAGCGGCCCGGTACAGCGAGGCGGAGCGAGCTTGTGAATAACTGCGCCGCAGGCGAGAATTTCGCCGGCGAACGTC
>DATNNZ010000248.1:0-7194 GCA_035601575.1 Chthoniobacterales bacterium
TAACCTAAATGCTGCCGGCCAGGATGCAATTAATAACGTTCTCCAGGCTCTGGCACGAGCCAGAACAGCAAATAGAAAATTGGTCTACACGACGGCGAGTTTGACCTCGATGTTGTTACGAGTCGCCCTGGAGTACGGACAGACTTGATGTGCCTGTTCGATGAGCTTTTCTGCCTCTGCCTTGTCGACGACCGGAAGATGGACATCAAGCCGGACCGCGAGTTGAAATCCTGGCAAAGGATAAGTCTTCCCATCTGCGTTGTATGTGGACTTCTCGTCGGCCTTACCGAATGTGACGTGGCCCGTTACCTGGATATCACTGAGCTTTTTGTTTTGTTGGTTGGCCACAAATCCAATCGCACCGGCGAAACATGCAGAGTAGCCAGAAGCAAACAATTGCTCGGGATTCGATGTACCGGGTTTGCCTGGTCCACCCATTTCACGAGGTACACTCAAATCGAGCTTCACAATGCCATCAGAACTTTCAACGTGTCCGTCCCTTCCACCATTGGCGGTTGCCACGGCTGTATATAGAGGTTGGTATGCCATAGTTTTTCTTAGGTTGATGTTTTTGTCGCTATCTGAAATCCCGTGATCGGGTCGCCCCTTAGAGTACCGAAAAACTCTTGCATCTAGTGCGACCGATTTCCAATACGATTCGCCAACGCGACTAATGTTTGGGCCCGAAGGACAAAGGCTCCGTCGGACGAGTCGTCGGGACAAGTCGGTGTGTTGTCGTCTGTTATCCGTCATTTGTCCCGCCCAGGTCTTTTGCGGCCGTTCAGTTTTGGGCCGGGTGCAACACCACGAACCGATCCGGTAGTCCGTCAATGCGATCTTGTTTTCATCTCTGCAGGCATTGGCAGGACATAGGATCTCGCCGGAGTGACAACGTTGTTTGGTAGTAACGGGCGGTGGATGCGAAAGATAGCCGCCATTAGTGCCATGTTGTTGTCGCTCCAGATACCGCCGTGATTATCGATGATGTCAGATGGAACGCGAACGATCCAAAACGGCACGTGCACTCCGATATATTTATCGTGATCCGGCACAAATTGGATTTGCCAGGCTTGCGGCTTTGTATTTGGAGCGGTCACAGCTTGCCGCGAGTGTTTCCCTGCGTTCGCAGCCGTGTCGGAGTCCTTAGGAGCGCTGGTAAAGAAAACACCGCCTACTGGATTATGATTCAGGTTATAGTCGAACGCGTCGGAATTCCCTGAAAACGTTGCTCGGGAAGGAACAATTTCGTAGTTCACCAGATCGCGATCGTTGCCAGGTGTACTCAGGTAAAACTCGCGTTCAGAGACGATGTTGTGGGTTCGAGGAACTGCAACCTGATTCCAGGACCAATGACCGTTGAAAATAACGCCTAGTTTACTGCCTATCGGGAAAACGGTACCGGTCGCAGTATCGTTCTCGGATTGCAATTCGACGACCGTGGGCTGGCTCTCGGCGATGAGATCGCCGCCGATCTTTGGCACAAAATGTCCGCCCCAGTGTAAGGGATTGCCTGGAATCGGAGTCGTTGAGTAATCGTAAAGATTATCAAGATCGCTCACCAGTTGTCTGGTCAAGACTGAATCCGACGCGGGGTTAAGCATCAGGGCGAGGTCCCACGGCGGTCTCACTTTCTGTCCCTGTAATGTGCGCAGAGTATGTTCGACGGTACGTTCGAGAATGAGTCCCCCAAATGAATGGCCGATTAAGAACACATAGCTGTTTTGATGGAGTCGAGCCGCTTGGGAAAGTTGCTCGATGGCATCCAAACAATCGCCATTGCCGGCAATCCGTTCCGCAGCTTGTTTCCGATTCCAGAAGGTCAAATCCTGGAGGTAGGGAATTTCGAGAGTCTTACCAGGCCAGGCAAAATAGACTCCAAATACGTTGTAGTGATTCAGGATTACTTGTTTGGATTGGGACAACCGGCTAAGGAATCCTTTAAAGTTGCCGACATCGCCTGATGTCGCGTTATTGAGCCATCCATGGATGTAGACGACCAGCAATGGGCGTTCTGTGTTTCTCAATAACTGAATCGTGTCATTGAGCTCACCCTTGTACGGATCCGCGTAACTTCCGAGTTCGCCAAATTCGATCGCTGCCAGTTTATATTGGGTATCATTGTTGAGGATATTCCTTTGGCCGCCTTCGTACGTCGGCATGATCGATGCGCAACCAAAAATACCGGTTAAGATCAGTGGCAGCGCGACAAAAAAGAGAGGTAGAATTCCTCTCAGCGAATTAATGGTTACAAAGCGCTGCAAGTGCATCGGACTTCATGAATTGAGAATGGCGAGTGCGGACAATGCTCGCACCGGTCGAAGTAAACATCGCGGTACGAGAACCCACCTTTTTTCTGTCCCAGTTGCCGTAGTCGTTGTCCGAACGGAGCGCGCTTCGCAAATAGCCGATAGCTGGCGAAGCGCATGACAAATGACAAATGACAAATAAGAAGCCGGAATCCAGAAGCTGGAAGTTTTCGAACCTCTGCTTAAAACAATGAACAGGAGCTAACGGAGCAAACAGAGGGATCGTGAGTAAGCTCGCAACCCTGCGCACTGCCAAATCGGGGTTGCCTTATCCAGGCTCTTTGCGATTAACTTTGCTCGCTCATTTCAACTATTCGCTCGTTTGTCCGAGCACGATCCCATCCAAAAGTTTATGATCATCACAGACAACGAATTCATCGATATCCCAACACCGGCCGGCCCAATGCGTACCTACGTTTTGTATCCGGTCGCTGAAGGCCGTTACCCAGGGATCGTCTTGTTCTCCGAAATCTTTCAGGTGACCGGGCCGATTCGGCGTAGTGCCGCTTTGCTGGCCGGACACGGATTCGTGGTCGTCGTCCCGGAAATATTTCATGAGCTCGAAGAACCGGGTACTGTGCTTCCATACGACCAGGCGGGGGCGGATCGGGGCAACGCTGACAAAATCAACAAAGAACTCGCCAGCTACGATGCCGACGCAAAGGCTGCGCTGAATTATTTGAAATCGCATCCTAAATGTACCGGCAAGATCGGCTCTATGGGTTTCTGTATCGGTGGACACCTTGCCTTCCGATCAGCAACCAACCCCGAAGTGCTCGCAGCGACCTGCTGTTATCCGACCGACATCCACAAGCGGAGTCTGGGCAAAGGCTTGAACGACAACACGCTCGATCGAATCCCTGAGATCAGTGGCGAACTCTTGGTCGTGTTTGGCCGGCAAGATCCGCACATTCCCCGCGAAGGCCGGGCAACGGTTTACAATGCACTGGCCGACGCTGGAACAAATTTCAGCTGGCACGAATTCAACGGCGCCCATGCATTCATGCGGGACGAAGGCGCTCGATACGATGCGGCCGCTGCACGAACGGTCTACGCTATGGCGCTGGATCTGTTCCGGCGCAAGCTTAGCGAAGGCGACCTGTCGCAAATTCAAGGCTCGACCGAGACGCGCCACTAGGCGGGCGAAGCGCATGACAAATGACAAATGACAGATGACAAATTGATGACGAAACCGTGGCTGGGCCAATCTTGCAGCAGTCTCCCAAGATTCCCATCCGGGCGAACCCGTCGTTTCGCGGGCTGAACGGGTTCTTCCGCTCCTTCCTCCTTCGCGGGGACCTTCCGCCGTTGTCAAACTTGTTAGCATATTGGCTTCGAGGGACGGACTATGGCGGAAAAGTCGCGGACGCTTCGGCGGGACAAGTCAGAGCGATACGCGTTATTGGGACCTACCCCAGGGTTCCGCAAAGCCTCCACCCTGGGAGCCTGTCGGACTTTGGAGCGGAGCTGGACGGTAACTGGGCTTCGCTGTACTCGAAGATCCCAAACCAACCGCTTCACCAAGGAATCCAGGTTCCTGGCGGTGGGGCGGGGTTTATGGAAACAGTTTTTGGGTTGATCCCGCGGCGCACCTCTCCGTTGTCGCTCTGACCAACACCGCAGTAGCCGGCATGACCGGTGATTTTCGGGATTCGGTTGTGCGGGGGGTTTATGCCGTATAGCGGGAATAGAGAACTGAGAAGCCAAGAGTCAGGAGTTAGAATCCGCAAGAGTACGCCGACCTGTCCGACGAAGCCGCTTCCAATGTTGTAATCATGGCGGTTCTCGAATCTACCGCGCCTTCAGCGCTCGGGCGCTAGGGGGACGTTTCCCTGGGCCTGGCAGCCCAGGCTATCATCTTTCCTGCGCTTCGCGCCTCCATTGCTCCATAGCGAAAACCGACTCCAAAATCCGACAGGCTCCTGGGCTAAGTTTTCTTACACCTTCGGTGGGTTTATCATCTGCCATTTGTCACGCCCGCTATTTGCTATTTGTCCCGCGCGAACAAGCGGTGGACGTGAGAAAGTTAGATGTATCCAATGCGTCTAAGGAGACCTGCAACCTGTGCCAACCGACGTTTGTGGGGTTGTACTTTGTCAGCGAGCCACCGGTATAAAGTAACATGGGAAACGCCGAGTTTGATTGCGGTCTGGCGTTCGTTATCTCCGGACTCGCTTACGTAGCGCTTCACTGCATCAAGAACCTCCTGTGCTTTCAATGGTCCTTCCTTCCTGTCCTTATTACCTACTTTTTCTGTTCTTGCTACCTGGCCCGGGTTGGCGGTCCCGCGGCTGCCGGACACGCCCTACCTCGCCACATCACTATCAGACGAACGGTGAATGTTTAGCACGAGTCGGGAGTAAGTTTGAATGTGTCTCATAGCGCGGACTTTTATACTACGGACTTTTCGGCGCGAGCTTCAGTCGCCGCCCGGAATTTTATTTCTCAAGCCTGGGGGATCTATGGCGGCAATAAATTCGCCAGGGCAACGGCTGATCCGGGCGAAGCGCATAGCCGGCGAAGCGCATAGCCAATAGCCAATAGCCAATAGCCAATAGCCGATAGCCGATCGGGCAGCAGTCTTGCCGTGAGAAGAGTCCTATCCGGGCGATGTCAATGGATCACGTTTGGATGCCGGTCACGACCTTTGTGATAATACCAATACGAAACGATCAAAACGCCCAAAAACACTAAAGGATCTAAAGAAGCGAGGCCATCACCACTGGAGGAGTGAGCAATAATTGCCGAAATCAGCGTGATGGCGAAACCGCCGTACGCGAACTCCTTCATTCGATTGGGTATCGTTGGAATGAGTAAAACCAGCGCACCTAATATTTTTGCTACCGTCAGCTCTACTCGGAACCAATTGGGAAGACCTAAATGGGCAAAAGCGCTTTCCATTTCTCTATTTAAAGAAAAGTTGAGCGCGCTCCACAGCATTATAGCCGCGACAATTCCGGTGGCAGTCCAATAGATGATTTGATCCTTTTTCATTCTTCGGTGTTCGTATTTTTTGGAAGACCGGTGAAATGGCCGATTTGTGACATCACCCTTTAAAAGGAGCGACGGAAACTAAGTTGATTCTATAGCGTAGCTCTGGTTGCGCGGCAGTGATTTAGAGGTGAGACTCAAGTAGCAGGACATAGATGTTCTAAGCCAGTGGCCACCCCCGGCAAATTCCAGTTTGATTTTTCAAAATACCCTGAGAGCGGCCTCATCATCATCATCGTCGTTCTCGGGCTGGTGTTGGCGATTTTTGGCGGTTCGGTGCAAATGCCGAGATTCGAAACGACCCCTGACGGTAAACGCCAAAGAGCTCTGGTGACCAACACTGAAGGTCAGCAAGTGCCGGCCTTCGATTCGGCCAACAAATTCTTCAATGCCGCAACGATTGTGCAGATCGCAAAGGACACGAGTTTCTTCGCGATCATGGCCGTCGGCATGACGGTGGTGATTATCACGGGCGGGATCGATCTGTCGGTCGGAGCGATCTACGCGCTGGCCTCGGTGTGCGGCGCCCTGGTGCTGTCGCCATATGGTCCGTCTGGAGGCGGCGTTGCTACCGTGCTCGGCGTGATCGTAACCGTTGGCGTCGCCACGCTGCTTGGTTTTTTCAACGGCGCAATGATTACGACATTCAGGGTGCATCCGTTCATCATCACACTCGGGACGATGGCGATCTATCGCGGTATTGCTTTCGTCCAAACCGGCGGTCAGTCGGTCGGCGGTTTCCCGTCCGCCTTTCGGCAATTTGTGCGCTGGGAGCTGCTGCCGGGTTTGAGCTTGGTGCCACTGATCGTGATGATCATCGTCGCCATTGTTGGGGGGATTTTACTCTCCAAGACGGCATTTGGTCGCAGGATTTATGCGGTCGGGGGAAACGAAATAGCCAGCCGCTTCAGTGGCATCCGAGTGGGCCGGGTTAAGCTGCTGGCTTATACTCTGAGCGGATTAACGGCCGGGATCGCTGCCGTCTTGTCACTCGGATACTACGGTGCGGGCTCTTCCGGCGATGGACAAGGCTACGAACTGAACGTGATCGCCGCGGCGGTGGTCGGTGGTGCCAGCCTGATTGGAGGCAAAGGGACAGCGCTCGGGGCGCTGCTCGGCGCCATCATTCTCCAGATGATCTCCAACGGCTTGGTCATCCTGGATATTCCGCAGAATTACAGCCAGATCGTCATTGGGTTGGTCGTCATAGCTGCGGTGTTGTTTGACCAGCTCAACGCCTGGATGACAAGGCGTCGTTTGCTAGCCAGAACCAGTTCCATGAAGAAGGAAGTCGTTCCGGCGAGCGACACTCCTGTTTCCTCAACCACCAATGCGTAATAGTCCCTCCCTGATCGCGCTGGCGTCACTCTTCGCTATGGTGCAGACGCCGCTTGCCGCTCATGCGGCGAGCGAACCCAAGCTGGAAGTCTTTTCCTGGTGGACTTCGGGCGGCGAAGCAGCCGCACTTGATGCGTTATTCAACGTCTACAAAGACCAGAACGCCGGGGTTGAAATTGTGAACGCTACCGTGGCGGGCGGCGGCGGCTCCGCGGCTCGACCCGTTTTGCAAACTCGTCTTTCCGGCGGTAATCCACCCGACAGCTGGCAAACCCATCCCGGTTGGGAATTGCTTGGTCAGTACGTGGATCCCGGTTACTGCGAACCGATTACCGACCTCTACAAGAGTGACGGCTGGGATCAATCTTTTCCGAAAGAGTTGGTCGTGAACTTGATGACCAAGGATCGAAAGATCTATGCCGTACTCGCCGGCATCCATCGCGGGAACGTGCTTTGGTACAATACTAAACTGCTCCAAAAGAACGGGATCAAAGTTGGTAGCAAAATGTCTTTCGACGAGTTCTTTGCGGCGTGTGACAAGCTGAAAGCAGCGGGAATT
>DATNNZ010000249.1:0-5227 GCA_035601575.1 Chthoniobacterales bacterium
AGAAGCAGATCCGGCAAATTGCGGATTCCATCCAACGCTTTGGGTTTACAAATCCGGTGATCGTTTCGGTGGATCGCGAGGTTATTGCAGGACATGGCAGGCTAGCGGCAGCCAAATTGCGGGGTCTAACTTCGGTGCCTATCGTTGTCCTGGCTGACATGACCGAGGCCGATCGACGAGCGTATGTCATTGCCGACAACAAGCTTGCCGAGCTTGCGGGGTGGGATCGCGACACCCTGGCGATCGAGCTTCAATTTCTTCAGGACGTGCAGTTCGATAACATTGAGGTTACAGGCTTCTCGCTCGGCGAGATTGACATGATCCTTGACGAAGCTTCCGAAAAGAGCCCGCAAGAGTCCGGTCCCGACGACGACGTTCCCGCCGGGGTTACTCAAAATATTGTCTCCCGAACCGGCGATCTTTGGATTCTGGGCACCCATCGCCTGCTTTGTGGCGATGCGCGAGAACCTTCTGACTATCAGCGGCTGCTAGAAGGCCAAAAGGCTGACGTGGTTTTGACGGATCCGCCGTTCAATGTTCCAATCGATGGACATGTGTCGGGCCTGGGAAAGGTCAAACACCAGGAATTTGCGATGGCATCCGGCGAGATGTCCGAAGGCGAATTTACCGACTTTTTGTCATCGTTCCTGGGCTGCGCGAAGGTTTGCTGCAAGGACGGCGCCATCATGTTCGTTTTTATGGATTGGCGACACCTGACCGAGCTGACCACCGCCGGTCGGGACAATGACCTCGATCTTAAGAATCTTGTGGTGTGGGCCAAAGACAACGCCGGCATGGGCAGCTTTTATCGATCCAAGCACGAGCTTTGCCTTGTTTTCAAGAACGGCGGTGCGTCGCATACCAACACCTTCGAGCTTGGCCAGCACGGTCGTTATCGCACCAACGTGTGGTAATATGCCGGGGTCAATACCTTTCGCAATGGTCGCTTGGACGAGCTTGCAATGCATCCGACCGTCAAGCCGGTTGCGATGATTGCCGATGCCATACGCGACGTGACGCGGCGCGCGGAAATCGTGCTGGACCCGTTTGCGGGCAGTGGCACGACTGTCATCGCGGCGGAGAAGACCGGGCGCCATGCCCGCGTAATCGAATATGATCCCGGCTATTGCGACGTCATTGTATGTCGCTGGCAGAAATATACCGGCAAGACCGCAACCCTTGATGGCTCGAACAGAACCTTCGAGGACATTGAGACGAAACGCGCTCCCCTCACCGAAGGAAAACTCGATCCTGGCGGAGCGGCCCCGACGCCCGGCTCGGTGTTGCCATGAGCGCTGACCAAAACCCTCCGAAAAAACCGACCTCCGATCCAGCTCCGACCGTCAGCGGAAACTCACCAAATCCTGAGTATAAAGTCGGCCCCGGACACCCGCCAAGAGAACATCAATTCAAGAAGGGCGCCCCATCACCCCACCCAACGGGCCGACCGCGCAAGGATGCAACCCTCGCACCAGATCTGAAAAAGGCTCTGGAGGATGCACTTAACAAGAAGGTTGAGGTCAAAAGGGGTGAACGACAAGTCTTAATATCTAAAGCGGTTGTTGGCATCGAACAGCTCGTCAATCAGTTCGCCAAAGGCGATCGTCACGCCCGCAAAGACTTGATGGACATGGCGGCAAAATTTGGCGTGGATTTGCTGGCTGGCCAGAGGGGTAAAATCGAGGAAGCTCTATTGCCCAGTCATCAAGCTATCCTCGATGATTATGTCTCACGCCAACCGCGCGCCAGTCCGGTAATCGAACCAAAGGTGATTGCGTCTCCTGAACTCCGGGACGGCGTCGTAACAATTCGCCCCAAGACAACTCGACCGGTGAATCGCCTCCGGCCTCCTGAGACATGATTGACTCACGTCCAATCGCAACCACGCATTTAGTTTCCGAAGCCGAGAAACGCCGAGAAAATCCTTACCATGGCCGATCTGACCGCCACTCCCGTCCCGAGTAATTTTTCGCAGCAAGCGGTCTTGCGCGCGGCACTAGCGACTGATTTCCGGTCGTTCGTTCAGTATGTGTTTGGGGTGCTTCGGCCGGGGATAGAGTTTCGACCCAACTGGCATATCGATGCTATGACCTACAAGTTGTCCCAGGTTGCTACCGGCGAGGTCAAGCGGCTGATTATCACAGTCCCGCCGCGTAATCTAAAATCCATCTGTGCCTCGGTCGCCCTACCGGCCTGGTTTCTCGGTCACCATCCGTCCGAACGTGCGGTAGCGATTTCCTATTCTGCGGACTTGGCAAAGGTCCACGCCAACGACTTTCGCCGAGTGGTCAACGATCCTCTTTACCAGACTGTGTTTCCGGACATGCGCGTTGCGCGCAACACCGATCAGGAAATTACCACCACATTGCGCGGGAAGCGTTACGCAACTTCCATCGAGGGCACGCTCACCGGCCTCGGCGGCAATTTGTTCATTATTGACGACCCAATTAAGCTTGGAGACGCTTTTTCTGAGGTCGTTCGCAAACGCACTATCGATTGGTACCGCGAAACCCTGCTGACCAGACTGGACGACAAGAAGTCCGCTCGGATCGTGGTGCTCATGCAGCGCGTTCACCAACAGGATCTCGTCGGCTACTTACAGGAGCAGGACAGTAAATTCGAAGTCCTTAATCTGCCAGCTATTGCTCCAACTGGCAGTTGTATCCCGACTGGACCGGATGCTGCCTACTTTCGTTCGCCGGGAGAGTTGCTTCACCCGGATCACGAGCCCGACGAGGTATTATTGAATTTAAGAAAGGGAATGGGCTCGATGGGGTTTCTTGCCCAGTATCAACAGACTCCGGTTTCTGCTGAGGGAACGTTTATCAAGAACAAGTGGTTGAAATCCTATTCGGAAATTGTGTTCGGACCTAAAGATCAAATCGTTATGAGTTGGGACATTGCCTTAAGCGAAGCCGAGACCGGGGACTACTCGGCGGGGGTTGTGCTGCTTAATCGCGGTGAGACCTTCTACGTTCGCGAAGTTGTCCGAGGTCGCTTTCCGTTTCCACAACTACTCGAAAAAATCGTCGATATGTGCACCCGCTATCGAGGCACGTTGCTTATCGAGGACTCTCCTATAAGCAAGGGGCTGATTCAGGCGTTGAAAAACAAGAATGTCAACGTCGTCACCGTAACGCCTGACAAAGAGAAACGCTCCCGGGTTATCGCCCAAAGCGATCTTTTTGAGGGTGGCTCGATATTTATTCAGGAGCAGGCTGAATGGCGCGAGATCTTCATCCGAGAACTTCTTGATTTTCCCGGCGGTCGTCACGACGACCAGGTGGATGCTCTTGTGCAGGGCCTTGCATATCAACGCGGGCAATGGCTCAGGGAACTCAAGGTTCGAGCGACGACGGGCTATTAGCCTATTCCTCGCTCTTGAGATCCTTTAAAAAGATCCCGGAGCTGATCGGCTCTTGCTCCAAATGTTCGAGTTGCCTCGCCGTCTCAGCCTCGCCCAATCTAACGGTCGCACGGACGGGCACATATCGAAGGGTCAATCGCCGACCACCTGCTTCTCTAACAACGGCACCCGACGCATAGCAACGCCGTTCGACGCCGAAAGGAAATGCGCACGGTCTAGGCGCAATAAGAGCACTCATGGTTAATCCATCGCTTGCCTCGTGTGCTTTGAAACCTATATCTGCTGTGTCCAATGGCCGTCGCTCCTGATTAGGTTGCCGGTCTCGCAAAACCCTTTGGTTGCCAACGACTTTGAAAGTCGGCTGCTTCCCGCGGCTTGCATGCGTTTCTAATTCACATCCATCTCTTAGTTACACTTGGCCGACGGCGAATTTCGCGAGCCGCGTCTGACTGTGCCCATCCCAGATCGGATATCCGCGCCCCGCAGCTCAGATTTAAGGGCGGGTGCTCATTCCCAACTTTTCAATAGCGAGAAGGAGAAACTATGCCGAGCTATAAGGTGCTGATTAATGACAACGCCCATTACATGGATGAAAGCGAGCGCGCCGATCATGGCGTCTTTGCCAACGCGGATGAGGCCGTCGCCGCTTGCAAAAAGATCGTTGATGACGACTTGAATGCGATGTGGAAGCCCGGCACGACTGCGAAGGAGCTTTATAGGCTTTACGTCGCATTTGGGCCTGACCCGTTCGTCATGCCGCTCAATCCCAGCGATCTGGACGTAAGATTCTCAGCCTGGACGTATGCCAAGGGACGATCCAAAGAGCTTGTAAGCGTCAATAAATAGGCGGCTGCTTCACGAGAGTTCGCATCAATGCAATCGAAAGACGCCATCGACGGCGTGCAATTCGGCGGGCTTGATGAGCTTGGAATGTGCGACAGTGACGGCGAACAAGGGACCGTCGAGCGATTTTTCCCAAAACGCTAGAAAATCCTTTAGCGCCGGGAAATTCGGAAACATGTCGTAGTCCTGCCAAACGTAAGTTTGCAGCAGCCAGTGCCGATCCGGACGGCGATAAACGATTTCCGCTGTTGTCAGTCCGTAGCCTAAGACCTGCTTCCTGAAATCTTTGGAAACTGCATCTTTCCTGACCATGCCAACCTCCAGCCCAACTGAAGAACAATGCACGATTCTCAATTCGCCAAAAAGGAAAACGTTCAATAGGTGATAGTAATCAAAGCGCTAGCAGCATGTTACTTCGCCTGCTAGCAATCGCCGCAAGCGTTCCTTTTCGAAAGATTCAAGTTGTAGTCAAGCATAGTGGGCTGAAGTCCTTGCGCCCCAGTGTCACAAGGCTTATTTCAAGAGCGGCTAGCACTCGCTCATTGCGACTGCCAATCCAGAAATAATCACAGAAGCCAAGGAGGAGGATCGCATGAAATTCCGTCCGCTTCACGACCGCGTCGTGGTCAAACGCATCGATGCCGAAGACAAAACCGCTGGCGGCATCATCATTCCGGATAGTGCCAAGGAGAAGCCCTCGCAGGGCGAAATCACGGCGGTCGGTCCAGGCGGCCGCGACGAAGCCGGCAAGCTGATCCCGATAGACCTCAAGATTGGCGACCGCGTGCTGTTTGGCAAGTGGTCGGGCACCGAGGTCAAGATCGATAGTCAGGAACTACTGATCATGAAGGAAAGCGGCATCATGGGGGTTCTCACCGATCTGCCCGTCGCGAAGAAGAAGGCCGCGTAAGCCCCAGCCAGTTTTCCTTATCCTGAGGAGTCGGCGCAGCCGGCGTCTCGAAGGATGAGGCCAAGTTCAAATCTCATCCCTCAAGAGCCCGCCCAGTGGCGCGGTCT
>DATNNZ010000250.1:0-4643 GCA_035601575.1 Chthoniobacterales bacterium
GACCCAGAACACAAAAAAGGCCGCTTTCGGCTTGCTTACAGATTTGAAATTGGCCCTGAGTTCACTTGGCCCCGGCAAAAATGCGATGAGCAAAAACACCATGCTGAGCAGCCAGCCGACGAGTTGCCACGGATTTTCCCAAGCCCATTTCAGATAGTGAGCTGTTGCGCCCAAAGCGCAAAGCACCAGACTAACAACTGACAAGCTCAAGAACAAAACCTTTAGTCTAGAGCTAGCGGTTGGTTGTGACATAAAGCACGGTGGCGGCGTATGTTGTTACTAGGTAGTTTAGAGTGCCCAGGTTTGGCGGTCAAGTGACTAGTGCTGAATCTTAGTTTGGAGTCGCGCCGTAACCGCTTCGGCGCGGGGATTGTAAAGGCTGTTTTGTTGTTATACTCCTTTGTCGCCTGCGTATCGATGTGCTCCGATAGACAAAGCATTATCAGGTCTGTCACTTGTTAGTCTGGCGATTGTCGGCGCCCCGCCGATATGAAAGGATACATATCTTTTGAAAGACAGCGCGCTGATGAGTGTCGCGCCTCCCTGGCGGGCTTGCGCTCGCTACCGCCACCAACAAAGGGAGACAAGGTTCTTCGATTCATCCCTTCGCTCTTTGATGAAATTCCCTTGCGTGCTGCAACTCGAGTCGCCTTCCAGCGTGGTCCTGTGCATGAGCCGGTAAGGAACATTACCGCTTTTGACCTAGATTTTCGCCAGCCGTCAATAAATTTTCCCCGGAGGCCTTGTTCAAAAGAAGTTTCAAAATAAACAGGTCGCTGTCGGTTACAGATCCATCGCGCTTACGCGATTGCCATACATGTTTAGCACGTAGAGCTTTCGACCAAACAAAGCCACAGCTGATGGACCTTCGAGGCTGTCAGGTGGCTTTGGTGTCAAACTGCCAATTCTTATTCCGTTCAAATCAAAAATGAGCACAGTGCTTATGTGTACGCTCGACGCGTATAGCCGGCCTGTTTGCGAATCGATGACCAAGTCTTCAAAGCCGGCCGGCGCTCCCCATTCGGGTACTGGCCACTTGGTAAGAAAGTTCCCATTCTCATCGAATACCTGAACCCGTTTGTTAAGCGGATCGGCGACGTAAACGTTATTGGTTGCGGGATCAACTGCGACCGACGTCGGGTCGTTAAACTGACCGTCGCCATTGCCCTTGCCGCCCCAAGCCGCAAGTACCTGACCTTCAGAACTAAATTTGACGATTTGGTTGTGGCCCTGGTCGACAACATAAACCGAATCATCCGGCCCGATAGCTATTCGACGGGGGCCGTAAAATCCCAGCTGCGTTCCTTTCCACTCCGCGATGAACGAGCCATCGGGCGATAGTTTCTGCACACGCTGGTTGCCAGTTTCAGCGACGTAAATGTTTCCAGCTTGGTCGATAGCCAGGCCATTTGGCGCAGAGAATTGGCCGTGACCATTCCCTTTGCTTCCTATGATTTTCCCGAACTTACCGTTTGACGAGAATTTTTCGATCCGCCCGTTGCCAGTATCGGCCACAAAAGTATTTCCATTGCCGTCAACGGCGATGCCACTCGGCGAAGCAAATTGCCCCTCTGCCGTTCCTTTGCCGCCTTCAAACATCGTAGCCACGTCCTCATCCGACGAGCTGATCTCGGACACCGGCCCAGTCGGCGTCGCGGGCAACGCTCTTACGCGCCTCTGAAAGTGCCCAATGTTTTTGCTAGGAATATTCAAGACGTAGAATGACCTTACCCGACCTCCGAAAGAATATGAAATAGAGTCCTCCGTTCCGAGCCTGCGGAGTGATTGAAATTTGCTGATTATCCTTTCTGTCTTTAGATCCTTTTCCCAAATCAGCTTCAGATCTTTATTGCCGGGAACATAACTCACAACAGCCCTTTTATTAGCGTCCCATACATCCTGCTCGGTCATGACAACGGAAGATGGCAATCCCGCGCAAAAGGACAGGATCTTGTCATCATCGTAATCATGTAAGAATAGATGAATGATTGAATAAGCATCCATTTGGCAGATGAAGGTGTCGTAAGGAGGATCGGCAAGGCCTTTACTTCGATTAAACTCGTCGCGTTCGAGGCGAGGAGGACCAGGGTGCTCTTGACCAGCTACAACATGTTTTAGGAAGCGTGAGACAGCAACCTGATGTTGCGCATACTGGCCCACAGCAAACGGGCTCCTTGTCTTGCTATAGATATATTGAATCGAAGGCACCAAGCCACTCAGCAGTATCGACGCTCCTACCCCCCAGAGACCAATGTACAGGCTGGGCCAGCGCCGAAGCTTCAACAGCCCAGCAAGCGGGAAGCTGATCAGGATGATCCAAAATGGAATTGCAAGTAACAGCCGCTGCTCAATGGCAGGCCCTCCCGAAACAAACACTCCTACCACTGGAAGCGTCGCCATCGGCACGATCTCAAAACGCTTCTGCCAAAGAGCTAGCCCCAAGCCGGGCACTAAAAGCCAGTAATATGGCAACGGAATAGGCAAAGCATCTGGAAACAAAAGCCGAGGCCCGTACTGGGCAGCAAAAAAAGACTTCCAGAGCCCCGTCAGATAATATTGCAGATTATTAGGAGCCGGTGTTCCCCGCACCGCGCTGAAGAATTGGTGAAGGTACGTGCCTTCGTAATATCTGTAGAGTGCCCAATTGAAGATGATGTAAAAGAGAATTGGCGTGGCAGCCGCCAAAAAGCTATAAACGATGACGGCCAGCGAGCTCCACAGGCTGGTTCGCTTTAAACTGTTCCAATAAAATACAGCGTACAGGGGCGCAGCGATCATAAGTGCCAGCACATATTGCTTGCCGGGTATGGAGCTGGCTAAACAAAGCCCTGCCGAAATCCCACCCAGAGACAATGCAAGATAAGAAGCCCTTCTAAACCCCAGATGCAGGAAATAGACAGAAGCGACGCAGAACAGAGTGGTGATCGGGTAACGATATCCAACAAAAGTGTAAATGAACGCAAACGGCAGAAAGTTAAAAACCAATGCCGTAACCGACGTGACAACATAAGAGCGAAAGAACAGGTCGGCCAACAAAAGAGTGAATACAAAGGTCGCTAACCAGATACAAAAAAGGGCAGCTTCATACGAGAGAATGTTAAAGCCGAATAGCTTAAGAAAACCCCACACATAGTAATGAAACAGGGTCTCTCGCGTAATGATACCATGGTACCACGCCGCCTGATATGGATGACCTATAATATTAGTTTTTAGATACCCGAGGTCGTTAGCGGACTCGTCAAAAAGTCCATCTCCATTCCAAGCGGCGGCGCGGAAATTCCAGAGATGCGAAACTACGAAAAACAGGATCCAGAACAGAAAGAACGCCGTTTTGAGTCCGATCAGGGACTTTAAGCTGGCTGCGAGCTCACGCGGCTGTGGTAACAACGCGAGCAGCAAAAAGAGCATGCCTAACAGCCAGCCGATGGGATGCGCCCTATTACCCAACGTCTGTATCAGTTTCGGCGTTGGCGTCGGCGTTGGCCCGATAATATCGGCATAATCGCAGTGCTTAACCATTCCATTGATCGGATCACCGAAGATTGAGTTAGCGCAAAGGACTCCGCCGGTAAAGGTGCCATAATTGTAAATACCATTAGCCCCGAATCGGACCTGCTTGGTACCGCTGAAATTGCATTGTTGCATCTCACTAGCACATGGAGTCCACTCGCCAGAAATCGGCAGGGGCGCAGGCGTAGGTTTAGGCCATCTTAGATAGTGAGCCGTGGCGCCGCCAGCGCCAATCAACAGACTGACAACTGACAAGCTGAATAACAGAATTCTTAGTATAGGAAGCTTACTCTTCCACTGAGATGAATCCATGGGCTCAACTATGCTTTTGCGTGCTTCCCGTTATTTTCGCTCGGTTTGACTAGTTGAAATGGAGTCGCCCTAACTTAGCGGGAGCGCTCGGGTAGACGACGCGTTGGCGTCGGTGTTGCCTCTATGGCATCCGCATAATCGCAATGCTTAACTACCCAAGAGATCGGATCGCCGAAGATCGAGTTAGCGCATGGGACTCCGTCGGTAAAGATACCGTAATTGTAAGCATCATTAGCCCCATAGCGGACCTGCTTGGTACCGCTGAAATTGCACTGTTCGGTCTCATTAGCACAGTGAGTCCAGCCACCGGTTGCAGGTCTCTGTATCGGTTTCGGTGTTGGCGTCGGTGTTGCCCCGATAATATCGGCATAATCGCAGTGCTTAACCACTCCATTGATCGGATCACCGAAGATTGAGTTAGCGCATAGGACTCCGCCGGTAAAGGTGCCATAATTGTAAATACCATTAGCCCCGAATCGGACCTGCTTGGTACCGCTGAAATTGCATTGTTGCATCTCACTAGCACATGGAGTCCACTCGCCAGAGATCGGCAGGGGCGGAGGCGGCGGCGTAGGTTTAGCTGTGGGCTCAAGAAAATCAGGTAAATTCCGCACCCGTTCCTGAAACTCCGTGATGTTCTGGCTGGGAATATCCAACACGCAGAATTTGGATTCGCCTCCTAATGCATTACCGCTGACAAACGAATACGAAATAGTTTGCTCTTTCGCAAGTTGTCGGAGCGGCTCGTACATCTTAATTATTTTGTCTGTCTTTAGAGGATCTTCTAACTGCCAAATTAGCTCCAAATCCCTATCCCGGGG
>DATNNZ010000251.1:0-7210 GCA_035601575.1 Chthoniobacterales bacterium
CGCACCCGTCGGGATGCCGAGGTCCTGAATCACACTAAGCGACACCCCACCGAGAAACTGACCTTGAACATTGGCGCTCGGATGCGTCGCATTAGCTCCGGGCACGCGATGGATGGTTTCCCGGGCGCCGCAAGCGGCGCACCCTCCGAATCGGGGAATGCCATCGCAAAGACTATTTCTCTTTTCTCCTGCGGGCGTCTTCGCATGAGATTCTAATTCCAACCGGGCGTCTTGGAGCGAGATCTCTTCTTTCCTGCCTCTTGGCGCGACAACTTTTTGCTTAGCGCCCTTGCGTGGTCTCTCCAGCTAGGAAGCGATCCAATTCTTGGCGCGTCGGCAATCCTGCATAATCACCCCAAGAACTTACGCTGAAGGCTCCCATTGCCGCCCCTCGTTTAACTGCTTCCGCAAAAGAGACGCGGTCCAATATCCCAGAAATGACGCCGGCACAGAAAGCGTCACCCGCACCGACCGGATCAATCTCGGAAACTGGAAAACAAGGCAGATGCGACCGGTTCTTTTCGTCCGCGAAAAAGACTCCTTTTTCTCCAAGTTTTATCGCGACTCTTCCGGCACCCAGGTCCCGAAGTCGATCCACCATCGCTTCGAGCTCACTCTGGTCGCAAAGAATCTCCGCGTCCACGAGGCTAGGAAGCAAAACGTCGCTCCGTTTGGCCAGTTCCAGAAAAACCGTTCGTGCTTCTTCTTTCGGCCAGAGTCGAAATCGCATGTTAGGATCAAAAACCACTAACGTCCCGGCAGCACGAAATTGATCTATAACGGCGATGGTAACCTCGCGGTTATGAGCACTGAGCGCGGGTGTGATACCCGTGACAAACAGGACTTGAGCCTGCAGATCTTTGAACTGAGCGAGTTCCAGTGCAGCCGCCGGCGATTGTCTGCGATAGTAGAAAACTCGGCTGCCACTTCCTGGCCGCACCTCTTTGAACATTAGGCCGGTAGCCGCATCCTCCATAAGTTTAACGCCACTGACGTCCACTCCCTCACCCCGCGCGGTCTTTAGTATTCTTTGGCCGAACGGATCATTGCCCAATCGGCTAATCCAGGTGGCTTGGTGCCCAAGCCGAACCAGACCGATGGCGCAGTTCAGTTCGGCGCCACCCACCGAAGCGTGAAAGGAGCCGGCCGATTCTAGCAAGGCGGACTCGGTGGGAGCGAGGAGCACCATCGCCTCTCCAAAAGTAACCACGTCGAAATTCATTTAGGATTGCGGACCGCGGATTGTGGATTTGACGTTGCACGTTCCGCATTCCGCATTCCGCAATCCGAAATTGAGCTATTACTAACACCCGCGATATGATCGGCCACTCGGAGCGCTTGGGCAGCAATCGTAAGCGCGGGATTCACCGCCGCCGACGATGGAAAAAACGAACTATCCACCACCAACAGATTTTTCACCTCATGCGTTCGGCAGAAAGGATCGAGAACCGAGGTCACCGGGTCTAACCCAAACCGAGCGGTGCCGCACTGGTGCGAGTTGGTTTCTATGCCCATGCGCTGGGTAAAAACCAGGGAATAACCAGCCCGGCGCAACATGCGCTTGCCCGCCTCAGTCAGTCGAGCATGCGCCTGTAAATTGGTTGGTTTCCAATGGACAACGATTCCGCCGCTCGAATTGATCGTGACCCGATTGTCCGGGTCCGGCAAATCTTCGGACATCACCCACCAATCGACGCTTCGCTCGGCGAAGGCAGCCAGCAGAGGCCGCGGGACCCACCGCTGGTTTGCCGTAAGCATTCCGGCCTGGAGCTTCCCGAGCAATTGCAAGTTCCCGAGCGGGTAGGGATGGTGCCCTTCGCCGTGCAGGTAAAAATCATTCACCGCCATTGTCTTTTGGAACATCGTCGCGTTTTTCCGAAATGGATCAATCGCCATAAGCGCCGTGTTGTTGTGCACCATATAATTGCGGCCGACCAATCCGGACCGGTTGGCCAGACCATTGGGATGAGCGCTGTTAGCGGAGCGAAGCAAAACTGCTGCAGAATTCGTGGCGCCACAAGACAAGACAAAGGTCTCGGCTCGCACCTCAACCGTTTGCCCATCCTTCTCTATTTCAGCGAAGACGACGGTTTGACCGGAAGGATCTGTCGACAGCCGGCGCACAAGACTGCGCGTCCAGAGTGTGATTGAACCGGATTCTAACGCGGGTCGCACACAATTCGTTTCGGCGTCCGCTTTGGCCGAGACCCGGCAAGGGAATCCGTCGCAAGTCCGGCAACGAATACACCGTCCTCCATCGCGCCAATCAACTCCCATGGGCATATAAAATGGATGTAATCCCTGCTTGGCTAGACGAGCCCGCAAATCCTCAATGTACGGTTCATGAGCCAACGGAGGGAAAGGAAACGGCTTGGTTCGCGGTGGATCGGTCGGATCGCTTCCGACTTCGCCATGAACCCAAAACAGCTCTTCTGCTCGATCGTAATAAGGTGAAAGATCGCTATACCCGATCGGCCAGGCCGGAGAGGTACCCTCCTCATGTTCAAGCGATTCAAAATCTTGTTCGCGGAAACGCGGAAGCGCCGCGCCGTAGACTTTAGTGTTGCCCCCAACGAAGTAGTGCACACCGGGGCTAAATGGTTGGCCAGCGCTATCATACCAGAGCTCGGTTGTTTTGTATCGCTTGCGGTCGAATACCGCTTCCGGACTCCAGTTCTCCGGTTCTTTCGGGAGAAAATCACCGCGCTCGAGAAGAAGAATTTTTCGACCGGTTTCGTGCAAAGCATAGGCCAGCGTACCTCCACCCATCCCGGATCCGATAATGACCAGGTCGAAAGTGTCCATTTCGCGAAAGAGGTTACAGGTTACAGGTTACAGCTTGCGGGTTGCGGGTTGCGGGTTGCGGGGGGAGCAGGATCGTACTTGTTTAGTATTTGCTATCTACTATTTGCTATTGGCTTGTCTGTCCTCGGCCATCCGCATTCAAAATGGGACACATCGGACACATGAGTCCCACGGGTCCCATTCTGGACACAATCCCTCTCCAGCAGTTCATCCTTTGACCGAGCCGGCCAACAATCCGCGAATAAAATAACGTCCTAAAAAGATGTATACCAGCGCCGTTGGAAGCGCTACGACTACGGCTCCAGCCATGACGACATTCCAATCGACGGAATAGGACCCGGAAAGATTATTCAGCGCCACGGTTACCGGCTGGGCCTGTGGGTTTGGTAAAATCGTCACCCCAAACAGAAAGTCGTTCCAGATGTTGGTGAATTGGAAAATGCCGACAACGACGAAAGCCGGTTTGGCGAGCGGTAACATCACCCGGGTAAAAATCCGGATCAACCCGGCCCCGTCAATGCGCGCGGCTTCGAGCAATTCGTCCGGCAAATTCGCAAAGTAGTTCCGGAAAATGAGACTGGTGATCGGAAGTCCGTAAATCACGTGCACAGTGATCAAGCCCCAAATTGTTCCGTACAGATGGATACTCTGCAGCCACTGAATGAGTGGAATCAGAATACTCTGATACGGGATGAACATTCCAAACACCAGGAACGCGAAAAGGACGTTTGCACCCGGGAACTTCCATTTGGCGAATAGATAACCGTTGATACTCCCGATGATGGAAGAGATCACAGTTGCCGGTATCGCTAACATCAAGCTATTGCCCAAATTAGGCAGGAGGCGCTGCCAGGCTTCGATGAAGCCGCCACCAGTGAGCCGCGTCGGCAGGTTCCACATGGTCGATAGACTCACATGGGTCGAATCCTTCAGTCCGGTAACCACCATGACGTAGAGTGGCATCAGGAAAAAGAGCATGCAGAGGAAGAGAAAAATCAGGCTGACGTAGTCGAGGGTGGTCTTGGGCAGCGATTCTCGATTTGGGAATGAGAAGGGAAATGCTTTCATGGAACCTCCTCGCTCAGCGACGTCTCAAATTGGACCAGAGATACGGAACAATAACCAGGCTCACCAGGATAAGCATCACGACAGAAGCGGCGGCGCCTAGGTTGTAGCGAGTCGCTTTAAACGTCATATCAAAAACAAAGATGCCGGGCACATCAGTGGCAAAACCGGGACCGCTGCCGGTCATTGCAAAAATTAAATCGAAAATCTTGAGCGAGACATGTCCCAGAATGATAGCTGTACTCACAGTTACGGGGTGCAGCAGCGGAAGGATCACTTTCCGATAAATCTGAATCTCCGTGGCTCCATCAATCCGCGCGGCCTCTCGGAGATCGGCGGGTATCGTGGAAAGTCCGGCCAGATACATCGCCATGGCGAACCCGCTGAGCTGCCACGCTGCCGCGATCACCACCGGGATCATTGCCAAGGGAATACCCAATTGCACACTCATGCCCTTTACTGCCGGGAAGATGTTCCCCAGCCAATCGTTCACTGAGAAGAGCACGGCCGGATCCGTGGTCCATCCGGGCTTTAAGGGCGGCCCGCCAAGCGAGGTAATGAGATGGTTAATGCCGAGTCCATCAAAGAGGAGATTAATTCCGGTTTCCGGATTGAAGATCCAGCGCCAGGCGATTCCGGTAACGATGAAGGAGAGCGCGTAGGGAAACAGGAAAACGTTCCGCAGAATCGTGTGACCAATCAGCTTCCGGTCGATCAGTAGAGCCAGCACCAATCCAAGACTCATGGACAGGGTGAGAAATAGCACCGTGAAGATCACCACGTTCCGCAGGTTCGCGTGCCAACGCGGCATGGCAAACATTTGCAAATAGGTAAAACCGAATGGATCCCGCAGATCCATGTTCATGCGCAGCGTACCCCACTTGGACAAGGAAACCCAAACGGTGATCCCAATGAAGACGTAAACAAAGATGATAATCGCGATCATCGTGGGGGTGAGGATGATCGGAGAAAGCCAAGCTTGGTTGAATCCGCGTCGCCGCGCTTTCTGCCCGCGATTCCGTACCACCGGATCGAGCGCTCGGTCAGGCGACGGAGCTTTTTCCATCGGGGTGCCGGTAGTCTTCATCTTCATCAATTCCGGTAGGGACGAGCTCTGCTCGTCCGTGCGGCCAAATCAGGGGCGGCGCTAACGCTCAATTGGTTTTTCGTGCGCAGCGCCGCTGATGCAAACTTCTAACTTCTAACTTCCGACTTATGACTCCTTACTTCTTGATACTTGAGTCTTTCGCTGCTTGAACCAACGCGGAAACAAATCGGTCGACGTTTTGATCGGCCACAAAGGAGGTAATTGCATCGTTCAGCGATTGTTGGAACGCAGCCGGAGCCGCTTCGCCGTGAACGCAACTCGGCAACAAGGCATCCTTGGCAAACGAAGCCATCGACCACTGATGGTACGGGCCAAACTTGCTCTTATCAACGTCGGTGCGGTCTGGAATCGATCCCTTAAGAGGATTGAAATCCTCTTGGGATTGTTTGCTCCCGATCGACTTCAACCAGGCGATCGTTTCGTCTTTGTGCGGGGCGCCCTTAGCCAAGGTAAAACCATCCGCGACGATGATAAATGAGCCATCTGTTCCCGGATGCGAGACCCAACCGAAATCTTCATTCGGTTTGAATCCGCCTTTTACGAATTCGCCGACCGTCCAGTCGCCCATCGAAGTAAACGCGCATTTTCCTTCCTCTACGGCCTTGACCGCTTGGTCCCAAGAGAGTGCCGAGTGATCACTGTTTTGGTATTTCAGTAGCTTGCCATAGAGCGTGGCTGCTTCCTTCACCTTAGGATCGTCGAAACTCATTTTCCCGCTGAAGAGGTCTTTCCAACCTTGCGGGCCGACTACACCGAGTAAGGTGTTCTCAAACAGCTGGGAACTCGCCCAGATACCGGTATCACCGACCGCCAGCGGGGTGACTCCCGCAGCCTTCAATTTGTCCGCCGCGGCAAAAAACTCGTCAAAAGTCATCTTATCGCCGACTTTGATGCCGTTCTTTTCCAGCAACTTCTTGTTATACCACAGCACATTGCCGCGGTGAACACCGCAGAGCACCGAATAAGCTTTGCCTTCCTGGCTCAGCATGTCGATTAACCCTTTAGGGACGACTTTATCCCAGCCTTCGCTGGTGTAGATATCTGTGACCGGCTCACAGTATCCGGACGCTACATATTGGTCGAGCAACTCAAACCCAGGATGTGTCTGCCAGGTATCGGGCGGATTGCCACCGGCTAACCTGGCTTGCAAGACGGGGCGCGCGGCAGAACCGCCGCCACCGGCCACGGTTGCGTTGATGATTTCGACACCAGGAACTTTCTCCTTGTAGTCCTTGAAGAGAGCGTCGAGAGCGGCCGCTTCTCCGCCGGAGGTCCACCAGGAGAATACCTCGAGTTTCTTGTCAGCAGCGTTGCCCGCTGCAGGCATCAGGGCTAGCGCGGCAAGCGCTAAACCGACTAATTTGGGGGGTAACTTCTTCATTCGCGTGTAGTTATGGTGTGGTTATGGAAAAAATGCATGTAGATTTTGCATCTTCTCGCCCGATTAATTCAAATTGCATGAAGAAATAGTGTTTCCTAGGTTTTCCAGCTACTTGGCAAGCAAAGAATCGATCGCCGAGAGGAAAAAGTATTCTCCCCACATGACGCTTTCATCGACTCCCAGCCCCTTACGTTCATGGTAGATTGCGTGCTTGAGGATCCCCTCCCAACCGGGCGTTTGATCCGCTAAAAACTCTGGCCCAAGCAGCGTGTCGAGAATCCGATACGCTCTGACCCGGTAGGCCCGCGCGACCGCCGCCTCCTTGACGACGTCAGATAGGGCAAACAGGCCACAAGCCGCAATCGCAGCAGCTGAGCTTTCATAGATTTGCTGGGGCGTCGGTTCCTCCCAGTCGTTCGGCGGAACGCCATGCGAAGGCGTGCGATCAATAAAAAAATCGGCACATTGTTGCGCCGCGCTTAAAAATCGCTCATCGCCGGTAAATTCGTAAGCGGTGGTAAAACCATATAGGGCCCATGCTTGTCCTCGGGCCCAACTCGAATCGTTTCGCCAACCCTGGTGCGTCGATTGACGCATAAATTCACCTGTATCCAGGCCAAAGATTCCTTCATGGGCGGTACTGCCATCACCGCGCACCAAATAACGTCTAGTGGTCAAACAATGCTGAACAGCCACGCTCCACAATGCATCATCCTGCGTTGCTTTGGCCGTATAGAAGATCAATCCGACGTTCATCATGATGTCGATGAACAGGCTTTCTGGCGCCACGAACGAACAGAGATAGCGCCCGTTCTCTTGGAAACGCAAGGCGAGCGTGCGTCCAGCATCAA
>DATNNZ010000252.1:0-7511 GCA_035601575.1 Chthoniobacterales bacterium
GGATTCTCCCTCCATGACCGCGGATTCTGTATGAGCGGATGTTCTGGATCGAAGCCGACGGGACTCACCGAGTCGACCACCAGTCGCAAAATGAGTGAGTCAGTAGGTTCGTCGAATAACCACAAAGTCGCGCTTTGCCCAAACAGTTGGCGACAGATCGTGCTCAGCATTTTTCCGAGAAACTTCTCCGGCTCCGATGCTGTCGCCAAAACGTCCAAACTGTAGGTCAGGGCTTCTACCTGGCCGCGTGCCAGCTGCTCCGAAGCTCTGAGCGCTTCCTCCGATCGTTTGCGCTCGCTGATGTCTCGGAGGACGGCCTGGAGATACCGGCCGCGGACCGTCGTCAGCGAAACTTCCACTGGAACGATCTCTCCGTTTCTCCGGACGAACTTCCTCTCAAAACGCAGATAGGGCTCTGTCTTCATCATCTCCATCCGCGCAGGCAACAAGGGACGTTCTTCCGGGACGAAGGTCTCGGCAATCGGCGTGCCGATCAGTTCCTCCTGTGTGCACCCTGCTAACTCCGTGCCGGCCGGATTTGCTAGAACATAGGTGAGGTCAGTATCGATGATATAGATCGCGTCTGGCGAGACATCGATGAGATCTCGGTATTTCGCTTCGCTTCGGCGCAGGCTTTCTTGAGCCCGCGTGTGTTCAATGGCAACGCTGGCGACATGAGCAAACTGCTCGAGTAGCTTACGCTCTTGCGGTGTTGGGCTGCGCGGCTCGCGGGAATAGATTGCGAAGGTCCCTAACACCGTCTCTTGTGCGGATAGTATCGGCGTGGACCAACCTGCGTGCAGCCCGTATGCCAAGGCTAGTTGACGATAATCGGCCCAAAGAGGGTCCGTGTCGATATCAGAGACGATGACTGTTTCTTTCCGATAAGCGGCGGTTCCGCACGAGCCTACGCGAGAACCGATGTTGACCCCATCGACCGCAGTCATGAAATCCGGCGGGAAGCTGGGCGCTATTCCTTTTCTGAGCCGCTCGCCATCGGCATCCAAAAACAGGATCGCACACAAAGAACCGCTAAACATTCCTTCAACTAGCCGGCACAACGCCTCAAGGATTGTCGCGAGCGAATTGTTCCCAGTGATCAATTCGAGAATTTTCTTCTCTGCGGCAAGAACCGCTTCGGCCCACTTGCGGTCATCGATGTCGGTGTTTGTGCCATACCACTTGACGATATTTCCCGTCTCATCGAACAGCGGTTCGACCCGGAACAAGAACCAACGATACACCCCGTCGAAACGCCGCAACCGAGCTTCCCATTCCCCGGGCTCCCCTGAAGCCAGCAACTTCTGCCATACATCCAATAGTCGCGGGAGATCTTCAGGGTGAATGGCAACCTTCCATCCCCAATCCCGGGCCGCCTCAATCGAGAGACCCGTATAATCAAGCCAGCGTTGGTTTAGGAATTCATTCGAGCCATCAGGTCGGTTGCACCAGGCGGAGGTTGGAATCGTATCAATTGTGAGTCGAAGGTACTCTTCGCTTCGCCGCAATGCCTCTTCGATTCTGGTCCCCTCCGTGACATTCTGTGCCGTGCTCCCGGCGTTTGTGAACCGCTGGCTCTCGGTCAAATCTTTCTCATTCTGACGCGATCGCGGTTCAAGGCGTTTCTGTTCGGTGACAACCCGGCTGAACACGACGATCAAATCCCGTCCTGCGTGATTTTCTCGAGTCAGTCTCACGTCCACGATCTTTTGCTCACCGCTTTTGCACCGGTACGCGCGCTGGACCGTGACGGGATCTCCCAACGGCATTGTGCCTATCAACTCAAGAATCCCTTCCCAGGAGGGGCTTGTGGCGAAATCCCATGGGTGCATCTTGAGCAACTCTTGCCTCTCATAGCCTAAGAGCGAGCAGGCAGCCGGATTCACGTCGATGATCCGGCCGTCAAGGTCGACCACAAAAACGGCATCGGCTACATGCTCGAGCAGCTTCTCCGTCAGATGCAACCGACTGTTACACCGGTCGAGTTCGCTCCGCAGCCGCTCCAGTTCAAGCTGCAGCCGCTCGGTTGCTTTCTCAGCTCTTCCGACCGCATTTGAGCTGGTGTTCATGGCCTCTTTTTCAACCGAAATCCGACCCACGGTCAAACTTCTACCAAATTTCGGATACGGCTAGCGACTGAATTTGCTTCTTAGAGCATCGAACCCGCATTGATAAACACCAAGCACAATCTTCGTCAGCTCCCGTTCAGCTCTGGGGCACAATTGAACTCGGAAGTCCACTGGGCGTAGGTCTGATCGGTATCAGTCACAGACCGCAGCTGGACGGTCGATACGTCGTCGGTCATCGGCAGAGGAGACTCCAGTACCGTATAGGTGAACATGTACTCACGGTCTGAAAGGGTCAGCAGGCGCTCTCGAAAATGACCTCCGCTTTTCAGGTACAAGCTCCGAGCCCACCGCATCGCGCGGCGCGCTGCCTTCAATAGAGCTGTCGCTAACTTCCGGATGCCAGGATGGAAATTCGTTGAAGTCGTGGATGATCGACCAGACTCGGTCTATCGACGAAGGTATAACCGAACTGTAGAATATCTTAGGCACGCTGTTTCCTCAGTCATCGGGTTTTCGAGGATAGTCCGTCGGCTTTATTCTTCACCATCGTAGTAGTCCAACGGCTCAGAGCGGATAAGTCTGCGCCCCGGGTGAGACTACGCTCCATTTCTTGCTATCAGGATAATAGCAGGACCCTCCAATCGGCTTACGCCCCAGTGCTACAGAGATTTCCTTGCTTGCGCCGGCGAACTTTCCTTTTGGTGAGGTCCAAGACTCCTCAGTAATATCCTTTATGTTAATCTTACGCATGTTTTTCTCGCGTAACCTAGACTAGACCGAAAGTACCTTTGTTGCACGGTCGAGACAGGGATCGCTAAAGCTCTACGCGAACTAGCTGGGTCGGCCCGCGCAGCTGCACCCTGGATAGTAGGCCGCCGCTCGTTTGTTGAAACGCCCAACCATCAGCTAGCGATCTTCAGCACCAGGTTTGCCGTCCGCTGCGGATCTTGCAGCATCATATCGTGGCCGGTTGCGATTTCTTCAGTCTGCCAACCGGAAGAAACTGCATACTTCCAAAACCGCCGGAGACTTACCATCGGCGGAGCTGTATGGCGGACATAGATCTTGTGCAGGGCACTTAATGGGGCGGGATCGTAAACTACCGGCTGAGTCTGGCAGGACAAGCGGAAAATCGGTAAGACGCTTTCCCACCGCTTCTCTCAGGACGGGATCACTAATGCCCCATTGCTCAAGAAATTCAGTGGTGGCAGGTAACCGCCAGCCGTCGCCTCTCTCCAGGGCCAACCGGCGATAGCGAGTCGCCGTAGCTGGCGGTTCGACATCGAGCAAGCATTCCCCTGGCTGGACAAGAAACGCACCCAGGAACGTAATCGAACTTAAAAGCTCAACAGTTCTTTCCGCAATAGGCCGTGCAAGAATCCCGGCATAGCTATGTAATACAGGATGGACCTGATCGATATCCTCGAACCATAAGGTCTCCAAGACATCTTCAATATGGGTTTCAACCCGGACTTGCGGGCTGAGTTCCCGGCGTCTTTCCCCTGACCGGTTAAGGTCGGTGTCAATACCAAATGGCCTGCTTGCGCCAAAATGGAACGCACATTCTTCCAACACCACCCACCGTGCATTGCTCCGTGAACCAGAACGAAATTCGCCATTTTTCGCCATGTATTCTACAGGATTTGGCTGGTTTTACCTAGACCCGAAAAGAGCCTTCACGCTCCTTGATTACGCAGTTAGACTGCACCTTCGCTGCTAACGGGAGGTCCACTCCACTCCATTCCCGACCCTCGACCCGGTGGATCAGGAGGTTGTCTGGGACAGGAGGTGTTTGGGAGATTGTCCTGGGCAGGTTCCAGGCAATAGCGCCCGGCAATCATCGGAAGTCCGTCGAAATGCTTGAGAGAGAAACAACGATTTCAGGATAATCCGTTCGCCGTAATGGCTTCGACCGCAGGATGGCGGATTTTTCTTTCGGCGGTAATCGCATAAAGGTCTATCTCTGCACCTTTGACCACTCCAAACTTCCGGAGGTCGTACATTTTTGTTAGTTCTGGAAGTACGGCCGAGTACGCCGGGATGAACCCCAAACCCTCGGCTCCGAAGTGGTTCATCAAAGCAGCGTCTTCAACTTCCGCGACGACAGTTGGTCGGGCATGAATGGTGTCGAACCACTTTTCCAGTAATCGTCGCAACGGCATTTCCATGGTGGGCAGGACGGCCGGTGCTCCGTTCAATGAAAGGGGAAATGTCCGGCGTAACTTTGCCGCCAAGCGCGCCGAAGCGCACAGCACAACGCCAGATTTTTCGAGACGATAATTTAGTGTCTTCAATCGAAAAGCGCTCGTTGACGGCTCGTGAGCCAGAACTACATCAAGTTGGTGCGCCGCCAATTGCGTTACCAAGTCGCGAAGATCCCCCTCACGGCAGACCAGGCGAACAGGTCTTGGCAGACGAAATACCGGTAACAAGACCTTACGGGCGATCACCTTAGGGACGGAGTCAGAGATTCCGACCTGCAGCCGGAGTGGCCGTTCGCTCGGCTCCTGACCGAGGGTAGTGATCAACTCCTGGCCCAGGGCGAAAATCTCTTCTGCATACCCGAAGACAAGGTGGCCGGGATCGGTCAATGTCAGACGCCGTGTACTGCGCGAAAAAAGCCGCTCTCCAAGCGCTTCTTCGAGCTGACGTATCTGTGCGCTGATCGTGGGCTGGGATATGTGTAGCTTTTCGCCCGCGCGCCGCAAACTACCTTCCTTTGCCACCGCCCAGAAATAGAGGAGATGATGATAATTCAACCAATTCATTGTTGGTTAGAGAATAGCGAAGAATAGGCTTAAATGTTCGTACGTGTCAAAATCTGTAGTTTTTGCCAGGCATTTTGTACGTTCCAACGGTGACCGCACTCGCTTTGGCTGTTGTGATTCTGCTGACCGTGGCTTGGGCTTTCTTTGCGTCAATATTGGTGCGCACTGAAGCACGTTACTAATGTATCAATTGATACTGCCGTGATCAGTGAACCCCGATGTGCCTTAGAATTCTGGTCCCTCGCTGTTGGGCAGTGGGTAGCAGGTGACTTAAAATAATTTACGGAGCGAACTCCGACTCACCACTAAGGTCGAGAAGAATCGGCGCAAAGATTTTTAATGTCAATTCTTTGCGCCCTTCTGTTTTCCCTCGCACGAAACAGCGGAGAGCCGAATTTCGCGATCGAAAGCCGTTATTCAGGTGCAGTGAGTCAATTAGAGAAACACGAATAATCACTTCGATTATTCGTATTAGTCAGACAAGGAACGCCGTCATAATCTTGGGCGTTTCTTTTAAAGGAAACGATTTGGAGCTGATCCGCTCTTGTGTGTTTTGGGTCGGATCACAATAACGGATTGAACCAGAAAGAGAACGACATCGTACTCATGTGGGAACTGATTACGCCGGTCGAACAGTCGACTCCCCGAAATGCAAAGACTACCAATGAACTCCTACATCAGTCTAATATTAGCGGCAGAAGGCGCGAAAGAGCGGCTCCGAAGATTGTTTCAGTCAGCTCCTGAACCGGAGAAGCCTGGCTGCGCACGACTCGATCTCGCTGAAGAGTCAGCCTTAATCGTCGAGCGATCTAGCGAGGAAGTGCTGCGTGTCGACCGTCATGCCGAATTCGATGCGTCTGCACGAGCGCGACTGGCGTTCAAGCAGACCGGGCTAATACGGACGGTGGAAGAAGAGACGGGCGCAAAGGTATTGCGACAGGGGCCTACCTGCGTTGCCGCGTTCATCGCATCGCTTGGTCACTTCCTTGTGCATCTTTACCCCTAGTCGTCGGAGGCAGAGAGTGACGAATGTGAAGAATACGACAAATAAGAATAGGCACTTATGAAACCGAAATCAAAATCAACTGAACCGGATGTTGGTGCGAGTAAGCCGCTAACCTCTCAGTTTGGCCAGGTTTCCCCCGCCGGACTAGTAGAACTAATTCAATAACAACTCGGGACCATCCCGAGACCGAACAATTTGGAAACTATGACCGCGAAATATGCCGATTTTAAAGAATCGATGACCACGGAATTAATCGACTTCGTTCAAAACCAGGCCAGCGGACTATCGGTTGCCGACGTGGATCGGCTGATTGCCGATTTGCCGGCATTGCGCAAACGCTTTACCACGATTCCATCGCATACATACCCATACCTATCAGACCAGCTCGAATTCCTTTCCCTTGTGATCAGAGACGAGGTCACCGGGCCAAACCGCTATCTCACTTCGCAGACTGTGAGCGAAGCGGCGTTCGCGCTCCTCTATTTTCGGAGCGCTACTGATCTGATTCCCGACTCCATCCCCGGGATGGGCTTATTGGACGATGCGATGGTCGTCAGCCTGGTGCTGCGCCGCCATGAGGACGCGTTCAGGCGGAGTTCGCACGGGCACAAGTTGCGCTGGCCGCTTCCCCCCTTTGACATCGATCAACTGCTCTCAGTTGTCTCGCCACTTCGGTTGGATTCGTTTTATTCGTCGATGAGGACCGTGCGACGGTTGTCTGCGGCCCGACTAGATCAGCCGCTTAACCTGCAACCGCCGAGCTCGGCGGCGAATTGCCAAGTAGTCGCCTGAACTCAATCCTTACTAGATTAACGTTAGATGCACACGAATCTCTGGCTTTGGATCGCCTTTAACGCCGGCGTGCTCTGTGTGCTGGCTATCGATCTGTTTGGCTTTCAGCGCAAGGCGCACGCCCCGAGCACGAAAGAAGCGGCGATGTGGACTGCCGTTTGGGTGGCGCTTTCGGTCGGGTTCAACTCACTGATCTGGTATTGGGAGGGACACCCGAAAGCGTTGGAGTTTCTGACCGGGTACATGGTCGAATATTCACTTAGCGTCGATAACATCTTCGTTTTCGTTCTCGTCTTCTCCTATTTTGCCGTGCCGGCGGCTTACCAACACCGCGTCCTCTTTTTGGGTATTTTGAGCGCACTGATCTTACGCGGTGTTATGATCGGCGTTGGAGTCGCGCTCGTTGAAAGGTTCCACTGGGTCATTTATTTCTTCGGTGCCTTCTTGATCTTCACGGGCATAAAGATTGGTTTGCGCTCACTGTATTTCCTGCTCGCCGGCGTCGTTCACAAGTTTGTCTATCTTAAGCCAGCCCTGGCAGTCATCCTTTCCTTAATCGGCACCAAGATGCTCCTGGTTGATCTTTACCACATCCCAACGGCGGCCTCACTCACCGTCATTGGCTTGGTGCTATTGGCCGCGATCGGCCTTTCTTTATTGATAGACCGCCGACGTCAAGCGGCGGGAGGGCCTGCACCGAAAACTAACCACGATTCACTACCTGTTACCAATTTACGATGACGACTGATCAAAGCTCCTCCCAATCGCACCTGTCGACCGACCTTGAAACGCTGCATGCCCGTGTGAAAGACAAGGCGCTTACGCTGGCCGAGTTGAAGCAAGCGCTCAAAGGCCGTGGCTCCGCCATGTTGCTGA
>DATNNZ010000253.1:0-3230 GCA_035601575.1 Chthoniobacterales bacterium
GCCTTGATCAAGGTGTTGAATTGCTGATTGAGGATGAGGAATTCGCTGCCGCCTATGGCGCGCTCGCGGCGCTGGAACATGCCGGCCAAGAGGCGATTGCGCTGATCGACCGCGTACACGTATAGTCCACGCTCGGCCAGCTTCTGGCGCGCTTCCGCCATGGAACTCGCGGCTTCTATATGCGAAAAAACTCGGCCGTTGGCATCAGCCACACGGCAAACGAACTCACCCATAAGTACTCAGTTTACCTCATCTAACTGATATGCGGGGAAGATGGCTGGGGTTGGCCGTTATTTGAACGTCACGGGAGGGCTGGCCCGCAATGTCCGATTAATTGCCCTGAGTTTTTGCGTCTAGTAATTCGCCGTTCACAATGGCCACGCCGGGGGGCGGCTCGAAATGAAACATCGATTCCGGGATTGGCGGGTCGAAGCGCCAGTTCTCGAAGCGAAATTCCACCTGGATACCGCCGGCTTGGCGGACGATTATGCGGGCTAGTTCCCCATTGTCGCGATTTACCTCAAAAAAAATGGCATCGGCTGCTTCGTTGCCGAATGGGTTGTCGGCTGAGCTGGCGTTTGCCGCGGTTTTGGGTTGGCCGCGGACGACGCAATGCAATACTGCGTCGTCTTCGCGCACGGGATTCTCGCGCTCGGCGAGCTCCACACGCGAGCAAATGCGCGAAATCTTCATGCGACCAGCCAGGAGAGCCAGCGGCGTACGCAAGTCTTCGCTTTGTTTGGCCGGCACTCGGGTGACGGTGTGATCCGCGGGGACGTAGAACCACGCGGTTTTTCCATCTATGAGGAATAGATCCTTCTCGGGGTGATCGTACTCCCAGCGCATTTTTCCGGGCCGCCGAAAATATGCGGTGCCCGCCTCGGTACGAAGGACCGCTCCATTTTCCGAATAACGCTCGAGAAAAGTGGCTTGCAAAGTTGTGGCGTTGCGGTACCGCGTCTCCATACGTGAAGCAAGTTTAACGGCATCGGCGCTTTCTCCGAGCGGAGCTAAGGGCAACAGGAAAACGCAGAGTAGCTTGACCATCGCAGTAGTTTAGCAAGTGCGGAGATACCCTGTTGAAAGAACTGACTCGCTGGCTCGAGTCGCCACAATTCACGGGGCGCGCTGAAAAAGAGAAAGAGCGCGGAACCGAGGTTCCACGCTCTTTGCATCTCTGTTGTTCCGACCGGCAAGACAGCAGAACTGCCTCGCGAGCCGGAAAGGACTAAATCGGGGGGTCGCCCGGTCCAGCCGCTGCAGCCGCATTCTGACGGATCACCAAGCTTTGATCCGTGAAGAAATGGCGCGTACCGCTCGAACCCGGAGCAGACGGGTCGTTGTTTCCCGTATAGGCGGACTTCGCCACTACGACTTTCACAAGATAGCCCGATTTTGCGGTAACGTTGGCGACTTCCAGAGCGTTGTCAATTAAGCAAGAGTTGTCGGACGTTGGAGGAGTTGCCTGAAGAGCTGTAGGGGTGCAGCTAGCACCCGCACTACCGGCAGAACCCAACTGTGGCAGGGTCCCAAAGACGGCGGCGGTGTTGTAAGTGCTGGAGTACACCACTTCCGACGTGTTGATCGTGCGAAGAGTAGCCACGGCGGAAGCTTCGTTCGCTGCCATCTTCGAGCGAATCAGGTTGGGAATTGCGATGGCCGCGATGATCAAAATGATCGCCACGACGATGAGCAACTCGATAAGCGAGAAGCCCTTTTGTTTGTTGCGCATTTTAGTGTTCATTCTCCTTGAGATTGTCGGTGCAAGAGCACGCACGCCTTCTACAAAGGCACTGCAAGGGCCAATAATGTTGCTCAAAGACGATGTTGCCGTAATCTATTGATTCTGCGTCCCTTGCTTAGGACATTGTACTTTGGCCAAGCCCACTGGCGACCGTCAGGAATGACAAATTGCCAATTTCCGTCACATGCAAAATAACACTAATCGTCAGCCTACTTGTTGGCGTTGCGATGCCTCGGTGCGTTGGAAGCACTTGGACTTTGGCCCGATAAGTTAAGTCCTAAAGTGTCAGGAAAAAGAGAAAGAGCGCGGAACCGAGGTTCCACGCTCTTTGCATCTCGGTTGTTCCGACCGGCAAGACAGCGGAGCTGACTCGCGAGCCGGAAAGGACTAAATTGGGGGGTCGCCCGCTGCAGCCTTTGCAGCCGCATTCTGACGAATCACCAAGCTTTGATCCGTGAAGAAGTGGCGCGTACCGCTCGAACCCGGAGCAGTAGGATCGTTGTTTCCCGTATAGGCCGCGTTCGCCACTGCGAGGGTCAGAAGATAGCCCGACTTTCCAGGAGCGGCGTTCGCAACCTCCAACGCATTGTCAATCAAGCAAGAGTTGGCGGCGGTTGGAGGCGCCGCCTGAAGGGCTGCAGGGGTGCAGGTAGCACCTGCAGTACCGGCAGAGCCCAGCTGTGGCAGGGTGCCAAAGACGGCGGCGGTGTTGTAAGTGCTGGAGTACACCACTTCCGACGTGTTGATGGTGCGAAGTGAAGCCACGGCGGAAGCTTCGTTCGCTGCCATCTTCGAGCGAATCAGGTTGGGAATTGCGATGGCCGCGATGATCAAAATGATCGCCACGACGATCAACAATTCGATAAGCGAGAAACCCTTTTGTTTATTACGCATGTGATTTCAATCTCTCCTTGAGAACTCGTATTGCCAGAGCACGGTGCCTATAGTAGCAGGCCTAGTACCAACTCAGAACTTCTTTAGAATTGAATGCCTAGATGCTTGTATCCCACTCAATAGTTTAGACTAAGTAGGTTCTAGTACTAATTTCCATAGGCCGTCGATAGCAGTAAACTCGAGCTTGGACGCTTATTGTCGACAGTTTTTGTCTATATCCTGGGGCAATTAGGGTCACTTATGTCTATCTAGATGTTATGTTTCTTGGCGTAATGCCTGAAGGACCGATAAGTGATCTTGAGTGTCTCTGCCGCGCGTGTACGGACCCCATCGGCCTTCTCTAGCGCCGCTTGCAAATAACGGCGCTCCGCATCGGCCATTTCCTTCTCGAAATCGATCCCCTCGGCGGGTATGTTCAACCGCCCCCCCACGACGGCGGCTGCGCCAATGCCGGAGTATCCGGCAATACGGTCCGGCAACACGGGAAGCGATATTTCAGAGCCGCTCTCCAACGCTACGGCACGTTCCATAGTGTTTTCCAGTTCGCGGACATTGCCGGGCCAATCGTAGAACTCGAGCTGCCGCATGGCCT